>JAFASQ010000361.1 GCA_019244395.1 Solirubrobacterales bacterium | reverse complement strand
CAGCGACGGGCTCCAACACGGCTGGATAGGCCGGCGGTTGCCGCGTCTGTTCCGCGAGCACGGCTTGACCGACGTGACCGTCTTGCCGCATGTTCTCTTCCTCACTCTCGAGTTCTACGAGCTGCTGCTCGGCGGCCACCTCGTCCGCGTCCAGGACGAAGGCCTACTGACGCCCGAAGCGGTCGAACGGTGGTGGAGCGATCTACGCGCCAAAGCCGAACAGGGCGAGTTTCTAGCGGCGCTCACCGCGTTCATCGTGGCTGGCACGAAGCGCTAACCGCGAAAGCGCGCTGACGCAAGCCTGCTGATCCGATACTTCCGCCGCCTCGGCGGGGCGCCGGTCTCGAACGCCGAGTCCCGGCCGCAGGAAACGAAACGAAACAATCGTCGCCGAGACCCCGACGATGATCAGCGCGATCTGTAACCACGTGGGCGCGGCAAGGATGACCCGGCCGGCGAAGTAGTACTCGAGCGTGATCAGCGACGACCACGCGAGAGCTGCTGCCGCGCTGACCGCGAGGAAACGGCCGAGCGCTACGCCGCTCGCGCCCGCGACGAGTCCGGCAACGTTTCGCAGGCCGGTGATGAAGCGGGCCATGAACAGCGGCGCGATGGGGTGCCTCTGGAACTGACCACGGAGCTCCTGCACGCGCTCGGGCTTCTGCCGGAACGGCCGGCCGACCCGGAGGAGAACTGGCTCACCCTGCCAGCGGCCCGCTGCAAATTCGACTGTTGAACCAACCAGTGCGCCTAGCGCGCCCGCAGCGATAACCGCTGCCACCGGGAGGCCGTTCTTGGTCGATGCGTCTATTCCTCCGATGACCAGCGCCGTACCACCAGGAACCGGAAAGCCCATCGCCTGTAGGCCTGCCGCCAGGAACACGGCGATGGGCCGAATTCGTGGATTAGCTGGGCGATCTCGTGAGAGCTCACAGCACTTAGTTTGCACGACGCCGGTTGCGGACCCCAGGCAACTGATCGATCGACGCTCCAGCCGGCGCAGCGTCGGCCACTGGCCTCAGCCCGACAGTCGATCCGTTGGCTGGCCAAGTTTCGGAGTGGCGCCTCGGCGGGCGAGCAGAGCTGACGTCGCCGCTACACAGCCGCGGCCGAGACTGCAATAGCCCACGCGGCTCGAAATCAGGCCGAGGTGGGTGACTGGAATGCGCCGTTGATCCGGTCGAGGACGGCCGGATCGCCGACAGAGCTGACCCCGGCCGCCTGCGCATCCACGAGTTCGAGCTTCCCGAAGAGGAGACCGAGGATCGGATTGGGGTCGCCGCTCAGCGTGAGGTCGGGATCCTCGGCCGGGCCCAACCTGGCTCGCACGGTGCCGTCGGCGGACTCGAGCGTCACCGGCTGATCGCCGGTTCGAATTTCGATCTCGACCGGGCTCTCGTGAGGCCGGTGGTCGATCAGCATCAGCTCGAGTGCGCCCACGAGCCAGTGACTTCGGACCGCGTCGCTGGGCTTCTGCTCGACCATGAGCGGCAGGCCCCACCGCACCAGCTCATCGAGCAAGGGGCGGAGCTCCCGACCGCGGGGCGTGAGGTGGAACAGGGTGGTGGCGATGGGAGGGGGCGCTTCCTCGCGCCTCACCACGCCCGCCTGCTCGAGCTCGCGCAGCCGGTCGGCGAGGAGGTTGCTCGCGATTCCCGGGAGCCCGTTGCGTAGGTCGGTGTAGCGGCAGCCGCCGCGCAGCGCCAGCTCGCGCACGATCAAGAGCGTCCAGCGATCTCCGACGACGTCGAGCGACTTGGCGACCGCGCAGTACTCGTCGTACGACCTCACGCGGCAAATACTAGCACGACTAGACAAGAGGCAAAACTAATAGCTTGACTTCCTTGTCTAGATGGTATAAAATCTCTTCCATGCACTTGTTCGTCGACCGCCTCCGAAGGAGCAGCAGATGCAACGCAAGCCCCTGATCCTCGTCTCGCTGCTGTTGGCCGCGTTCGCGATCAACCTCGACACGACGATCGTCAACGTCGCGCTGCCCTCGGTCGTGCGCCAGCTGCACGCGTCCAACGCGCAGCTGCAGTGGGTGGTGGATGCGTTCAACCTGCTGTTCGCGGCGTCGGTGCTCGCGTTCGGCAGCCTGTCCGATCGGTTCGGGCGCAAGGGGATGTTGCTGGCGGGTCTGTCGGTCTTCGGCGTGGCCAGCCTAGCGGGGGGCCTGATGGGCAGCCCTGGCCAGCTGATCGTCGCGCGGGCCGTGATGGGCGCGGGCGCCGCGATGGTGTTCCCGTCGACGCTCTCGATGCTCACCAACGTGTTCACCGAGCGGAGCGAGCGGGCGCGGGCGATCGGTCTGTGGGGGGCGATCACCGGCGCGGCGATCGCACTCGGCCCGATCGTGGGGGGCTGGCTGCTCCAGGCGTTCGACTGGCGGAGCATCTTCTTCGCGATGGCCCCGATCGCCGCGGTCGCCGGACTGATGACGGCCCGGTATGTGCCGACCTCGCGCGACACGGACGCGCCGCGGACCGACCGGATGGGATTCGCGCTCTCGATCGCCACGATCGCCCTGCTCGTGTACACGATCATCGAGGCCCCGACCTATGGGTGGGGCAGTATTCGCACGCTGGGCGGGTTTGCGCTGACCGCCGTGCTGGTGGCCGCGTTCGTGGCCTGGGAGCGGCGCACGGATGAGCCGATGCTCGACGTCGATCTATTCCGCAATCCGCGGTTCACCGCGGCCAGCGGCTCGGTAGCGATCTCGTTCTTCGCGCTCTCGGGATTCATCTTCCTGGTTACCCAGTACTTCCAGTTCCTGAAGGGCTACGCGCCGCTGTCGACCGGCGTTCGCCTGCTGCCGGTCGCCTCCTTGGTGGCGATTTCCTCGATCCTCGGCACCAAGCTCGCGGTGCGCTTCGGCACCAAGCTCGTCGTCGCTTCCGGACTGTTGTTGATGGCGGGCTTCTTCCTGTGGGTAACCAGCGCATCGGTAGCGACCGGATACGGGACGATCGCTGCGCAGATGGTCGTCCTCGGGACCGGCATGGGCCTGACCAGCGCACCCGCGACCGAGGCGATCATGGGCGTCGTCCCCAAGGCCAAGGCCGGGGTTGGCTCCGCCGTCAACGACACCACCCGGCTGCTGGGCGGCACTCTCGGCGTCGCCGTCATCGGCAGCGTCTACGCCTCCCTGTATGCCAGCGGCCTGGCCCGCGCACTGCCGGCCGGACTGCCCGCGACGCTGACCCGGACCGCGCACGGATCGCTTGGCGCCGCGCTGACGGTCTCCGACAGGCTCACGCGCGCCGGACACACCGAGCTCGCGACCATCGTCCACAACGCCGCTAGCGCCGCCTTCTTCCACGGCTTCCATACGGCCGACGTCGTGGCCGCTGGGGTGGCTGCAGCCGGGGCACTGATGGCGCTCGTGCTGCTGCCCGCTCATCCGACCCCGTCACGCACTTCGGAACGGCCCGCGATCGCCTCGGCCTCGCCGGCAGTGACGTCCAACTGATCTCAAGCCCCCTCCATTCAACTGGTCAAACCCAAGTTTCAACCACCCAGGAGAAACCATGAACGTCGCAAGCCACAAGCAGCCACTACCACTGAGCTCAAGGCCACGGAACGCGTGGATCCGCGGTGTGGACCCAGCACCACGGAGCCACAGCGGCTCTCGGACCGCCACGCAGCGGATCTCCAGCGTGACGCCGGTAATGGGACCACCCAACCGAGCCCCCGGCGTACCCGTGATGGGAGCAACGAGCTGGGACCTTCACCTCCACTTGATGGGCCGGCCCGACGCCGGCACGCGTGTGGATCCGCTCGGGGGCCCCGACAACGGCCCTCGGGTGGACCCGATGGGCGAGAGCGACCTCTCATTCGTCGATTGGTTGTTCACCCAGCGCAGCGCGGCCGACTGACCGACTGCAGGAAGGAGGCGTCGTAATGGCCGTACGATCGCTGGGGCCGCCCGCGACCATGAGTTTTCGGCTCGCGATCGATCACTAGCTGTGGCCGAGCAGCTTGCAGAAGGGAAGGAGTGCCCGATCTCAAGCTCAATGGTGAACTCCATCGCGATTATCGTTCGTCGCTCCGGTGCGATGAGCCTGAAGCCATGCTGATCTATTCGATGGGCGTCTCGGTGGACGGCTTTATCGCCGACCGCGAGGGCGCGTTTGGGTGGACGGTCCCTAGCGAGGAGCAGTTTCGTTTCCACATCGCGCAGGTAC
>JAFASQ010000228.1 GCA_019244395.1 Solirubrobacterales bacterium | reverse complement strand
GGGGGACATGCAGGGCGCCTCGTTCACGGTCTCTTCGCTGGGCGGGATCGGCGGTACCAGCTTCACGCCGATCATCAACGCGCCGGAGCTGGCCATCCTCGGCGTTACGCGCTCGGCCATGCGGCCGGTCTGGAGCGGCAACGAGTTCGTTCCGCGCCTGATGGTGCCGCTGTCTCTGTCCTATGACCACCGGGTAATCGACGGGGCCCTGGCGGCGCGTTTCATGGTCTACCTGGTCAAGGTGCTGAGCGATCTGCGGCGGGCGCTGTTGTGAGCCCGGCCACTGAGATCAGGGTCCCGGACATCGGGGACTTCACCGACGTGCCCGTGATCGAGATCCACGTCTCCCCCGGCGACGAGGTGGCCATCGAGGATCCGCTGGTCACGCTGGAGTCCGACAAGGCGACCATGGATGTTCCGGCGCCCCAGGCCGGGACGGTCAAGCAGCTCTCAGTGCAGATCGGCGACCGGGTGTCCGAGGGCAGCGTGCTGCTCACGCTCGAGGGCACGGACGGGGCGGGGCCCACGGAGCCGGCCTCTGACGCTCCGTCTGCGTCGGAGGCACGGGTTGAGCGCGAGCCCGCGCCTGCACCGCCGGCGCCCTCACCCGACGGCACCGGCGGCCATGACGCCCAGGTGGTGGTGATCGGCTCCGGGCCGGGCGGTTACAGCGCGGCCTTCCGCGCCGCCGACCTGGGACTCAAGACGGTGCTGGTCGAGCGCTACGAAAGGCTGGGCGGGGTGTGCCTGAACGTGGGCTGTATCCCATCCAAGGCGCTGCTTCACGCCGCTCGGGTGGTGGCCGAGGCTGAGGAGATGGCCGAGTATGGAATCAAGCTCGGCAAGCCCAAAATCGATGTGGACGCGCTCCGCGACTGGAAGCAGGGGGTGGTTGACCGGCTCACCGGCGGACTGGCCGGGCTGGCCAAGCAGCGCAAGGTCGAGGTCATCACCGGAGTTGCGGAGCTGACCGGCCCGAACACCGTCACCGTCGGCGAGCGGGCCGTCACCTTCGACAACTGCATCATCGCCGCCGGATCCGAGGCCGCGACGCTGCCGGGGCTGCCCGACGATGAACGGATCATCGACTCGACCGGCGCGCTCGAGCTGCCCTCCATCCCGAAGCGGCTGCTGGTCGTCGGCTGCGGGATCATCGGCCTCGAGATGGCGACCGTGTACGACGCGCTCGGGTCGAAGATCACCATGGTCGAGCTGCTGGACCAGCTGATCCCGGGATGCGATCCCGACCTGGTCAAGCCGCTGCACAAGCGGATCTCCGGACGCTACGAGGCGATCCATCTCGGCACCAAGGTGGAGTCCGTGGAGGCCAAGAAGGAGACGTTGCACGTCGAACTCTCCAATGGCGAGAAGCACAAGTTCGATGGGATCCTGGTCGCGATCGGCCGGCGGCCGAACGGCAACGCGATCGGCGCCGAGGCGGCGGGCGTGCAGGTCGACGAGCGCGGGTTCATTGCCGTCGATCGCCAGATGCGCACCAACGTCGCCCACATCTACGCGATCGGCGACGTGGTCGGTGGCCCGATGCTCGCCCACAAGGCCTCGCACGAGGGCAAGGTGGCGGCCGAGGTCATCGCCGGCCACAAAGTCCAGTTCGACGCCCGCACCATCCCCTCGGTCGCCTACACCGATCCCGAAGTCGCCTGGATGGGCCTGACCGAGACCGAGGCTCGCGAGCAGGGGACCGACTACGACAAGGCGGTGTTCCCGTGGGCTGCCTCGGGACGCGCGCTGTCACTGGGCCGCGATGAGGGCATGACCAAGCTGCTGTTCGATCCAGAGACGCACCGCCTGCTCGGCGCCGGCATCGTCGGCGTCAATGCCGGCGAGCTGATCGCGGAGACCGTGCATGCGCTCGAGCTCGGCTCCGACGCCGAGGACATCGCCCTCACCGTCCACCCCCACCCCACGCTCACCGAGACCATCGGCTTCGCCGCCGAAATGGCCGAGGGCACGATCACCGACCTGATGCCCCCGCGCAAGCGTGCACGAGCTTGAGCTCTCGGGAAGAAATGTCTACATAGTGGACGTTTCTTCCCAAGCGCCCGTCTAGGGCCGCCGGCCGCGCCGGAGCGCGCGCAGTACCCCCACCGCCACCGCCGCCACGAGCAGGAACCGCATCGGCGTGCGGGCGCGCGCGGCGATGCGTCCCGCCGCCGTGCCCGCCGGCGCGGGCGCCGGCTGCGGCGCCGGCATGGCGAACTCCTCAGCGGCCAGTACGTCGTGGGGCTCCTCGATTCCGCTGGGATCTTCGGGCAGGGTGATCGGCCGCTGACGCAGGGAGGGATCGGCCGCCGGCACCGCGAACGCCTCGGCCGCGAGCACATCGTGCGCTTCGTCCTCGCGCGGGGGCTCACCGCCTTGCATCGACGGCATGATCCCAGATGCGGACCAGCGTCGTCAGGTCAGCGGGCGTCCTACGATCTTAGCCAGCCCGACTTAGATCGAAGAGAGCCGGGTGATATCCTTCACTTATCTCTAGTAAGCAACTATCGAAAGCGAACGCGTTTCCGATGTCAAGCCGTCTTCTCCTGATCCCGCTCGACGACGTCGTGGCCTTCCCGGGCATGTCGCTCACGCTCACGGTCGACGCCGGCGAGGAGGAGCGAGTCCTGCTCGTTCCTAGACACGAACACGAATTTGCCAGCGTCGGCACGGTCGCCCAGGTCAACGACCTGGTGCGGTTGCCCGGAGGCGCACGCGCCGTAGCCCTGCAGGGCCTCCATCGCGGCGTCGCCGGCGCTGCCCACACCATGCCGGACGGCCGGCTGTACGTCGAGGTGGAGGAGCGGCCGGACCCGGTTCCGGTGGACGGCCGCACCCGCAACCTCGAGCGCGAGTACCGCGCGGTGGTCGAGGAGATCCTCGAGCTGCGCGGCGATGACGGCCGCATCTCGGCGTTCCTGCGCAGCATCACCGAGCCCGGCGCGCTGGCCGACACGGCCGGATACTCGCCCGACCTCGGCTACGAGGACAAGGTCAGTCTGCTCCAGACCGTCGACGTGACCGAGCGGCTCGAGCTCGCTCTCAAGTTCCAGCGTGAGCGGCTGGCCGAGCTTCAGGTCCGCAAGCGCATCCGCGACGACGTCGAGTCCGGCGCCGAGAAGCAGCAGCGCGAGTACTTCCTGCGCAAGCAGATGGAGTCCATTCGCAAGGAGCTCGGAGAGGACGACGCCTCGGTCGTCGAGGAGTACCGCACCAAGATCGAAGAGGCCGCCATGCCCGAGGCCGTGCGCGAGCAGGCCGAGAAGGAGCTCGGTCGGCTCGAGCGGATGGGCGAGCAAAGCGCCGAATCGACCGTGATCCGCACCTATCTCGACTGGCTGATCGCCGTGCCGTGGAGCAAGCGCTCGGAGGAGCGACTGGATCCGCAGCACGCACGTGAGGTGCTCGACGCCGACCATGCCGGGCTTGAGGACGTCAAGGACCGGATCGTCGAATACATCGCAGTCAAGAAGCTGCGCCAGGAGCGCGGCATCGTCGAGGACAAACGCTCGGGCGCGATCCTGACCCTGATCGGTCCTCCCGGCACCGGCAAGACCTCGATCGGTGAGTCGATCGCCCGGGCGACCGGCAGAAAGTTCGTGCGGATGTCGCTGGGCGGCGTCCGTGACGAGGCCGAGATCCGCGGACATCGCCGGACCTACATCGGCGCCCTTCCGGGTCGGCTCGTGCGCGCGCTGCGCGACGCCGAGACGATGAACCCGGTGATCATGCTCGACGAGGTCGACAAGGTCGGCGCGGACTGGCGGGGTGATCCGAGCTCGGCTCTGCTCGAGGTACTCGACCCGGCCCAGAACCACAGCTTCCGCGACCATTACCTCGACGTGGAGCTCGACCTGTCAGGCGTGATGTTCATCGCGACCGCCAACATGGCCGACACGATTCCCGGGCCGCTGCTCGACCGGATGGAGGTCATCCGCTTCGACGGCTACACGACCTCCGAGAAGGTCGCGATCGCTCGCGGCTACCTGTGGCCGCGTCAGCTCGAGCGAAACGGGCTGCGGGCCGAAGAGGTCGAGTTCTCCGACGAACTGCTCCAGATCGTGGCTACCGAGTACACGCGCGAGGCCGGCGTGCGCCAGCTCGAGCGCGAGCTCGGCACTCTGCTGCGCAAGACCGCGACCAAGATCGCCTCAGGCCAGGTCGAGGCACCCGTGGTGATCGATCTCGATGCGGTGCGCGACGCGCTCGGGCGTCAGCGCCACTTCCAGGAGTCAGCGATCCGCACCGCGGTGCCCGGCGTAGCTACCGGGCTGGCGGTCACCGGGACGGGCGGCGATGTGCTGTTCGTCGAGGCCACGGCAATGCAGGGCAAGCCCGGGCTCACGCTCACCGGCCAGCTCGGCGACGTGATGAAGGAGTCGGCCCAGATCGCCCTCTCCTACGTCCGTGGACATGAGGCGGACCTGGATGTCGATCCCGTAGCGTTCGAGGAGCGTTCATTCCACGTGCATGTTCCGGCTGGCGCCATTCCGAAGGACGGCCCGAGTGCCGGCGTGACCATGGTCACCGCGCTCTCCTCGCTGCTGACCGGCCGGCCGGTCCGCCACACGGTGGGGATGACCGGCGAGGTCACCCTCCAGGGGCGGGTCCTCCCGATCGGCGGGGTCAAGCAGAAGGTGCTGGCGGCACACGCGGCGGGTCTGACCGACGTGGTGCTACCGGAGCGCAACCGGGGCGATCTGGATGATGTGCCCCAAGAGGTGCGTGACGCGATGACCTTCCACTTCGCGATGACCGTCGACGAGGTCCTGGCGGTGGCGCTCGAGCCGGCGCCCCTGCGCCAGGCCGCATAACCAGCCTTCCCCAGCTGGCAACGCAGCAGCGCTGACAGTCCCGGCGGGCCACCACAGGCCCGCCGGGACTTCACGCGTCTAGCCCGTGGGGTTCGCCGCCAGCGCGGCGCGCGCGAGGCTCAGGTGCACCTGGAGCATCGGCAGCTCCGTCTTGGCGTCGTCGCGGATCTGCGAGTTGGTGCCGTCCTTGATCTCGTCCGTGGTCTCCTGAATGTCCTGGACGTGGTCGTAGACCTCGAGGCTGGCATACCAATGGTTGTACGCCCTGCCGCGCAAACCGGTGACTATCTTGAGCTCCCACACCTCGCTCGGCGTCGGACTGCTCGGGACGTCGATTCCGAGCGAGCGTGCCAGCTTCACCGCGTCCTTCAGAGACTTCGTGTGGTCGGACACAATGCGGTCAGCCATCCGCAGCACGGCAGCGTTCTTGGTGTGCGTCTGAGCCCACTTGCCACCGATGATCTCGAACCGGTCGCCCTCGATCGAGGTCTTGAGGTATTGCTCGTCAGCCGCGGAGAATGACTTGCTCGGCTTGGCGCCGGCCGCGGACGCCGCGGTCACCCCGGCGAGAGCCAGGCACGCGAAAGCAAGAAGCAGCAACCGCTTCATGAAGTGACTCCTTTCAGAAGCCGTCCGCTCGCGCCCCCGGGCCCGGCGCGCGAACAGGCATTGGACGTACGCGTGCCATTACCCGCCTTCTGGTCAATCAACCTACGGCACACACCGGGTTGAGGCTGACCCACCGGTGGTAGGTTCCAAGCATGAGCACGACCACCGCCACAGCCGAACAGCAGATCCTCGATCAGGTGCCCAAGCAGCTCTACATCGGAGGTGAATGGCGCGACGGAGCGAAGGGCACGCTCGGGGTCGAGGACCCGGCCACCGGCGAGACCCTGTGCGAGGTCGCCGATGCCTCCACCGACGATGCCAAGGCGGCACTCACCGCTGCCGTCGACGCCGGTCCCGATTGGTTCCAGCACCCACCGCGCGAGCGTGGAGAGATCCTGCGCCGCGCGTTCGAGGCCATCATCGCCCGCGAGGACGAGCTCGCGCTGCTGATGACGCTCGAGATGGGCAAGCCGGTCAAGGAATCGAAGGCGGAGATCGCCTACGGCGCCGAGTTCCTGCGCTGGTTCTCCGAGCAGGCGGTGCGGATCGACGGCCGCTACGCGACGGCGCCCAACGGGCAGGGGCGGCTGTTGACGATGAAGCAGCCCGTGGGCACCTGCCTGCTCATCACCCCGTGGAACTTCCCGCTGGCCATGGGGACGCGCAAGATCGGCCCGGCCGTCGCGGCGGGCTGCACGATGGTGGTCAAGCCGGCCCAGCAGACGCCGCTCTCCATGCTGATGCTGGTCAAGATCCTCGAGGAGGCTGGACTTCCCGGCGGCGTGCTGAACCTGGTCACCGCGTCGTCCTCGAGCGAGACGATGGGGCCGCTGATCGCCGACCCGCGGCTGCGCAAGCTGTCGTTCACCGGTTCCACGGAGGTCGGGCGCAAGCTGATGGAGCAGGCCTCGCAGAACCTCCTGCGCCTGTCGATGGAACTGGGCGGGAACGCGCCGTTCATCGTGTTCGAGGACGCCGACGTCGACGCCGCCGTACAGGGCGCGCTGATCGCCAAAATGCGCAACATCGGCGAGGCGTGCACGGCGGCCAACCGGTTCCACGTGGCCGACGCCGTGGCCGACCAGTTCGCCGAGAAGCTGGGCGAGAAGATGGGCGCGATGAAGGTCGGCCGCGGCACCGAGGAAGACGTCGAGGTCGGTCCGCTGATCGACTCCAGCCAACGCGAGAAGGTGGCAGATCTCGTCGAGGACGCCATTGGGCGCGGCGCCAAGGCGGTGGTGGGCGGGCACGCCCGCGACGGTGCCGGCTACTTCTTCGACCCGACCGTCCTCACCGACGTACCGGACGACGCGAAGCTGCTGCGCGAGGAGATCTTCGGGCCGGTCGCCCCGGTCAAAGGCTTCACGGACGAGGACGAGGCGATCGCGGCCGCCAACGACACGGAATACGGTCTCGTCGCCTACGTGTACACGAGCAACCTCAAGCGGGCACTGCGGGTCGTCGAGCGCCTCGAGACTGGGATGGTCGGGCTCAACCAGGGCATGGTGTCGAATCCTGCTGCCCCGTTCGGCGGCATCAAGCAGTCCGGCTTCGGTCGCGAGGGCGGTCCCGAGGGGATCGAGGAGTACCTGGAGACCAAATACGTCGCCGTCAACCTCTGATCCAGGGGTAGACGGGCCGATGACCGCAATCGAGCTGTAGCCCGTTCCCGAGGCGCCCGGGCGGCCGGACGAGGGGCTGTCAGGGGCGGGGGCGGCGGGGGTCGCCGCCCATCACTATACTTTGTGAAGCATGCTGACTTTCCGGCGACTTCTAGGCTTCCTGCGCCCATACCGGGTCGCGGTCGCCTGGTCGTTCGTGCTTGCGGCCGGGGCCATGATCATGACCGTCCTCATCCCGTACCTGACGGGGGAGGCGATCAACTCGATCCGCGCCCATCACCGTCACGCGCTGACCACGTGGGTGATCGGGATCGGAATCGCCGGGGTGTTGCGGCTCGGCCTGAGCGCGGCGCGGCGGCTGATCGCCGGCCGGGTGTCGCTCGGCGTCGAAGTCGACCTGCGCAACATGCTCTATGAGCAGCTGCAGAGGCTCGAGTTGGGCTTCTTCGATCGTCAGCAGACCGGGCAGCTGATGTCGCGCGCGACCGTCGATCTGCAGTCGGTCCGGTTCTTCCTCGGCTACGGCCTCATCTTCATCGCCCAGTCCCTGCTGACGATCGGCCTCGCAGCGGTCGCCATGTTCGCGCTTCAGCCGGGCCTGGCGGCGCTGGCGCTAGCGCCGGTGCCGTTCGTGGTGCTGATCGCGAATCGGTACGGCAAGCACTCGCGCCCGGCGCTCCAGGAGGCCCAGCAGCGGATCGCCGAGCTCACCGCAGATGCGGAAGAGAACGTGTCCGGCGTGCGCGTAGTCAAGGCGTTCGCGCAGGAGGAGCGCCAGCTCGATCGCTTCAAGCACTCAGTCCAGCGCGTGTTTGACCAGCAGTTGTACGCGACCAAGATCCAGGCGCGCTATACGCCGATGATCAGCTTTTTGCCCAACCTGGGGCTGGCGCTGATCCTGCTCCTGGGCGGGCGCATGGTGATTCACGGCTCATTGACGATCGGCGCCTTCACGGCGTTCTACGCGTATCTGCTGATGCTCATCTCGCCGATGCGAACGCTCGGCTACATGCTGAGCGCCGCCCAGCGGGCCACCGCCTCGGGCGCCCGCATCTTCCAGGTGCTCGACCGCGCGCCGCGGATCACCGCACCGACCGACGCGCCGCCGCTGCCGCTCGGCTCGGGCCGGGTTTCCCTCGAGGGCGTAAGCCTGACCTTCGAGGGCTCGTCCCGGCCGGCGCTGCGAGACATCGACCTTGAGATCGAGGCGGGGACCACCGTGGCGCTCGTCGGGGCGATGGGCTCGGGCAAGACGGCGCTGGTCTCGCTGCTGCCGCGGCTGTACGAGGCGACCAGGGGAGCGGTCCGGATCGACGGCGCCGATGTGCGCGACGTGGATCTGGTTTCGCTGCGCCGCGCGATCGCGGTGGTGACCGACGATCCGTTCCTGTTCTCCGCCACGGTGCACGAGAACATCGCCTACGGGCGGCCCGACGCCACGCGCGCGGAGATCGAGCGGGCGGCCGAGGTGGCGCAGGCGGCCGGCTTCATTTCCGCGCTTCCGCAGGGCTACGAGACGCGCGTGGGCGAGCGGGGGCTGACGCTGTCGGGTGGGCAGCGTCAGCGGATCGCGATTGCCCGCGCGGTCCTGGCCGACCCGCGGATCCTCGTGCTGGATGACGCGACCTCCTCGGTCGACGCCTCCACCGAGCAGGAGATCAAGCTGGCCCTGCGCGAGGTGATGGCCGACCGCACGACGTTCGTAATCGCCCACCGCCTTTCGACCATCGCGCTAGCCGACGAGATCGTCGTGCTCGAGGACGGGCGGGTCGCGGCGCAGGGCGGCCACGACGAGCTGCTCGAGGAGTCGCTACTTTACCGGGAGATCGTCGAGAAGGGAATGCCCGATCAGGTGTTCATCACGCGTAAAGTGGCCGGGGCGGTGGGGCTGTGAGACGCAGGTTGCGTGCCACCGGCGGCCGGGCGCGCAAGCTGCGCGGGCTGATCGAGTTGCTCAGGCCGTATCGCTGGCGGGTGCTGGCGATGTTCGTCGCGCTCGTGACCGCGACGGCTGCGGCGCTGGCGCCGGCGCCTCTGGCCAAGCTGGCCATCGACGACGGGATCAGGCGGGGTGACGTGGGCGCGCTGGACCTGATCGTCGCCGCCTTCCTCGCTTCTGCGCTCGTGTACGCGGTGGCTTCCTATGCCCAGACTTACCTGGTTGGGTGGATCGGACAGCGGGCGCTCCAGGCCCTGCGCGTGCGGCTGTTCCGCCACCTCCAGCGCCTGTCGATCGGCTTCTACTCGCGCAACCGCGCGGGAGTGATCATCTCGCGAATCACCAACGACGTCGAGGCGCTCGACCAGCTCGTCGAGGACGGAATCGCAACGCTGTTCCAGTCCGGGCTCACGTTGATCGGCGTCGTGGTGATCCTGCTCGTGCTCGACCCCCACCTGGCGCTGCTCACCTTCTTGGCCATCCCGATCCTCTTGATTGGCGGGGTGGCGTTCCGGATCGCCTCGGCCGACGCCTATCGCCTTACCCGGGAGAAGATCGCGATCATCACCGGCTACCTCCAGGAGACGCTGTCCGGCATCCGCGTGGTGCGCGTGTTCGGGCAGGAGCCACGCCACATCGAGCAGTTCCGGGAGCTGAACGAGGACAACCGGGCCGCGAACATGACGACAGTCAACCTGAACGCCGCCTACTTCCCGGCCGTCGAGTTCCTCTCGGCACTGGTGACGGTCGAGATCCTGGTGGTCGGCGGGCTCGAAGTGATAAACGGCCACACGTCGACCGGCGTCGTATTCGGGTTCGTCGCAGCGCTCAACAACTTCTTCGACCCCATCCAGCAGCTCTCGCAGCTGTACACCACCTATCAGTCCGGGATGGCCGCGCTCGACAAGATCTTCGAGCTGCTCGACGAAGAGCCGGACCTGGTCGATGCACCTGACGCGGTGGCGCTGCCGACGATCCGCGGCGAGCTGCGCTTCGACGCCGTGTCCTTCCGGTACGGCTCGGGCGAGGAGGCGGAGTACGCGCTGCGGGACGTCGATCTGGTGATCCCGCCGGGCCAGACGGTGGCCCTCGTCGGCGAGACCGGCGCGGGAAAGTCGACGTTCGCCAAGCTGGTGGCGCGCTTCTACGACCCTTCGGCCGGGGCTGTGCTGGTCGACGGGCATGACCTGCGCACCGTGACCGCGGAGTCGCTGCGCTCGCAGATGGGGATCGTGCCCCAGGAGGGGTTCCTGTTCAGCGGCACGATCCGTGAGAACATCGCGTTCGGTCGTCCGGGGGCGTCGGATTCCGAGATCCGCGCTGCGGCGCGGGCGGTGGGCGCCGACTCGTTCATCGAGGAGCTTGACGAGGGCTACGACGCGCAGATCGGCGAGCGTGGTGTGCAGTTGTCGGCCGGTCAGCGGCAGCTCGTGGCGTTCGCGCGAGCCCTGGTGGCCGATCCCCGCATCCTGGTGCTCGACGAGGCGACGTCCAACGTCGACGTCCACACCGAGAGCCTGATCGAAAATGGCCTGCGCCGGCTCGTGGCCGGCCGGACCGCCATCGTGATCGCCCACCGGCTATCGACGATCCGGGGGGCGGGCCGCATCCTGGTCTTGGAGCACGGGCGCGTGGTGGAGGACGGGACGCACGACGAGCTGCTCGAGGCGCGGGGGCGCTACTGGCAGCTGTACCGCGACTGGGCCGAGCAGGCCTCCGCAGCGTAGGGCGCATGCCGCCGGTCGTTGTGGGGCTTGCTGTGACGCCCGTCAAGGCGACCCGGCTGCATGCGGTGGAGCGTGTGACGTTGGAGCTCGAGGGCGTTCGCGAGAACCGCCGCTTCTATCTGATCGACGAGCGCGGCCGGATGGTCAACAGCAAGCGGGTGGGCGAGCTGCAGACGGTTGTATCCGAGTATTCGGATGCGGACCGCCGCCTCAAGCTCGTGTTCGCCGACGGCCACGCGCTCGAGGACGAGGTCAGGCTTGGCGATCCCGTGGAGACGAGCTTCTACTCCGAGCCGAAGGCCGCTCGCCTGGTCGACGGACCCTGGTCGCAGGCCCTCAGCGCCGTGGCCGGACGCTCATTGCGGCTGGTCGAGCCGCTCGACGGCGGCGCGGTCGATCGGGGCGAGGCCGGCTCGGTGTCGCTGATCTCCCGCGCTTCGCTGGCCCGGCTGGCGCAGGCCGCCGGCGAGCCGTCGGTCGACGTGCGGCGGTTCCGGATGCTGATCGAGACCGACGGCGTGGAGGCGCACGAGGAGGATCGGTGGGTCGGGCGCGCGGTCGGGATTGGCGAGACCTCGGTCCTGTTCGACGGGCATGTCGGGCGCTGCCTGATCACCAGCCGTGACCCGGATACCGGCCGGGTCGACCTGCCGACGCTCGACATCCTGCAGGACTACCGCGGGTCGCTCGAGACAACCGAGCCCCTGGCCTTCGGCGTCTGGGGGCGAGTGCTCAAGCCGGGAACCATCCACGTGGGCGACGAGGTCGCGCCCATAGACGGATAGTGTTTCGGGCCATGGCTGACGTGGCCACCCAGGAGCGCGTCGCGATCGAGATCGCCGATCACGTCGCGACCGTCACCCTGACCCGGCCCGAGAAGCACAACGCGCTCGACGTGGCCATGTTCGAAGCGATCGCGCAGGCGGCTGAGCGCCTCGCCGCCGAGCCGTCCGTCCGGGCGGTCGTGCTCCACGGCGAGGGCCCGAGCTTCTGCTCCGGCCTCGACGTAGCTGGGGTGATGGCGAACCAGCCCGGATCGGACGACCTGATGGCGCCCCTGCGCGAGGCGGTGCCCAACTGGTTCCAGCGGCCCGTCTATCGGTGGATCGAGCTGCCGGTGCCGGTGATTGCGGCCATCCACGGCCATTGCCTCGGTGGCGGGTTGCAGATCGCGCTTGCCGCCGATGTCCGGTTCGCGCGGCCGGACGCGCGGCTGTCGGTGCTCGAAGTCAAATGGGGCCTGATTCCGGACATGGCGATCACCCGCACGCTCCCGCGCCTGGTCGGGATCGACGTGGCCAAGGAGCTCGCATTCACGGGACGGATGATTTCCGGCTCGCAGGCCGACGAACTCGGCCTCGTGACTCATGTGGCGGACGATCCGCTCTCCGCCGCGCACGAGCTGGCGGCCGAGATCGCCGGCCGCTCTCCCAACGCCGTGCGGGCCATGAAGCGCCTGTTCAACGAGTCCTGGACCGGCTCGCCCGAGGAGACACTCAGGCTGGAGGCCGAGCTTCAGCTCGGGCTGCTCGGCGCGTCCAACCAGCTCGAGGCGGTGCGGGCCGGCATGGCCAAGGAACCCGCCGAGTTCGTCGATCCGAGCTGACGGCGTGCCGCTCCGCGCGCGAGCCGTGCTCGGAGCGCTGTTTTGCCTGGCGGTAATGGCGCCGCGCGCCGGTGCGGCCCCGGCATCGCCACCGCTCACGCGGCTGCTCCAGACCCGGCCCGGACTCGCCTCGCTGGCCGGCGCGGCTCGCTCGCTCTCCGCACGAAAGCTGATCGTCCAGGCGAACGTCGAACTCGCCCGGGCCACGGTCGCGTCCCTGTGGATCGATCCCGGTCACGTGGTCGCTCCGGCCTACGGGGCCTCCGTGTTCGCCCACAGCCGCGCGGCGCTGGTGGACCTCGAGCACGTCTCTGCGTCGGCCGCACCGGCGGGAGGCCTGGCCGCGGTCGAGACATCGATTCTGGCCGCGAATCGCGGCCTGGCCGCCGGCGGGATCCGGCAGGCCGCCGGCGGCAACGGCGGGTTGCTCGCCAGGGCGAGCGGCATGATCCTGTCGGGCGACCGGTGGGCGGTCACGAGCCGCGTGGACCTGGGTGCGGTGCAGTACGGCGCGGCCTGGGAGGACGCGTTCAGAGCGCTCACTGATCTCGTCGTGGTCAGGACCACGTTCGTCTCCAGCGCCGCGTTGGGTCGCGCCGCGGGAGCGGCGCTGCGCGACGGGGCGATCGCGCCGGCAGGGGTGCGCTTGCTGTCGGGGCGCCGGCCGCTCGAACGTGGCGGGAAGCCCGAGGTGCTGTTCGTGGGCCTGGAAAGTTGCCGTTTCTGCGCCGTCGAGCGTTGGGGCCTCGTGGTGGCGCTGTCCCGGTTCGGGACCTTCTCGAACCTGCACCTCAGCCAGTCGGCGACGACGTCGCCGCCCGTCGTGCGCTCGTTCACCTTCGCCGGCTCGCGCTATGCGAGCCCTTACGTCTCGTTCGCGCCGGTCGAGCTGTTCAGCAACGTCCCGCGCCCGCGCGGCGGCGGGTATCAGCCGCTCGGCCGGCTGACGCCCGCCGAGCGCGCATTGTTGAGGGCGCTCGACCGGCGCGCGACCTCGCCGTTTGTCGACGTGGCGAATCGGTTCGTCGACGCCGGCGCCACGGTTTCGCCGGGCCTCGTGGGCGGATCGGCATGGGGGGCGCTGGCGTTCTCGCTGTACCTGTCGCAGACCGCGTCCGGGCAAGCCATCGCCGCGAGCGCCGAGGTGCTCACCGCCGAGATCTGCCGGGCCACCGGTGGCGCGCCGGCGTCGGTCTGCGGGTCGCCGGCCGTGGAGGACTACGCCAGCCGGCTGGCGCGGTTCGGCGGTCGCGGTGGCGGGTGTCCGCTGTTCGGCGCGCAGCGGCGTGGTGCTCCTCGCCGGCCGCTCACGCGCTAAGCCGCGGGCGCAACGTCCAAACGCGCCCGCGCTGGCGCGATCGGCCGGCGCTCCGTCTCGTCACTACCGCCACCCCTCGTCACTTACCGCCGCGCCTAAGGGTTAGAACTGGGGAACAGGGACTCGAACCCCAACTTCGACGTCCAGAGCGTCGCGTGCTGCCATTACACCATTCCCCAGTGCTATGCGTGGCTGTTGAGACTGGGCGTCGAGTATAGGTCAGGCACGGCACCACGCTCGGCACATCTAGCCCGTTCCGTCCGAGCCATATCTCAGAACCTATGTTCGTGCCAACCACTGCGGAAATTGATCCTCGCTCTCCATGCATCCGGTGTCATGCTCGCGCTCCACCACGTCAACGGGCAACGGGACGACAACCGCCTGGAGAACCTTCAGCGCTGTGCCCGAACTGCCACAGCCAGACGAAGAATTACGCCGGTCGGAACGGTCTGGCGCGCGGTGGGACCGCGCCTGGAACGCTGGCGCCGCTGTCACAGATCCACCTCGACTCAGCCCGCGTGGCCGGCGCGGGGGACGGCACAGCCGGGGCCGGGGGCGGACGCCGCAGCTATCGCCAGATCGAATCTAGGTCGCTCGAAGCGTCCTGGAGCTGCTCCACACGATCGTGCACCTCGGCCTCGGAGGTCATCAGCCGACGGGCGTGGTCGAGGTCGTCGGAACGTCCGACGGTCAAGGCCGCCGCCACGCGGCCGCCCGATAGATAGAAGATCGTGAACTCGCCGCCTTCGATCGAGCCGCGGACCACCTCCCGCTCCCACTCGTAGGCGGGGCCGACGTACTCGAGCGACGTCCAGTCGGAGAGGTCGGAGAAGAAATAGGGCACGACGTCATGAGGCTGGTCGCGGTCGAGCATGTTCAGCGCCGCCGTCTTGCCCTGGTTGAAGGCGACGTCCCAGTGCTCGACGCGCAAGCGTCGGCCGCCGTGCGCGACGCTCTCATACTCGGCGATGTCGCCCGCTGCGTAAATGCCCGGCACGCTCGCCTGGAGCCGCGAGTCGACGCGGACGCCGCCCAGCTCGCCGATCTCGAGGCCGGCGGTGCGGGCCAGCCTGACGTCGGGTACAGCTCCGACGCCGATCACCACCGCGTCGGCCTCGAGTTGGCGACCGGCCTTGGTAATCACTCGGGTGACCCGGCCGCCGGCGCCTTCAAAGCGCTCGAGCTCGTCGTCACCGTGGATCTCGATCCCGTGCTCCTCGAGGCGATCCTGGAAGAAGCGCCCGGCTTGCTCGCCGAAATGGCGGCTGAGCGGCACGCGCTCGAGCATCACCAGTGAGCAGGAGCTGCCCCGTTCGGTGAGCGAGGCGGCGACTTCGCACGCGATGTATGAGCCGCCGATGAGCACCACGCGCTTTCCGGCGGCGTCGGCCCGGATCGTGTCGCTGTTGCCGAGGGTGCGCAGGTAGTGGATGCCTTCGAGCTCAGCGCCGGGGACCGACAGGCGGCGGACGCCGGCGCCCGTGGCCACCAGGGCCTTATCGAAGCTCACCTGCTGACCGTCGGATAGCTTCACGCTGCGCGCACTCAGATCGAGCTGCGTGACCGACACGCGGGTGAGCGCTTCAACCTGCTGCTCTTCGTACCAGTCCGGCGGCCTGAACAGGGTCTCCTCCCGCGATTCCTTGCCCTGCAGATAGCCCTTGGAGCAGGGAGGGCGGTTATAGGGAAGATCCGTTTCGCGTCCGATCAGCAGGATCGCGCCGTCCGCGCCAGATTCGCGGAGCCAGCGGGCGCAGTTACCTGCCGCGAGGCCGCCGCCGATGAGCGCGTAGGCGACGTGGCGGTCAGTCATCAGCCCGGGGACGCGCCGTTCGGGGCGAACTGCGGCGTGATCTGCGACTCAAGGCCCGGGTCGAGGATCAGCAGCACTTGGTCGCCGGGCTGGATCACCGAGTCGGCCTTGGGCACGAACCCGGCGCCGCCGCGCAGGACCGAGATGATCAGGGAACCATCCGGCAGTTCCACGTCCTGCACCCGCCGGCCGGCGGCCTCGGAGCCGCGGCCCACCTCGAGTTCGATGATCTCCAGATGCTCCTCCTCGAGCGCCAGCAACTGGATCAATCCGTACTCGGGTACCTCGTGCTCGATCAGCCGCAGGATCAGATCGGTGGCCGACACCGCGGGCTGGACGTCGAGCAGCCGGAAATGCTGGAGGTTGCGCGGGTTGTTGACCCGGGCCACGATCCGCTGGACGCCGTACTTCTCCTTGGCCATCTGGCAGATCAGAATGTTGTCCTCGTCGTCGCCGGTGACCGCGATGACCAGGTCGGCGCGCTGGATGCCCCCCCGCTCGAGGACCCACAGCTCGGTGGCATCGCCGTACTGGACCGCGTGCTCGAGCTCCTCCTCAACCACGCGGTAGCGGCCGTGGTCTGACTCGATGAGCGTGACCTCGCGCTCCTTGGCGATCAGCTCGCGGGCGAGGTTCCAGCCGACCTTGCCGGCGCCGCAGATGATCACGTACATGGCCGGCCTCCTCCGAGCGTTAGGGTCTCAGGACGCGCCCTCATGCCAGCACCACGCGCGAGGCCTCGTCGATCGCGACCTGCGTGGGGCAGATCGTCAGCAGGCCCTGTTCGGCATACCAGGCGGCGCGCGCTGGGTCGGCGACCCGGACGACCACCTTCTGGACCTTAAAGCGCCGCTGGGCGATCTGGGCGATCACGAGGTTCGTATTGTCCCCGCTAGTCGCCGCCACGAACACGTCCGCCTGTTCGATCCCCGCCTCGATCAGCCCGTCGATCTCGAGGGCGGTGCTCACCGTGAACCGGCCGCCGGCGTCCTCCCAAGTCGTGAGCTGATCCTTGTCGAGCCGCTCGTGGGAGAGGGGGTCGCTGTCGAGGACCGAGACCTCGTGCCCTGCGTCTAGGGCCCGCTTGGCCACGGCAGACCCGACTCGACCAGAGCCCACGATCAGAATGAACATGCGGTGCAACTGTATCTGGACCGCGTGCCGGGACGCCGTCGGGCCGCCCGTAGCGCTTAAGCGTGAGGCGCGACGCGCCGGCCCCTCTGGCTTAGAAAAGCTGTTGGGGCACCCGGCGCCACCTGACGAGGTGCGTGCCCGTTCCGGGGTGACTCGCGTCGACTCCGGCAGGACGCGCCGGAACTCGGAGGACGGAAGCTGTCACCCCGG
>JAFASQ010000091.1 GCA_019244395.1 Solirubrobacterales bacterium | reverse complement strand
GGACGCCGCGCCGGCGGCGTTCCGCTCCTGGCGGGAGCGGTGCCTGGTGGAGGATCGGACAAACACGTTCGCCGAGGGGCTGGCCACGCGCACGCCCTTCGAGCTGCCCCAGCGGATCCTGTGGCGCTGGCTTGACGATTTCGTGCTCGTCAGTGACGACGAGATCCGGGCAGCACAGGCAGCGATGATCGAGGCGACGCGCAACCTGATCGAGGCGTCAGGTGCGGCGCCGCTCGCAGCAGCACTTCGGTTGGGCGGGGAGCTGGCTTCGAAGCGCTTGGCGCTGATCGCGAGCGGCGGAAACGTAACTCGAGCCCAGCTTCTCGAGGTGCTGAGCCAAGAGAGCATGTGACGGGCGCAGGCGCAGGCGTATGTCGTCAGCGAGTGCTTTCGCCATCTGGGCGCCGTCGGACGGAACGATCGCTATGGCGACCTTCCGGCCGTCCCAGTACATGAACGGGGAAGTTGTACATCCACGCGTGACGGATGGCGCGGCGCAGTCGTTCCTGGCTCCACTCGCCTCCTCGGTCGAGGCGATCGCCTTCGTTCTCCGGCGTTCCGGCTCGTGCGATCAGTTGCTCGACGGAGCGCGAGCCAACAGATTAGGAGATGACCATTCGCGGCGACGCACAGGCGTCAGGCATCAAGGCGCCCGTACGCCACCGTAGACTGCCGGGGCCGTGACCGATGCGACTATGCCCGCGAGGTCGTAGCGTCCGGAGCGGGCCTCGCCGCCGCAGCCGCGGCGACGAGGCCGTCCGGTTGTTGACCTAGTGCGTGAGCATGGCCAGGTTGATCGCGTTGGCCATCGCTTGGTAGCCGGCGTCGTTGGGATGAAGGTTGTCGCCGCTGTTGTACGCGGGATCGAGGTACTGCGGGTCGTAGACGTCCTCCGTCGCTTTCGCGAAGTCGATGACTCCGTCGAACGCGTGGCTGGTGCGGATCCAGTTATTGACAGCCTCGCGCTTGGCTTCGGCGGCGGGCGACCAATACGCGGCCCCCTTGAACGGGACCAGGGTTCCGCCGAAGATCTTCAGCCCCCGGGCATGTGCACGGGCGATGAGCTGCCGATAGCCGTTGATGATCTGCCCAGCGGTCACGTTGGTGTTAGGCACCGAGCATCCCGTATTCGGGCTCTGGCTGAAGCCGATGTCGTTGATGCCCTCGAGCAGAATGACATCGCGGACGCGGGGCACGGAGAGCACGTCCCGGTCGAACCGCGTCAGTGCCGCCTGACCAAAGCACGGGGAGTCATTGAGCACCCTGTTGCCACCGATGCCTTCATCCACGGTCCCGGGCGCGCGATCACCGAACGCAGCAACCAACCGCTTGGCGAGTAGGCTGGGCCACCGGTCGTTCGCGTTGACCTGTGATTGCCAGCCATCGGTGATCGAGTCACCGAACGCGACCACCGTTCGTCCGGAGGATTGTGAAGCGCGGACGTCCAGGTCGCTGACGTAGAACCAAGAGGAGCCGCCGGGCGGGATCGACGCCAGCGCCGAATAAGACGCCGGGTCCGCTTGGGCCGTCTGGTCGCCGGACGCGACGTAGTTGGTCTGCTGCGATGCGAAGTGGTAGGTCGTTGGCCCCGTGGGGCTCGGGAGGTACAAGCTGATCGCCAGGTCCTCGAGTGGATGGACCGCGAGCCTGACCGGATCACTGGTCACCTCCGCCCCGGCGGGGATCGTGACCGACCGGCTTCCGTTGAAGGTGACATTCCTGATCGTCCCCGGTGCCAGCTGAGCCCCGGCCAGCTCGACGCCCACGCTGCTTGAACCAACTACGAGCGGCTGGGCGCCGAACGTGTTACTCAGGTGGATCCGGAGCACATCGCCGCCCATGCTCGTAAAGACGATATTGCGGACGGTTTGATTATCGAACCCGCTGACCGCGGGGCTCGTGGGCTCCCCGAACGTCGACAACGCAACGCTCGATCCAGCTTGTACAGACGCCGCCCACGTCGCCACCCAACGTCCGCTCGATCTGTGAGCCCTCCTCGTCGCCTTCGCACTCACGGGAGCAGCCGATGCGAGCAGCGTGCACGCGCCTAGCACTATCACGAGGCCGACTCTCAAACCTCGACGCCGCACACTAAAGCTATCCATTGATGACCTCCCTTAGGTCATTGTGACTCCGGCCGCCCTGCCCGTATACCCGCAGCCCCTTAGGGCCTACCCGCGGACCTGCACCGGCTCGGCGCGGGTGGAGCGCCTCAACCGGGGGGTGGCCGGGGATTTGGGTGTCGGAGTGTCCACGGTGACCGGCGGCGATGCCGAGCATTCCCATGCTGACTGCGAATGAAGTCAGCGTGACGAGAAGGCCTGAGCTGGGTAACTGCGGCTACCACCATCGATACCGCGGTTCGGGCGCCCGACCGGAGCGCTCGACCGACGTGTGAGGGAGGATTCATCATGATCTACCCGCAGTTCTGCGACGGGCCCCGGCGGGCGCGGCGGCTGATTGGCTTGGCGGCGCTTGTCTGCGCCTTCTTCTGGGTCGCCCCCGCGTCGGCAGCCGTCATTACGCCAGTCGCCAGCTGCCAGTCGCTCGCCACACTCGATCTCAGCGGCAACGATGCCGAGGTGCTCACCGCGCAGGTGACCAGCTGGAGCAGCACTCGTACTGTGATGTCACGGGCATCATCAGCCCGCAGACCCACTTCGACGTGGTGCTTCCGACCGCGACTTGGCAGGGCGACTACCTTCAGCAGGGCTGCGGCGGCTTCTGCGGCCTCAACGCGGGCAGCCAGTCGGTCAATCTGGTCGATCCGTCGCGGACGAGCCTGAATCAGGCGTCGTGGGCGCCGCT
>JAFASQ010000073.1 GCA_019244395.1 Solirubrobacterales bacterium | reverse complement strand
CTGGCGATGGCCTGCGGCCAGATCGAGTCCGGGCGCGCCCGGTACGCCCTGGTGGTCGGTGCGGACATCCTGTCGCGCTTCCTGGACGTCTCCGATCGCGACACCGCGCCGCTGTTCGCCGACGGCGCCGGCGCCGCGGTGCTTGCGGCCACCGAGGCGTCGAGTGGGCGGGTCGGTCCGATCGTGTTGCATGCGGATCACTCCGGGTCGCACCTGATCCGGCTCGATCGCGGCGGCCACATCCGCATGGAGGGGCAGGAGTCCTTCCGAGCCGCTGTGGCCTCGATGGCGGCGGTCACCACCGAGGCGCTCGAGGCGTGCCACTGCGGCCTGGAGGACATCGACCTGTTCGTGTACCACCAGGCCAACTCGCGAATCATCCGCGCGGTCGGACAGCGGCTGGAGCTGCCGGGCGATCGAGTCGTCGACTACGTCGACCGCTTCGCCAACGCGTCCACCGCGACGCTGCCCATCGCGCTGTCGGCGGCGCTGTCCGAGGGCCGGCTCGCGCCGGGCAACCGAGTCCTGCTGGCGGCCTTCGGTGCCGGCCTCACCTGGGGCGCCACCGTGGTTGAGTGGAGTGCGCCGGCGCTCGCCCGCGCCAGTGATCACCCGACGGTGATGCCGACCGTGTAGTAGGCCGAGTGCTTGGTGCGCGGCGGCGGGACTTGCTTGATCACCCGGAGTACGTGTGCGAGCCGGCTCAGGCGGCGAGTTTGCACCTTGCCGAGGTGGCAATCGGCACGCAGCAGCGCTGTCTTGACCTGCGCGAGCGTCTTGTGCGCCAGGTTCGGGACACGGCACGGGATCGCGGAGAAGGCCAGCAGGCCGCGGTCGTCGACGCGCACGGCGCCTGGGGTCGGCGGCATCAGGTACCGGTTTTTCGGCCCGAACCGCCAGTAGGCCCCGGAGGGGAGGCCCTGGACCACCGTACCGACCGCCGGGCGGGCGGCGAGGTGGGCCAACGGATTCGAGATGTTGGCGATATCCCAGGGATCGATCACGACGGACGGCTGGGCGCCGCCGAAGACGGACCAACTGGAAACGCCGACCGGCGCGCCACCGGCGACCCGATAGGTCTGCCCGAGCGTGGTGGTGAGGAAGGTGCCGTTGGCCGGTAGCCGGTTCAGGTGCGAGAGGGGGTTGCCGACGTTGTCGATGTTCCACTCGTCGACTAGGAACGGCTGCGGAGCGCCCGTGAAAACCGACGTGCTGGTCACATACAACGGCGCCCCTCCGGCGACCACGTAGATCGCTCCGGTGCCGGTTTGGAACAACGTCCCGTCGGCCGGAACGCGGTTGAGCGCGCCCCACTGTTGCTGGGTGATCACGGTGTACGGCTGGACGCCGCCGACGTCGGTCCAATCGTTGACGAACAGCGGAGCGCCGCCCGCGATCTCCCAGAAGCTGGTAGTCCCCGAGACCTGGACGAACGTGCCGTTGGGGAACAGCTCGCCGCCCGACGCCCCCCCGGCGTCGACGTAGTCATTGTCGATGTTGATCGTGACCCCGCCGTAGGTGGCGTTGTGGCCTCCCTGGTACTGGTGAAGACGCTGATGGTTGGGCCAGTCCGCAGCCGGTAGGTAGGCGCTGACGGTGCTCGCCTGGCCGTTCCATTCGGCGTTCCAGATCTCGTCGGGTTCGACGTAGCCCGTCCCGTACTGAGCGACCAGGTCGCTGATCCCCGAACTCGCGCTGCTGTAGATCCCCGAGACATAGCCGTGGGCGTGCAGTTCGGTCGTCCAGGCGCTCAGGTAGGCCAGCACCGAGGACGTGTTGGTGCCGCCGCGACGATAGCTCTCCATGTCGTCGTACATCGGGTTGCCGGGCGCAATGCCCGCCGCCTCGGCCTGGTTGATCGCGTCGTCGGCGGCCGCGGTGCCCTCGGCCGCCGCCTGCGAGGGCACGATCGCCGCGCACCCGCACCCGTTGCTCGGCGCCTGCAGCCCGACGTAGATCGGGAGCAGCACCCAGCCCGCGGCCGACTCCTGCTGGACCCATCCCGGGTTCAAGTTGGGTTGCGCGCACGCCTCGTTGGCACCGCCCACGTAGATCCCCACCGCGCGGAAGGGTGAGGCGCTCCACGCGGACATGGCCGTCAGGCTCGGCGTCGCGCAGGCGTCGAACCCGAGCCCGGTGTAGATGGGATCGCCCGCGCGGTGGGTGGCGCGTGGGCGGAGTTGGGCGCCGTGCGCGGCCGGCGGGACAGCGCGGGTTGGGGTGAGGGCGTGCACCCCGAGGGCACGCTTCACTGCCGCCGGATCGCGGCCCCATGTAGCAGTGACGAGCACTCCCGCCGACGGCACCGCCAGCTGGGTCGAGGCTCCGCCTGCCTTCGGGTCACGGACCAGGGGCAGCGTCTGGCCGGTGCTGCCTCGGGCCCGAGCGCCGTGCGCGGCCAGCGGCGCGACCAGGATGGCTTCGGTTCGACCGACGGCATGGGCCGGGCAGCGCTGGCGAAGGCTGGGCGGGCCGAGGTAGACCGCGTGGCGGTTGAAGCGCACGCAGACCGTGGGGTCGGCGGTGAGGTCGTACACCGGCCATGCTGCCGGCACCGTCACGCGATAGCCGTGGTAGCGGATGATCTTGGTGCGCGGCGCCGCGGCGGCGCTCGTGGTTAGGAGGGCATTGGCCGGCAGGAGCAGCGCCGGCAGGCCAACTGTCCAGACGAGGCGTCTTGTGAGCCGCCCAAGCTTCGTGGGCAGGGGTCGGCATCGGAGCAATTCACGCATCCGCACATCTCCCGGCGCGCCGGCCCGCACCCAGCTGATCGTTTGCTCGCGGACGAAACGAGCTGACTGGTGGGCCCATGCTAACGGCCCTGGCAGCGTCGTGCCACGTCAGGCGAGACGGCAGTCAGCCGCCGACGCCCAGCACGACTGGATCAGCCGGCGAGCGGAGAGGGCGGGATTCGAACCCGCGATGGAGTGTTACCCCCATACTCGCTTAGCAGGCGAGTGCCTTCAGCCACTCGGCCACCTCTCCGGGTGCGGATGGCGCCAGTCTAGACGCTGGCCGGAGGAGCGTCGGGGGCGTGCGTGCGGCTAGCATCGGGGCGGCGATCCCGGAGGGGTGGCAGAGCGGTCGAATGCGCTGGTCTTGAAAACCAGAGTCCGGCAACCCCGGACCGCGGGTTCGAATCCCGCCCCCTCCGCTGTAGGTGATCTCGTCCCTCTGAGCAGTGGCGCGGCCGCCAGCGCAGCGGATAGGATCGCCCAATGGCGGAGACGACGATCCCGGCACCAGTCGTTCACGCCGAACCGGCTGCCCCGCCGGCGCTCGAGATTCCAGACTTCGAGGTAGTGCCGCGCAAGGGGTTGGTACTCGTCGCTGTTGCGGCCGTGCTGCTAATCGTCGCGATCGCGGTCAACAAGCTCTGGCCGCTGATGTTCTTACACGTCGCCGGCGGCGCGGCCTGGACGATCATCGATCTGTTTCTCGGGCTCGTGCTGGGGCCGATCATGGGCGCGATGCCAGTGCCGGCGCGGATCCAGTTCACCACTCGTCTGATGCCGAAGATGGTCCTGATCATGCCGGT
>JAFASQ010000574.1 GCA_019244395.1 Solirubrobacterales bacterium | reverse complement strand
AATCATCGGGGCAGGTTACCCACGTGTTACTCACCCGTTCGCGGCTTTGCCCCAGGCCGAAGCCTGGTTCGTCGCTCCACTTGCATGTGTTAGGCACGCCGCCAGCGTTCGTCCTGAGCCAGGATCAAACTCTCCGTGAAGAACTGCTGAGACGAGCCGCCAAGGGCGACCCGCTTCACAAAGAGTCGTCGAGGTCCGGTTCCGCCGGAGCGGACGCTCCCACCTAGCGCGGTGGGCGGACCCGGGCCCGTCCGCTGGTGGGAACGGGCCCCTGCGTCCTCACGAGGGAGCCCGATGTACACCACGGGCCCCGGGACGCAAGACGGGGTTTCAATCTGGCACCGTCGATCGAGGGCCCACGGAGGGACCGAGCGAGCGACGGCGTCGAACCTGGACACACATCTCGACCGAGGGGTCGGTCGAAGAGTGCGCATGCTGTTGAGTTTTCAAAGACCGTCGCACCTCTTCGGAAGGGGCTTCCTTCCCGGGGCGCGTCCGAAACCGTCGCCGATTCCGGAGCGGACCGGTGAGTATAGCGCCCAGATCGCCGCGGGACGTGGCGTCGAGGCGTCGGTCCGAGGAGCGCGGGCCCGGCAGGTGGCGCCGGGTGTGCATCGCCTAGGACAGTACCTGGACCGTCACGCTTCGCCGGCGCGGCCTGTCGTCGAAGTCGATCAGCACCACCTGCTGCCAGGTGCCCAGGGCGAGGTGGCCGTCGAGGACCGGGATCGTCTCCGACGGGCCGATCACCGCCGCGCGCAGGTGGGCGTGAGCATTGGTGTCGTGGTTGCGTCGGTTGTGCTCGTACTGGCCGCCCGAGGGCACCAGGCGGTCGAGCAGGGCTTGGAGGTCGTGCACGCCGCCCGGCTCGTACTCCATGGTGGTGATCGCGACAGTCGAGCCGGTGGCGAAGACCGCGACCGCTCCCCGATCAACTCCGGAAGTGGCCAGGACGCTCTCGACGCCGGGCGTGATGTCGACGATGTGGCCGTTGCCGGGCGTCTCGAGCCGCAACAACCCCCCGTGGACGGTCACGGGCTCATCCGACGCGCGGCGCCACCTGCACCCGGGCGAAGCGACGCTTGCCGAGCTGGAGCACCTTGCCGTCGAGCGACGCGGCCGGGAGGTCCAGGGCGCCGTTGCCGACCGGCTCGCCGTCGAGCTTGACCCCGCCCTGGGCCAGGGCCCGCCGTGCCTCGGAGTTGGAGATCCCGAACGCGTCGGCGAGCAGCGCCGGCAAATGGACCTCGGGGCGGTCTGCGGGCCAGGTCACGGTGGGCATCTCCTCGGGCGCCTGGCGGTGGATGTGCACCCGGTCGAACTCGGCCTCGGCAGCGTCGGCCGCCGCCTGATCGTAAAACCGCGCCACCAGGGCGCGCGCGAGGGCCCGCTTGGCATCGCGCGGCTCAAGCTCGGCCGGGGGCTCTGAGCCGAGCAGCAGCCGGTACCAGGGGCCGAGTGACTCGTCCCGGATGCTCAGGGTCTTGCCGTAGATCTCGTCGGGAGGCTCGGTGACCCCGATGTAGTTGCCGAACGACTTGCCCATCTTGCGCTCGCCGTCCGTGCCGATCAGCAGCGGCATGGTAAGAACGGCCTGCTCCGGAACGCCGTACGCCCGCTGGATGTCGCGCCCGAGCAGGAGGTTGAACTTCTGGTCGGTTCCCCCCAGCTCGACATCGGCCCGGGTCGCCACCGAGTCATAGCCCTGGAGCAGCGGGTAGAGCAGCTCGAGGATCGAGATCGGGGTGTGGCTGGCCATCCGCTTGGCGAAGTCATCGCGCTCGAGCAGCTGCCCCACGGTGGGGATCCGCGCCAGCCGGAATAGCTCCTCCATCGTCATGTCGAGCCACTCGCTGTTGAAGCGGACCTCGAGCCGTTCGGAATCGAGCACGGCGAGCGCCTGCTCCTGGAAGGTCCGCGCGTTGGCGTCGATCTCGGACGCCGAGAGCACCGGCCGGGTCGAAGAGCGCCCGCTCGGGTCGCCCACGCGGGCGGTGTAGTCGCCGATGATCAGTACGACGATGTGACCGAGATCCTGGAACTCACGGAGCTTCTGGAGCACCACCGTGAACCCGAGGTGGATGTCGGGAGCGGTCGGATCGATCCCGAGCTTGACGCGGAGCGGGCGGCCTTCGGCGAGCTTGCGCTCGAGCGCTCCCTCGGGCAGGCTGTCGACGGCGTTGCGGGCGAGCCAGGCGGCCGCCTCGTGAGGGGAAGCCGCGGCCGGGCGCGGAGGGGCAGCCGCGGCCGGGCGCGGTTCCGTCCGGACCTCGGAATGCATCCCGCCCAATGCTAGACTCTCGCGGCCGACGGGACCCCTCGCCGCCGCGTCCCGGTGCACGCCGCAGCGGCGCCTCAGCTCGCTGCGGGCCGTCATAGCCGCACCCCGCGATCGCATGATCGACGACGTCGAAATCCCGACACCCGGCGATCAGCCGCACGCCCCGCTCCCGCCGGCCACGCCCGGTGGCGGGGGCGGCGAAAACGGGCGGGACGGGCGACGCGGCCGGGGGCGGGGGCGCGCCCGCCCAGGAAACGGACGCACCCCGGCGACGTCGCCCGGCCGGTGGCGGTGGCGCCGCCATCGCCGCCCGGGGAAGCCGCGCGTCAAGAAGCTGCGCTTGCTCTTGATTCTGCTCGGCTTGGGCGCCCTCGCGGTCATCTCGACCGTGTTCGGGATGATGATGGCGGTCGCCTCCGACCTCCCTCAGATCGAGAACCGCCAGCAGTACAACCCCGCCACCGCCAACTCATACCTGTACGACGATCACTGGCACTTGATCGGGCTGTTCGCGCCGCCAAATCACGAGGTGATCGACCAGAGCGGGCAGATCTCGCAGCCGATGCGTCAGGCGATCGTCGCGGTCGAGGATCGCCGCTTCTGGACCGACCCGGGGGTCGACCTACGCGGCATCGTCCGGGCGGTAGTGGCCGATGTCACGGGTGGCTCCCGCCAGGGCGCGTCGACGATTGCACAGCAGTTCGTCAAGAACGCCCTGGCCGAACAGGACAACCGGACCGTCTTCGAGAAGCTGCGCGAGGCAGCCCTGGCCTACCACCTCACCCGGCGGTGGTCCAAGCAGAAGATCCTCACCGAGTACCTGAACTCGATCTATTTCGGCAACGGCGCCTATGGCGTGGAATCCGCCGCACGCGTGTACTTCGGCAAGGTGCACGGCTATGACTCCGGCGTCGTTCCCGGGCAGACGAGCGCGGGATGTGGCGATGTTCCCCGCCACTCGTGCGCGTCGATGCTCACCGCGCCCGAGGCGGCCTTGCTGGCCGGCATGGTCGCCGATCCCAGCGCCTTCGACCCGCTTGTGCACTCCGCCGCGGCGAAGGGCCGGCGCAACGTGGTGCTCAAGGACATGCTGGAGCAGCGCTACATCACGCGGGCCGAGTACGAGGCATGGACGCAGCTTCCGGTACCCACCTCGACCGACATTCAGCGGCCGCAGGAGCCGGCCGCGGCGCCCTATTTCACAAGCTGGCTGCGGCCGCAGATCCTGGACGCGATGGGCCTTGATCGGGGCGTCCCGCAGAACGTGGCCGAGTACCGGGCCTACTACGGCGGCCTGAAGATCCGCACGACACTCGACCTGAAGCTCCAGCAGGCGGCCGCCCAGTCCATCTCGGCGGAGCTGCCGAGCGGCGAGGGACTGCCGAGCGCCTCGCTGGTGGCGATCGACAACAAGACGGGGCAAGTGCGCGCCATGGTCGGCGGCCCGATCGTGAACGGTGGGGAGGACTACGGGAAGTATCCGTTTAACGTGGCCACGCAGGGGCATCGGCAGCCGGGTTCGGCGTTCAAGCCGTTCACGCTCGCGACGGCGCTTGAGTCGGGCGAGTACTCGCCCGACTCGATTATCGACTCCGCCCCGCAGGACTTCATCGTGCCGAACAGCGGCGGCAAGGAGCACTTCCCCGTCCACAACTTCGGCAACACGTACTCGGGCCCGATCACGCTCGCCGACGCCACCGCGATCTCCGACAACTCGGTCTACGCCCAGGTCGGCATCCACGTCGGCACCGGGAAGATCGCGAGTTTCGCCAAGCGGGCGGGGATCCGCTCGCCCGTCTCTCACAACTACTCGATGATCCTTGGGGGGCTCAAGGTCGGGGTCTCGCCGCTCGACATGGCCCACGCCTACGAGACGTTCGCCGAGGGCGGTCAGCGCGTGTACAACCCGGTGCTCGGCGCCCCGCACGAAGGGCCGAATGGAATCGCGCAGATCTATTGCCCGCACGTCTGTCCGCAGAAGAATCTGTTCGCCCATCCGGACTACAAGCGGGTGCTGCCGCCGTCGGTCGCGGCCGTCGTGCACGACCTCCTGACGGGCGTGGTTCAGCACGGCACCGGTACCGCGGCGGAGATCTCGGGCGTGGACGTGGCCGGCAAGACGGGCACAACCACCAACTACGCCGACGCCTGGTTCGTGGGCTGGACCCCGCAGCTGACCACCGCCGTGTGGGTCGGGTACCCGAACCGGCTCGTTCCGATGACCACCGCCTACAACGGGCAGCCGGTGGAGGGCGGGACCTATCCGGCGATCATCTGGCACAGCTTCATGGTCCAGGCGCTGCAGACCCTGGCCAGCGAGAACCCGCAGAAGCCCAACTCGTCCACGACGACGACCACCAGCACGACCGACACGACCGGATTCGGTTCGAGTCCGTCGAGCGGCACGACCGTGGGCGGCGGCTCGAGTTCAGCGACGTCGACCTCCGGCGGACCTGGTCAAACGGGCGCTACCCCCGGCGGCACCGGCGCCGGTGGGCCCGGCGGTGGCGCAGGCGGCGCCGCCGGCGCTGGCGCGGGCGCGACCGGCGGTAACGGCGGAGGAACGGCTGGCGGAGGCACCGGCGCTGGCGCGGGCGCGACCGGTGGCGGTGGGGGCGCCGGTGGGACCGCGGGTGGCACGGCGGGCGGCGGCACGGGCGGTGGCGCCGGTGGAACCGCAGGCGGCGGCGGTGGCGGGACCGGAGGCGGTGGCGGTGGCGGGACTGGGGGCGCAGGCTCGGGCTCCGGTGGCGCCGGCATCGGCGGCGGCTAGACGGAGGCAAGCTCGGGCTCACTGTGGCGCCGGGATCGGCGGCGGCTAGACGGACGCAAGCTCGGGCTTCCGGTGGCGCCGGCATCGCCGGCGGAAGACTTGTCTAAGCCCGCGAGAATGCCGGCCGCGACAGGCACCGGCTGCCCACGGCACAGAATCGCCACTCAAGCTCGGTGGCTTTGGTGATGCCGACCCGCTTGCTGGCCGCCACCTGGGGGGCGCGCCATCGGCGCGGCTTGCGCTCGATCACGATCGGACCGGCGGCAAGGTCGCAGCCGTTGTCCTCGAGCCAGATCCCCAGGGCCTGGGTCAGCTTGCCCGGCCCCGAGCAGAGGTCCTGAACCCGCTCAAGGCCGCGGCGCGCGCGCATCAGATCGACCCCCTCCACCGGCTCGAGCGCGCGGATCAGCACCGCTGCCCCGACGCCCGGGGGCTCGCACACGGCGTTCAGGCAGGCGTGGATCCCGTAGGAGCGGTACACGTAGGCGCGGCCGGGTGGCCCGAACAGCACCCGGGTGCGCTCGGTCAGCCCGACGAAGGCGTGACACGCCGGTTCGGAGTGGTGGTAGGCCTCGCTCTCGACGATCACGCCGGCGCACCCGTCGCGCGAGACCACGCACCCGATCAACTCGCGGGCCACCTCGACGACGGGGCGATCGTAGAAAGCCGGCCTCATCACAGCGTGGCGCGCAGACGTTCGAGTTGCTCGCGCACGCGCGTGAGGCTCGTGCCGCCCCGCGAGCGCTTGGTTTCGAGCCAGGCCCCCTCGCGGAGCAGCGCGTAGAACTCGTTGCCGAGCAGCGGCGAGTGCCGGGTCAACTCGTCCGGGGTCAGCTCGGACAGTCGCTTGCCCTGGTCGATCGCGCTGCGCACGAGGCCGGCGACGACGCCGTGCGCCTCGCGGAAGGGCACGCCCCGGCGCACCAGCAGGTCGGCCACGTCGGTGGCGGCCAGCAGCTCGTCCGACGCCGCGCCGGCCAGCCGCTCCCGGCGGAAACGGATCGAAGAGAGCATTCCGGCGGCCGCCTCGAGGCACAGCTCGACCGTGTCGGCGGCGTCGAACAGGTGCTCCTTGTCCTCCTGGATGTCCTTGTTGTAGGTCAGAGGCAGGCCGTGCAGCACGCCGTGGAGCGCGACCAGGTGTCCGGCCACCCGCGGCGCCTTGGCGCGGAGCAGCTCGGCCGCGTCGGGGTTCTTCTTCTGGGGCATGATCGACGACCCCGAGGCCCACGCGTCGGCCACCTCGCAAAAGCCGAACTCCTCGCTCGACCAGAGCACGATCTCCGCTCCCAGGCGCGAGAGGTGCGTGGCGCAGGTGGCGGCGGCGCCCAGGTAGTCGAGGACGAAGTCGCGGTTGGAGACCGCGTCGATGGAGTTCTCGGCCACCGAGGCGAAGCCGAGCTCGCGCGCCACCAGCTCGCGATCGGTGTCGAAGTTGACCCCGGCGAGCGCGCCGGCGCCGAGCGGGAGCGACGAGACGGCCGACACGACCAAGGCAAAGCGGTCACGATCGCGAATCGTCATCCAGGCATAGGCGAGCAGGTGGTGGCTCAGGTAAACGGGCTGGGCGCGTTGCAGATGCGTGTATCCCGGCATCGACCAGTCCAGATGCGACTCGGCCAGATCGGCCAGTGTCCGCGCCAGGCGCGAAGTCTGCTCCACTGCACGGTGGCCGTGGGCGCGGACGAACATGGCGACGTCGGTGGCGACCTGGTCGTTGCGCGAGCGCGCCGTGTGCAGCTTGCCGCCGACCCGACCGGCCAGCTCGGTGACCCGGCGCTCGATCGCCATGTGGATGTCCTCATCGCCGTCGGCGAACGGGAGGACGCCATTGGCCAGTTCCTGCTCGACCTGGTCGAGCGCGCGGTGCAGCTCGTCGCGCTCGGCGGGCGAGATGATGCTCTGCGCCGCCAGCATGGCCGCGTGCGCGCGCGACTGCTGTACGTCGTAGGGCCCGAGGCGCCAGTCGAAGGCGAGCGAGTCGTTGAGCGCGCGGAAGGTTTCGTGCTGCGGCTCGGAGAAGCGCGACATGGCTTTACGATCGCTCGAGCACGTCGCGCAGCGCCTCGGCCACCCGCTCCACCTGCGCCTCGGTCATCGCGGGAAAGAACGGGAGCGCGATCGATCGCGCTGCCACGTCCTCGCAGACGGGGAACTCGCCGTCGCGGTGGCCGAACCGCTCGCGGTAGTAACTCATCAGATGGACGGCCGGGAAGTACGGCTTGCTGGGGATGCCCCGTTCGGACAGGGCGCGGACGGTGCAGTCCCGGTCGACGCCGCGCGGAAGCTGGACCACATACACGAACCACCCGCGGCGGATGCGACCCACGTCCTGGCACGGGAGCTCAAGTCCGTCCACGCCCGGGAGCATTTCGCGGTAGGCCTCGGCGACGCGGGCGCGGCTGGCCAGCATGTCGTCCAGGCGCTCGAGCTGGGCCAGCCCGAGCGCGCAGGCGAGGTCAGACAGGCGGTAGTTGAAGCCGAGCCGGTCGTGGTCGAGCCAGTCCATGTCGGGGGCACGCCCCTGATTTCGCTCGGAGTCGATCCGTTGCTTCATCGCCGCGTCGGCCACCGTGACCATGCCGCCCTCGCCGGTGGTGAGCTGTTTATTGGCATAGAAGCCGAACACGGCCGGATGACCGCGTCCGCCCACCCGGACGCCGTCGGCGTCGATCGCGCCGAGCGCCTCGCAGGCGTCCTCGACGATTGGGATCCCGATCCGCTCGAACGCGGTCAGGTCGGCGGGATAGCCGAACAGGTGGACCGGGAGGAGCGCCGTGGTGCGGTCGGTCACCGCGGCGGCGGCGGCCTGCGGATCGAGGTTCAACGTGACCGGGTCGATGTCGGCGAACACCGGGCGGGCGCGCTCGTACACCGCCACGTTGGCGCTGGCCACGAAGGACAGCGGTGTGGTGATCACCTCGTCGCCCTCGGTAACGCCGACCGCGCGCAGCGCCAGGTGCAGCCCGGCCGTGCCGCTCGAGACCGCGCTGGCATGAGCCGCGCCGACCTTGCGCCCGAACGCCTGCTCGAACTCGCCGACCAGCGGCCCCAACGAAAGCCGGCCCGAGCGCAGCACCTCGAGCACCCGGCGCTCCTCCGTCTCGCCCAACACCGGCTTCGCGAGCGGAATCGCTTCACCCACCGCGCGAACGGTCACGAGCTCTGTGCGGAGGCCGCCTCGTCCGGCGCCTGCCGGCGGGCCATGCGCATCCCGAACTCAAGCGAGTCGACGAGCGCCTCCCAGGACGCTTCGATCACGTTTTCGGACACGCCGATCGACCCCCACACCTGGTCTCCGTCGGAGGCGTCGAGCAGCACACGGGTGACCGCGCCGGTGCCCTTGGTCTCGTCCAGGATGCGGACCTTGAAGTTGACCAGGTCGATGTCGCGCAGGGGCGGGTAGATCTCGACCAGCGCGTCCCGGAGCGCCCGGTCGAGCGCGTGCACCGGGCCGTTGCCCTCGGCGGTGCGGACGTAGCGCTCGCCGTCGACCCAGATCTTGATCGTGGCCTCGGTTTCGACGCGGCCATCGGCCCGCTTCTCGACGATGGCCCGCCAGGACTCCAGCCGGAAGAGCGGCTCGTACTCGCCCGTCTCCTTGCGCAGCAGCAGTTCGAACGAACCGTCGGCGGCCTCGAAGTGGTAGCCGCGATGCTCGAGCTCCTTTACCCGCTCGACCAGGCGCCCGGCCTCCTCGTCGCCCAGCGGGATCCCCGCGTCGCGGGCCCGCGCGTGCACCGTGCCCTTGCCCGAGAGCTCGGAGATCAGGAGCTCGCGACGGTTGCCCACCACGCCGGGATCGACGTGCTCGAACGTGGCCGGATCGGCGGTGACGCCGGCGACATGCATGCCGCCCTTGTGGGCGAACGCGTTGCGCCCGACGTAGGGCTGGTCCGGGTCGGGCGTGAAGTTGAGCAGCTCGTCCATGAAGTGCGCGGCCTGGGTCAGCGACGCGAGCTGCTCGTCGCTCACGCACTCGTAGCCGAGCTTGAGCTGGAGGTTGGGGATGATCGTCACCAGGTTGGCGTTTCCGCACCGCTCGCCGTAGCCGTTCATCGTCCCCTGCACGTGGACGGCGCCCTGCTCGACCGCGGCCAGCGTGCCGGCCACCCCGCACCCGGCGTCGTCGTGGCAGTGGATCCCGATCCGGACCCCGGAAGGCTCGAGCCCGGCGACGACCGTCCCGATCGCCGCGGCGATGTCGTGCGGCAGCGTGCCACCGTTCGTGTCGCAGCACGTTACGGTGTCCGCGCCGGCGTCGGCCGCGGCCAGGATGCACCGCAGCGCGTACCCCGGGTCGTCGGTGAAGCCGTCGAAGAAGTGCTCGGCGTCGTAGACGACTCGCTTGCCCTGGGCGACTAGGAACGCCACCGACTCGGAGATCATCCGCAGGTTCTCCTCGCGGTCGACCTTTACCACCTTCTCGAGGTGCAGGGCCCAGGTCTTGCCCACCAGCGTGCATACCGGCGCGCTCGAGTCGGCCAGGATCCGCAGACCCGGATCGGCTTCGGCGCGTGTCCCCCGCCGCCGCGTCATCCCGAACGCCGCGATCTGCGCGTGGTCGAACGACTCTCGGCTCAGCAGATCGAACAGCTCGATCTCCTTTGGGTTCGAGCTGGGAAACCCGGCCTCGATCAGGTCGATCCCGAGCTCGTCGAGGCGGTGGGCCACGCGCAGCTTCTCCTGCGCGGACAGCGACATCCCCTCCCCCTGCATACCGTCGCGCAGGGTGGTGTCGTAGAGCTCGATGTGAGTCATGCCGTCTTGGTCGGCACGGCGACGACGTCCAGCCATTCGGCGTAGCGCGGGTCGCGGCCGTGGAGGGCATCGTCGAACACGCGTCCGAGCTCTTGTGTGATCGGGCCCGGCTCCCCGCCGGCGACCGCGTGGTCGTCGATCTCCCGCACCGGCACGAGCTCCGCCGCGGTGCCGGTGAGGAACACCTCGTCGGCCAGGTACAGCTCGGCGCGGGCCAGGTCGCGCTCGATCAGCTCGTAGCCCAGGTCGCGGGCGATCTGGATCACGGACTTGCGGTTGATGCCGTCGAGGATGCCGGCGGTCTGCGGCGGAGTGAGGATCTGGCCGTCGCGCACGACGTAGATGTTCTCGCCGGAGCCTTCGCACACGAAGCCGTGCGAGTCGAGCAGGATTGCCTCTTGGTAGCCGGCCTTGGAGGCCTCGATCTTGGCCAGCACGCTGTTCAGGTACTGGCCTGAGGCCTTGGCGTGGGGGATCAGCGCGTCGTGCGGGATCCGCCGCCAGCTCGACACCTTGGCCCGGATCCCGTGCTGCTTGCTCTCCTCGCCGAGGTAGGCACCCCAGGGCCACACCGCAATCGAGACCTCGACCGGCGCGTCGAGCGGGTAGAGGCCCATCTGGCCGTAGCCGCGGTACACGATCGGGCGGATGTAGCACTCGCGCAGCTCGTTGGCCGCGATCAGCTCGTGCGTGGCCTGACGCAGCTCCTCGAGCGTGTAGGGGATCGGCATGTAATACAGCTCGGCCGACTTGAACAAGCGGTCGAGATGGTCGTGGTGGCGGAAGATCGCCGTGCCAGTCCCAGTGGGGTACGCGCGGATGCCTTCGAATACGCCGGTTCCGTAGTGCAGGCCGTGCGTGAGTACGTGGATCTTCGCGTCCTCCCAGGCAACCATTTCGCCGTTGTGCCAGATGAGGTCGACTTGTTCCACTTGTACTCCCTTAGAGATGCTTGAGGACTGCCTGGGTGGCCTGTTTGGTATTTGCCGTGCCCCCCAGGTCGCGCGTGCGCAGCCCCGCGGCCAGCGCTCGTTCGACGGCCGATTCTACCGCCGCCGCCTGGGTCTCCATGCCCAGTCCGTGGCGGAGCATCATCGCCGCCGAGAGGATCATCGCCAGTGGATTGGCTTGCCCGGTGCCGGCGATGTCAGGCGCCGAGCCGTGCACGGGCTCGAACAGGCCGGGCTGCCCGTCACCCAGCGAGGCGCTCGGAAGCATGCCGATCGACCCGGTCAGCATCGCCGCCTCGTCGCTCAGGATGTCGCCGAACATGTTCTCGGTGAGGATCACCTCGAAGTGCCGCGGCGCGGCGATCAGCTTCATGGCGGCGTTGTCAACCAGGAGATGCTCGAGCTCGATGTTGGGGAACTCGCGGCCGTGGACCTCGCGAACCACCTCGCGCCAAAGACGGCTCGTCTCGAGGACGTTCGCCTTGTCGACGCTGGTGACGCGCGAGCGCGCCGTCCGGAACGCAACCTGGGCGATCCGCTCGATCTCGGACCGCGTGTAGACGCAGTCGTCCGACGCGCGGTCGCGTGTGCGGGTCTTCTCGCCGAAGTAGATCCCGCCGGTCAGCTCGCGCACGACGAGCAGGTTGGTCCGGTCGATCAGCTCCCGCTTGAGCGGGCTGGAGTCGTAAAGGGCGGGGATGGGCTTGACCGGCCGCAGGTTGGCAAACAGGCCCAGGCCCTTGCGCAAGCCGAGCAAGCCCTGCTCCGGACGGGGCTTGTCGGGATCCGTGGTGTCCCACCTGGGGCCGCCGACGGCGGCCAGCAGCACCGCGTCGGCCTGCCTGCATGCGTCCAGCGTTTCGTCGGTGAGGGCGGTGCCGTAGGCATCGATCGAGGCCCCGCCGAACAGGCGCTCCTCGTAGTCGAGCTCGGCGCCGACTGCGTTCATCACCTTGACCGCCGGCCCGATGATCTCGGGGCCGATCCCGTCACCGGGCAGCAGGACGATGCGAGGGGACATAGCGGCGCTGGACGCTACCAGCGCAGCTCGGCCGCCACCGGTGAATGACCACGGTGCCCGGCGGCAAACCTGCCCGCGAGGATTGCGGGTCCGCGTCAGGGTGACGCGCGGCGGGCGACCGGTCAGGGGACAAACGCGGAAACCGCGCGCTCGAGCGCCGGCGCGTCGTGCGCCCACCGCGCCGCGAGACCGGCCGCCACGATCACGTTCGCCGAGCGTGGACCGTGGACCAGGCAGGCAATCTCCTGGTAGGTGGTCGCGGGGGTACGGTAGCGGTCGATCACGCACGAGCCGCGGCCATCTCGAAAGTGCAGGCCGCCGGCCGCCGCGAGCACCTGCACGTGGCTGTCGCCCTCCTCCATGTTGTGAGCCGGCCGGAATCTCGCCCAGTCCTGGAGCGTCTCCTCCCCTTGTTGCGGGGTCACGTTCAGGTAGTCCGCGATCAGGTCCGATCCGGGGTCGGTTCGCGCAGCGGAAGCCGTGCCGGGATCGGAGTGGATCCGGCGCCAGGAGGCGGGATACGTGAGCACCACGGAATTGGGAAGGCGCGCCTGCGCCCAGCCTGGCGGGGGCGGGCCTGGACGCAGCCAGGCAAAGGGCGGCTGGCCGGCATGGGCACGGGTACCGCCGGACGCAATCGAGGCCGTGGTCGAGGCCGCACCCGTGTTCCCCGCGCCACCGCAGCCGCTGGCAAATGCCGCGGTCAGCAGGACGAGCGCAATCAGCCGAATCGGTGCCATCGTGGTTTGAGACGGCGCAAGCGCACCGAATCTTCCGCATCGGTATCACGAGCAGCGCGGGAGTGCTCTGCCGGTCATGAGCGCAGACGGCGGCGCCACGGCCGGCGGCTTCGACCCCCGGGCCGCGCACATCCGCGTGGCGATCGCCGACGATCGGCGTCTCATCGGGGAATCCCTCGCCGCCCTGGTCGGCGGCATGGAGGGATTCGCGGTCAGCGCGGCGTACACCGGCGAGGAAGCGCTGGGCGAAGTCGTGGCGCACCCACCCGACGTGCTGCTGGTCGGAGTCGCAGGCGGTCACAGCTCTCCGCTCGAGCTGGCGCGCTCGCTACGCCGCCTCGTGCCCGAGACGGAGATCGTGCTGGTCGCCGACGCCCTGGTGCCCGAGCTCGTCACATTCGTTCTGGGCGAGCATGTGAACGGCGTGATCCTCACGCATACTCCGGCGGCCGACCTCGCCGCGTGTCTTGACCGGGTGGCTCACGGGCACGCCGTTCTGCCGGCCAACTGGCACCGCGTGCTCGCCCGCGACCCTGACGATCCGCTCGAGTCGCTCAGCGAGCGACAACTCGAGGTGCTGACCCTGGCCGCGGAAGGCCTCTCCTACCAGGACATCGCTACGCGCCTGTTCATCAGCTCGAACACGGTCAAGTTTCACCTGAGGACGATTTACCTTCGCCTTGGGGTCCGTAACCGTGCCGCGGCGGCGCGCTTGGTGAACGAGCGTGCCGTCTACGGCCGCCTGGCCATCATGTTCAGCCGGACGTAGTCGAGCACGAGCGGATCGCCGGCGCGCTCGAGCACGCGATCGACAAATGGCCCCTTCAGCTCGTCGGGCAACGGGTCGAGGTGGCGGACCAGACACACCGTCTGGATGAACGAGCGCGCATCCTCCGGGGTGACCGACTTCGGCTCCAGCCAGGTTTGCCCGTCGACGAAGCCGGCACGCTCGAGACGTTCCCGAGTCTCGGTGTCGGTGGCGTAGTTCCACGGCCGCCGCCAATGCCGAAAGTAGGGCGCGAACGGCTCCTCGGTGGCGATCGCGTCGGCCAAGGTGCGGAACGCGTCGATGTTGCCTCGCCCGCCGCACTGGGCCACGAGCTGGCCGCCCGGCTTCAGCGCCCGGTATAGCGCGGCGAACAGCGCGTCGTGGTCGTGGATCCAATGGAAGGTGGCATTGGAGAAGACCGCGTCGACCGGCTCGGGCAGGTCGAGCTCGACCAGGTCTTGGCAGAGCACGATCGCGCGATCGCCCAGGGCGGCGCCGGCATGCTTGGCCATCGACGGCGCCGCGTCGACCGCGTACACCCGGCCGCGCGGTACGAGCTCGGCAAGCAGCGTGGTGACCCGGCCGGACCCGCAGCCGGCGTCCAGGACCACCTCATCGCCGGCCAGGCTCAGCCGCGCGAGCTGCTCGCGTGCCCAGGCCAGCTGGGGGTCGGAGACCCGGTCGTAGGTGGCGGCGTCCCAATCACGCGATGCGCTGGCGCTGCTCATGCCAGCGCGGTCGTCACGGGCCCGGGCCGCTCGCGCTCGCGCTCGTAGGCGGTGATGGCGTCCTCGGATTCGAGCGTCAGCGCGATGTCGTCGAGTCCGTTCAGCAGCCGGTGCTTGGTGTCGGGGTCGATTTCGAAGCGGGACGTCCCGCCGGGCCAGCGCACCTCCTGCGCGGCCAGGTCGACCTGGGCCTCGCCGGCCTCGGCGATCGAGGCGCACGCCTCCGGCTCGAGCTGCACCGGGAGCAGCCCGATCTTGGTGCAGTTGGAGCGGAAGATGTCGGCGAAGCTGGGCGCCAGGATGGCCTGGAAGCCGTAGTCCTCCAGCGCCCAGGGCGCGTGCTCGCGACTCGAGCCGCACCCGAAGTTGCGCCCGGCGACCAGGATCGGGTTGCGCGGCAGCTCCCACCCCGGCTCCTTGGCCCAGTCGTAGAACAAAAACTCGCCAAAGCCGGTCCGCTCCACGCGCTTGAGGAACTGCTTGGGGATGATCTGGTCGGTGTCGACGTCGTCGCGGCTGAGCACCGATACGCGGCCGGTGATCGTTTCAATGGCTTTCATCGCCCGTTGGCCTCCCACTCGCGGATGTCCGTGAAACGGCCCTCGATCGCCGCCGCCGCGGCCATCTGTGGCGAGACCAGATGCGAGCGCGCCCCCCGTCCCTGACGGCCCTCGAAGTTGCGATTGGAGGTCGACGCGACCCGCTCCCCGGGCGCTGCGATATCCGGGTTCATGCCCAGGCACATCGAGCATCCCGCGCCCCGCCAATCGAAGCCAGCCCGTCGGAAGATCTCGTCGAGGCCTTCGTTTTCGGCCTGGATCTTGACCTGCTGGGAGCCCGGGACGACCATCGCGTAGACGCTGTCGGCGACCCGATGGCCGTCTACGACCTCGGCCGCGGCGCGCAGGTCGCCGATGCGGGAGTTCGTGCACGAGCCGATGAAGACGCGGTCGAGCTTGATCTCCTCGATCGGCGTGCCGGGCTCGAGTCCCATGTAATCGAGCGCACGCCCGTCCTGATCGGAGTGCGGCTCGGGCACCCGGCCGGTGACCTGGACGACCATGCCGGGGGTGGTCCCCCAGGTGACCATGGGGCTGATCGCCGAGGCATCGACGTCGATCTCCTTGTCGAACCTGGCGCCCTCGTCGGTGTGCAGCGACCGCCACTCGTCCGGGACCGTATCCGGGGCCCCCGGCCGCCCGATCACCCACTCGAAGGTCGTATCGTCCGGCGCGATCATCCCTGCGCGCCCGCCGCCCTCGATCGTCATGTTGCAGACGGTCATACGGCCCTCCATAGACAGCGCCTCGATCGCCGGCCCGGCGTACTCGACGACGTGGCCGGCGGCACCGTCCACCCCCATCTGGCCGATCGTGGCCAGGATCAGGTCCTTGGCGGTGACCCCGAAACCCAGCTCGCCGCGATAGCGGATGCGCATCGAACGCGGCTTGGACTGCACCAGGCACTGCGTAGCGAGCACGTGCTCGACCTCACTGGTTCCGATTCCGAAGGCGAGGGCCCCGAACGCGCCATGTGTGGCGGTGTGCGAATCGCCGCACACGATCGACAGGCCCGGCTGGGTGATGCCGAGCTCCGGACCGATCACGTGGACGATCCCCTGGTGGGTCGAGCCGAGGGAGAACACGGGGATCCCGAACTCGGCGCAGTTGCGCTCGAGCGTCTGCACCTGCACGCGGGACAGCTCGTCGCGGATGCGGGCCGCCACGGGCGTGCCGTCGGTCGGGACGTTGTGGTCGGCCGTGGCCAACGTGCGATCGGGGCGCCTGACCTTCCGACCGGCCAGGCGAAGGCCGTCGAAGGCCTGCGGACTCGTCACCTCGTGCACCAGGTGAAGGTCGATGTAGAGCAGTCCCCGCTCGACCTCGTGCGTGTCCCAGATCTTGTCGAACAGTGATGTTTGCATCAGCTCCTCCGCAGGCCGGCGCTGAGGATCGCGAGCAGCACCGCTTCCTCAGGACCCGGATTTTCAAAATGATGATTCAGGTCCGCGTCGAACGTGACGCAGTCGCCATCGAGCAACTCGTAGCGCTGGCCGTCGCAATGCAGGACGACCGTCCCGGCCTCCACCAGCGCCGTCTCGCGACTGCCGGGCTCGTGCCTCGGCGGGTCACCCGGCCCTCCGGTGACCGCCCCGGGAGCGAGCCGGTGGCGTGAGACCTCGGCGCGCTGCCCGGGCAGGGGCGGGGTGAAGATCTCGTAGCTGTGGCCATCGACCGGCGCCGGACCTTGCCGGCGCTCAGTTCGCCGCACGACCGTGACCGCACCGTCCTCGTCGAGGCGCACGAGCTGGGATAGCCGCAGCTCGAGGCCGCCGGCAATGCGCGTGGCGATGAGGAGGGTCGGGCTGGTCTCTCCCCGTTCCACCTGTGAGAGCATCGGCGCGCTCACCCCCGAGCGGTCGGCCAGGTCGCGCAGTGACAGGTCCATGGCCTCGCGCAGGGCTCTGATGCGCTGGCCGAGACCGGTTCCGTTGACGGTGGCATCCGGCATACAGGCGTACGTTATCACGTACGAGAGCGCTGGAAGCGGAGTCCACTAGCCTCAACCGCGATGATGCGCTCCCGGCCGGATGTTCTGGTCCTCGGCGGTGGCGGCGTACTCGGCGAGGCGTGGATGATGGGCGTCCTGGCCGGGATCGAGGATGCCACCGGCTTTGACCTCCGCGACTGCGACTACTACGTAGGGACCTCGGCCGGGGCGATCGTGGCCGCGCATCTCGCCGCCGGCCAGTCGCCCCGCCGCCCTTCCTCGATGGGGTCCGACGTCGAAGCGCCGGCCACACCGCGACCGGCCGAGGGGCTCGCGGCAGCTGGACTCGCCGCCGCGCGCCGGGCCGGGGCGTTCGCGCTCGCTGCCGCCGCCACGTTCGCGCCGCTGGCGCTCGGCCTGGCCGCTCCCGGCGGAGCCGTGGCACGGACCCTGCTCCTGCGCCGCCTGCCTCGACCCAAGCAAAGGCTGACCGACCTGCGCCGGAACATCGAACGCCTGGAGCCCCGCTTCGACGGCCGGCTGCGGGTCACCGCCGTCGATCGCGGCAACGGCCGCCGGGTCGTGTTCGGCAGCCCCGGCGCGCCGCGCGCCGGCGTGGCCGAGGCCGTCGAGGCCTCGTGCACGGTGCCCTGGCTGTTCGCGCCGGTCGTGATCGGCGGGCGCGAGTACGTCGACGGCGGGGTATGGAGCCCGACCAACCTCGACGCCGCGCCCGCCGGCCGGGACACCCATGTGCTGTGCCTGAACCCGACCGCGAGCATCCCGGCCTCGAGCGGCGTGCTCGGCGTGATCCGGAGCGTGTCGCGCACGGCGGTGTCGGTCGAGGCGCTGGCCCTGCGCCGCCGCGGCGCCGCGGTCCGCACGCTGGCGCCCAACGCGGAGTGCGCCGAGATGATGGGCATCAACTTCATGGACCGCGAGCCGCGCGGGCGCGTGCTCGCCGCCGGCTACCGACAGGGGCTGGCGTTCGTCACGGCGTCCGCACCGGTGATCCGGACGCGGCCGCAGCCGTCGCTGCCTCGGCCTCGGCCATGATCCCGCGCCGGCGGATGGCGTTGGAGAGCGCGCGTACGTAGGCCCGGCCGGCCGCCTCGAGGATGTCGGTCGACACGCCCTGACCGGCGCCGCTGATCCCGCCCACCTCGAGCACGACCGAAGTCTCGCCGAGCGCGTCCTGGCCGCCGGTCACCGCATCGACACGGAACTCCCTCAGGCGAGCCTCGCTGCCGGTGGCGGAGTTGATCGCGCGGAAGATCGCGTCGACCGGGCCGTCGCCGGTGAACGAGCCGGTGACTTCCTCGCCGTCAGGCGTGCGGACGCCCACGATGGCGTGCGGCGGCCGGCGGGAGGATGCCTCAACGTCGAACCACTCGAGTTGGTAGCCGGCGATCTCCTCGCGCAGCTCGTCGGTCACCAGTGCCTCGAGGTCCATCGCCGTCACGTGCTTCTTCTTGTCCGCGATCTCCTTGAAGCGCTTGAAGGCCGTGTTCAGCCCCTGCCCGGTGATTTCGAAGCCCAGGTCGGCCAGCGCCTGCTGGAGGGCGTGTCGGCCCGAGTGCTTGCCCAGCACGATCGAGTTGGCTTCGAGGCCGACCGTGGTGGCGTCCATGATCTCGTAGGTGGTGCGCTCCTTGAGCACGCCGTCCTGGTGGATGCCCGATTCGTGGGCGAACGCGTTGCGGCCCACGACGGCCTTGTTCGGCTGGACCGGGTAGCCGGTCAGGCGGGAGACGAGGCGGCTCGTCCGCGCGATCTCGCGGGTGTTCACGGCCGTGCTCAGCCCGACCGCAGGCTCGCGAGTGTGCAGCAGCATCACGATCTCCTCGAGCGAGGCATTGCCGGCGCGTTCACCGATCCCGTTGATCGCACATTCGACCTGGCGGGCGCCGGCCAGCAGGCCGGCGAACGAGTTGGCCACGGCCAGGCCCAGGTCGTCGTGGCAGTGGACGCTCAGCACGACGTTGCGCAGATCGGGGGTGAGCTCGTAGAGCTTCTGCAGAAATGCCGTGAACTCGTGGGGCATGGTGTAGCCGACGGTGTCCGGGATGTTGATCGTCGTCGCGCCCTCGCCGATCGCGATCTGGCACACCTCGGCGGTGAACTCTATGTCCGCGCGCGTGGCGTCCATGGGCGAGAACTCGACGTCCTCGACGTACTGCCGGGCGTGGGCGACCGCCGCCCGCGCCTGACCCTTGACATCGTCCCGCGTGGTCTGCAGCTGATACTCGATGTGGATGTCGGAGGTCGAGATGAACGTGTGGATGCGGGGCCGCGCCGCGTCCCTGACCGCGTTCCAGGCGGCATCGATGTCGGCCACGTGGGTTCGGGCCAGGCCGGCGATCACCGGGCCCTCCACGCTTCGAGAGATTTCCTGCACGGCGTCGAAATCGCCCGGCGAGGTGATCGGGAAGCCGGCCTCGATCACGTCGACGCCCAGCCGCGCCAGCTGCTGCGCGATCTCGAGCTTCTCCTGCGTGTTCAGCGAGATGCCGGGTGACTGCTCGCCGTCGCGCAGCGTCGTGTCGAAGATCAGTACTCGGCTTGGGTCCTCGGGCTTGGTCATGTCACTCCTCGATGTCTCGAACTTGGCTTCTTCTCGGTGCTGGTCTCGCGGCTACGTGCGGCCGCCCACGCGCTATTCCCCCCGAGGGGGGAGGAGAAGAAGGAAGAGCGAAGCTCGACTGGTTAAGGGCGACCTGATGTCGCCCGACCACATCAGATCGCGGGCCCGGATGGCCCGCGGAGCAACACTCGTGTCGAGGCTGAGCGCCATGCAGGCCTAAGCCTACCAAGTCGATGTCAGGCGGCGCGACGGGGCTCTGCGGCATAGTCTGCGCGGTGCGCAGGCTGTCGTTGATCGTCAATCCCGTGGCCGGCGGGGGCCGCCCGGCGCGGGCGCTCCCCGGCGTGCAGGCGGCGCTGCGGGCGCTGGGCCTGGAGCAGCGCTTCGAGTACACCACGAGCCTCTCGCACGCCCGCGAGTTGGCGCTGGCCGCGGCCGCTGCCGGCGAGGTGGCGGTGGCCTTCGGCGGCGACGGCCTGATTGGCGCGGTGGCGGGGGCGTTGAAGCACTCCGAGGGCGTGGTGGGCGTGCTGCCGGGCGGGCGGGGCAACGACCTGTGCCGGGTGCTCGGCATTCCCTCGAAGCCGGTGGCGGCGTGCTCGACGCTCGCCTCGGGCGTCGAGCGCTCGGTGGACCTGGGAGAAGCCGGTGGGCGGACCTTCGCTGGCATTGCCAGCTGTGGCTTCGATTCGCTCGTCAACCGCATCGCCAACGAGACCACTGTGGTGCGGGGAAGCCCGGTGTACGCCTTCGCCCTCCTCCGTGCGCTGCCGAGTTGGAAGGCGGCCGCGTTCGAGGTCACCCTCGACGGCGCCGAACCGCGCCGGTTCACCGGGTACTCGGTCGCCGCGGCCAACTCGAAGCAGTTCGGGGGTGGCATGCGCCTGGCTCCGAGCGCGTCGCTCACCGACGGTCTGCTCGACGTCGTCATCATCGAAGACATGCCGAAGCTTCGCTTCCTGCGCCTCGCCCCCACCGTGTTCGTCGGCCGTCATGTTCGCCACCGCGGCGTCACCGTGCTTCGCAGCCGCGAGGTGCGGATCGAGTCGGCGCAGCCGTTCACGCTATACGCCGACGGGGAGGCGATTGCCGAGCTTCCGGTCACTGTTCGGTTGCTGCCGGCGGCCGTCCGCGTGATCGTGCCACGATGACCCTGCTGGCGCCCAAGATCGTTGCTGCCCGCGCCGTGGGCGAACTCGCGCGCCGGGCCCGGCGGGGCGGCGGAACCAGCCTGCCGGGCAAGGTGCTCCTCGCGCTTGAGCCCGATGCGATCCCGGAGCTGGCCGGGCGCCTGCCGCGCGGGTCGATGGTGATCTCCGCGACCAACGGCAAGACCACCACCGCGGCCATGGTGGCGGCGGTGCTGGGTCGGGCCGGGATCTCGGTCGTCCACAATCGCGCCGGGGCCAACATGGCCGGGGGCGTCGCCTCGACGCTGTTGGCGGCCGCGCGCGGTGGCGGGCGGATCGACGGGGAGCTCGGGCTGTTCGAGCTCGATGAGTTCTGGCTTGACCGGGTCGCGCCGCAGCTCGAGCCTCGCGGGATCCTGCTCGGCAACCTGTTCCGCGACCAACTCGACCGCTACGGGGAGCTGGACACGATCGCCGACCGGTGGGCCGCGGTGGCGGCCGGCGCGTCGGGGCGAGGGGCGCGGCTGGTCCTGAACGCCGACGACCCGCTGATCGCCGATCTGGGCCGCGAGGCGGCGAACGTGACGTATTTCGGGATCGAGGATCCGTCGGTGGCCGTCCCCGAGATGCAGCACGCCTCGGATTCCAAGCACTGCCGGCGCTGCGGCGCCGCCTACGTGTACGACGTTGTCTACCTGGGCCACCTGGGCCGCTACCGGTGCCCGGTCTGCGGTCGGGAGCGGCCGGCGCCGACGGTCGCCGCCGAGCGGATCGAGCTCCACGGGACGCGTCGCTCCGAGTTCGAACTGGTCGCCCCGGCCGGGCGTGCCCGAGTCGAACTGCCCCTGCCCGGGCTTTACAACGTCTACAACGCGCTCGGCGCCGGTGCTCTCTGTCTGGGGCTGGGCCTCGGGCTGGACACGGTGGTCGCCGGCTTGGGTGACGTGCGGGCCGCATTCGGACGGGCCGAGCGAATCGCGATCGGCGGCGTCGAGGTCCAAACGTTGCTGGTCAAGAACCCGGCCGGCGCCAATGAGATTCTGCGCACGCTCGTGCTCGAGCCTGAGGAGATCGATCTGCTGGCGATCCTGAATGACCGCACCGCCGATGGGCGCGACGTCTCGTGGGTGTGGGATGCCGACTTCGAGATGCTCGCCGAGCGGGTGCGCCGCGTCACCTGCGCGGGCACGCGGGCAGCCGAGCTTGCTGTCCGGTTGAAGTACGCGGGCGTGCCGGTCGATCGTCTGCACGTGGTGCCCGGCGTGGCAGCGGCACTCGACGAGGCGGTGGCGGAGGCGGATCGTGGGCGCCTGTACGTCCTGCCCACATACACGGCACTGCTCGAGCTGCGCGGGCTGCTCGCCGGACGCGGGCAGGCGGTGCCGTTCTGGGAACCCGCCGGGGCGAGGCGGCCATGAGCGTCGTCTGGCACGACGTGGAGTGCGGGAGCTACGGGGAGGACCTGTCGCTGTGGCGCTCGCTGGCGGCGTCGCATGGGGACCCGGTGCTGGATGTTGGCGCGGGTACGGGCCGCGTAACCCTCGACCTGGCGCGCGCCGGGTATCGCGTCACGGCCCTTGACCGCGATCCTGACCTGATACGGGCACTGGCGGAGCGCAGCGCCACCGTCCGGGTGGGAAGAAATGTCCAAATCGTGGACGTTTCTTCCCAAGCACCGGTGACGACGGTGGTCGCCGACGCTCGCGAGTTCGATCTCGGCGAACGGCGATTCCCCCTGGTGATCGTGCCGATGCAGACGGTCCAGCTGCTCGGCGGCGCTCAGGGCCGAGCCGGCTTTTTACGCTGCGCACGCCGTCACCTCACAGCGGGCGGGGCGCTCGCGGTGGCGATCGCCGAGGTCCTCGACCTGTACGAGGTGGTGGACGGACAACCGGCGCCCCTGCCCGACGTCCGCGAGGAGGACGGCTTCGTCTATTCCAGTCAGCCGATTGCGGTTCGCTGCGACCACCGTGGGTTCGTGCTCGAGCGCCGGCGCGAGACGGTCTCGCCGGCGGGCGACCGAACCGTTGAGCAGGATCTGATCCGCCTCGACCGCCTCACGGCTAGGGGTCTCGAACGGGAGGCGAAAGCCGCCGGCTTCACATCCGCCGGGCGCAGGAGCGTCCCGCCGACGCCCGAGTACTCGGGGAGCGAGGTGGTGATCCTCCGTGCCTGAGCTGCGCGTGTGCGCGCTGTACCCGGATCTGATGAACATCTACGCCGACCGGGGAAACCTGCTCCTGCTGGAGCGCCGCTGCCGCTGGCGGGGTATCGGCTTCAGGGTGATGGCGAGCGGCCTGGGCGACCACCTCGACCCCGATGGCGCGGACCTGTACTACTTGGGCGGCGGCCAGGACCGCGACCAGAAGCTGTGCGCACTCGACCTGGCCGAGGTCAAGCGAGACGCGCTGCACGCCGCCGCCGCACGCGGCGCCGTGATCCTCGCCGTGTGCGGCGGCTATCAACTCCTCGGCCACTCCTACCAGCTCGGCGATGAGACCCTCCCGGGGGCGGGCCTGGTCGACCTGGTCACGGTCCGCTCGGATGGGCCGCGGCTGATCGGCAACGTCGCCGTCGAGGTCGAGCTCGAGCCGGGGGTCAGGCGCGTCCTGGCCGGATTCGAGAACCACGGCGGGCGCACTCGCCTCGGCCCGGGCGAGCGGCCGCTCGGCCGGGTGCTGAAGGGTTACGGAAACAACGGCGAAGACGGCTGGGAGGGCGTCCGACGCGGGAGCGTGATCGGGACCTACCTGCACGGGCCGCTGCTGCCCAAGAACGCCTGGTTCGCCGACTGGCTGATCGAAACCGCACTCGGCGCTCGGCAGCCGGTTGGGGCCCTCGAGCCGCTCGACGACCGGCTCGAGGCCGCGGCCCATGTCGACGCGCGCCGCGCGGCCGGAGTGTGACAGTGTGCGCCTGATGTCGCGCCGGGCGTGGTCGATGGCCGGGCGGCTCGCAGCGAGCCTCGCGTGCGGGCTCGCCGCACTCGGGTCGGCCGCGTGCGGCACCGGCGCCCGATCGGCCACGGCAGCGACGCAACTCCCCACCACGGCGACCACCACGGTGACGAGGACCGCGACCGCCACGACCACTGCCACCACGACGGCGACGGTGACGCTTCCGGGCGCCGGCAAACCGCCGGTGATGATCGGTGACGAGAACACGTCCGAGCAGTTCCTCCTCGGCCAGCTCTACTACCAGGCGCTCAAAGCCCAGGGCTTCCAGGTAACGCTCAACCAGAACATCGGACCCACCCAGGTCGTCATGCAGGCACTCGCCACCGGCCAGCTGGCCATGTATCCGGAATACCTCGACACGTGGAACACCCAGGTCGCCGGCAACCAGCGCACGTACAGGACTCGCGCGGGCGCTTACCTGGCCGGGCAGCATTACGCGCTGGGGCACGGCCTGGAGCTGCTCAACCCCACCCCGTTCAGCGACACCGGCGCGATCGCCGTGTCGTTCTACTACGCGGTCCAGAACCAGGTGCAGTCGATTCCCGACCTGATCCAGGTCTCCGGAGGCCTGACCCTCGGCGGCCCCCCTCAGTTCGGGCAGAGCCCGACCGGCCTGTCCGCCATCGAGAGCACCTACGGCATGGTCCCGGCGGCGTTCAAGCCGCTCGAGATCGGCGCCCAGTACCAGGCCCTCGACCAGGGAGCGGTACAGGCCGCGGTCGTCAACACCACCGACCCGCAGCTACTGACCGGCAGCTATCCGCTGCTTCACGACCCCGAGGACGTGTTCGGGTGGGGTAACGTCGTGCCCGTCGCTTCGGCGCGGGCGCTCGAAGCCGAGGGGCCAGAGTTCGCAGCCACGATCAATCGGGTCAGCGCGCTCCTGACGCTCCCCGCCATTCGCGAGCTGAACGCTGCGGTCGTCCTGTACGGCCAGGACCCGGCGACGGCCGCCCAGGAGTTCCTGCAGGCGCAGGGGATTCTGCCGCCGCCGCAGCCGAGCAGCGGAGGTTGAGTAACCGCATCCAGCCGGGTAACCGCATCCGGCTCCGGGGCTTTTATCCACTCGAGCCGAAGCCGCCGGCGCCGCGCTCGGACAGCGCGAGGTCCCCGACCTCGACCACCGCGGGCGTCTGGACCTTGACCAGCACTAGCTGCGCAATGCGATCGCCCGCCGAGATCGGGAACGTTCCGCTGCGGTCGGTGTTGAGCAGCAGCACCCTGACCTCGCCACGGTAGCCGGCGTCGATCAGGCCGGGCGCGTTCACCAGCGCGATGCCGTGCTTGGCCGCCAGGCCGGAGCGCGGCAGTACCAAGCCGGCCAGCCCGTCCGGTATCTCGACGGCGATGCCGGTGCGGATCGAGGCGCGCTCGCCCGGCCCGAGCGCGCCGTCCTCGAGCGCGTACAGATCGAGTCCGGCGTCGCCCGGGTAGGCTCTGGTCGGCAGCCGCGCCCGAGCGTCAAGCCGCCGCACCTTGAGCGTCATGCCAACGGGCGGCTGAGCGCGAACTCCTGGTAGCGCGCGGCGATCGCCGCCGGCAGTCGCGCGGTCACGCGGACTCCCTCGGGCGTCTCCTCGCGCTCGAGATCGCCGGCGATCGCGTGCAGCTCGGCGAGCCGTGCCCCCTGCTGGAAGGGGATCAGCAGCTCCACGTCCTGAAGGGTCCGGGCGAACTCCTCCTCGATCCGGTGGGCGAGGATCTCGATCCCCTCGCCGGTGACGGCCGAGACGAGCACCGCGTCGGGATGTCGCCGCTGGAGCTCGCCCCGGCGCTCGTCGTCGATGCGGTCGGCCTTGGCCAGGACGAGGATCTCAGGCACCGCGTCGGCGCCGATCTCGAGCAGGACATCCGCGACCGCAGCGGTCATCGCCAGCAGTTCGTCCTCCGGGACCGACGCGTCAACGACGTGCAGGATCAGGTCGGCCAGCCGCGTCTCCTCCAGTGTCGCGCCGAACGCCTCGACGAGCTGGTGGGGCAGCTTGCGGATGAACCCGACCGTGTCGGTGAGCAGATAGTCGCGTCCGCCGGCGCGCAGCAGCCGGGTCGTCGGGTCGAGCGTGTGGAAGAGCCGGTCGCGTACGCCGACGTTCGCCCCGGTCAGCGCGTTCAGCAGCGTGGACTTTCCGGCGTTGGTGTAACCGGCTAGGGCCACCGAGGGGAGATGCGTACGCTCGCGCTCGGCGCGCATGACCGAGCGGCTCGAGCGCACGTGGCCGAGCTTGCGCTTCAGGGCGGAGATGCGATCGCGGGCCAGGCGCCGGTCGGTCTCGATCTGCGTCTCGCCCGGTCCGCGGGTTCCGATTCCTCCGTCGATGCGGCCGGCGCCGAGACGCTCGAGGTGGGTCCACAGACCACGCATGCGGGCCAGGTTGTACTCGAGCTGGGCCAGCTCGACCTGGAGCTTCCCCTCGGCGCTGTGGGCATGCGCGGCGAAGATGTCGAGGATGATCGCGGTGCGGTCGATCACCGGGATTCCCAGCGCCGATTCGAGGTTGCGCTCCTGGCGCGGTGACAGCTCGTCGTCGCAGGCGACCAGGTTCGCGTCCGAGCGCGCGATCTCGTCCCGGAGCTCATCGAGCTTGCCCGGGCCGAGATAGGTGTTCGGGTGCGGGTGGTCTCGCCGCTGGACGAGCTCACCGACACCGGCCACGCCCGCCGTGCGCAGAAGCTCACGCAGCTCCGCGAGCTGCTCCTCGCCTCCGTCGGGAAACACACCGATCAGGAAGGCGCGCTGCCGGGCTCGCCCGCGGGGCCGCTGCCCGTTCAGCGCCGCCGGAGACGGCTCGCTGCTGGGTTGACGGTCTCGCTGCACCAAGGCTGATGGTAGCTGTGCTGGTGGTCGTCCTCCGTAAGTACGGTCGCACCGAGAACGGTCACTGGCGGATGCCTGGCGAGGACGCAGGACCCGACGTGTAGCAGCGCTACACGAGGGTCCGAGGACTCCGGATGACCGCGGGCGCGGCCCAGGGAAGCGAGGCCGGATGCCGAGCGGGCCGCAAGCCCGCGCAGGCGCCGTCAGGGGCCGTTCGAATGCGGGCGTATTTGCGGAGGACGGCCACTACAAGCGCCTGATTCGCTCGACCGCCTCGAGCAGCCGCTCGTCCGGCGTGGTCAGCGAGATCCGGAAATAGCCCTCGCCGCTCGCGCCGTACGCGCCGCCGGGCGTTATCACCACGGCGGCCTGCTCGAGCACGTGTTCGCAGTACGCCGCGGAGGAGTCGAAGCCAGACGGGATGGGCGCCCAGACGTAGATCGTCCCCTTGGGCGGCGTGACCTCGACGCCGGCCTGGGCCAGCGCGTCGCAGACGAGATCGCGTCGGCGCCGGTAGACCTCGTTCATGGCCGCCTTCTCGGCGTCGAGGTCGGGGCCGAGGGCGGCCGCGCCCGCGAGCTGGACCGCCTCGAAATTACCGGAGTCGATGTTCGACTTCAGGTGCCAGTAGTGCTCGATCGCCTCGGCGTTGCCGACGATCGCGGCACACCGCCACCCCGTCATGTTGTAGCCCTTGGAGAGCGAGAACACCTCGACGCCGACCTCCTTGGCGCCTGGGGTCTGGAGGAAGGACGGGGCCACATAGCCGTCGTAGGTGGTCTCGCTGTACGCGTTGTCGTGAACGGCCAGGATCTCGTGGCGCCGGGCGAACTCGACGACCTCCTCGAACAGGCCGTCCGGCACGGTGGCGCCGGTCGGGTTGTTGGGGTAGTTGAGAAACATGAGCCGGGCTCGCTCCCGGTCGCCGGGCGCGATCGCCCCCAGGTCGGGAGCGAATCCTCGATCGGGCTTTAGAGGCAGCAGCACCGCTTCGCCCCCGGCCAGCAGCGGCCCGCCGGTGTAGACCGGATAGCCGGGGTCGGAGGCGAGCGCCACGTAGCCCGGATCCAGGAAAGCCAGGTTCAAATTGAAGATGCATTCCTTGGCCCCGATCGCCGCCATCACTTCTGTCTCGGGATCGAGCTCGATGCCGAACCGACGGGCGTAGAAGGCGGCGACGGCCTCGCGGAACTCCTGCCGCCCCCGGTTGCTCGGGTACTGATGCGTGCTCGGGTCCGCGACGGCGCCCTGCATGGCGGTCACGATCTCCACGAAGGTCGGTGTATCCGGGTCACCGATCCCCAGGCTGATCACGTCGACGCCGGCGGCTCGCTTGGCGCGCACCTTGCGCTCGAGCTCGGCGAACATATACGGCGGGATCCGATCCAGGCGGCTACTGCGTCGCATGCAACTCCTCGAGGAAGGTTTCGGCGAGCGAGCCGCGGAAAACGGGCACCGCCCAGCCGGTGAGCTTGATCTGCAGCTCGTCCGAGACCTCGACGCTCAGCTCGCCGCCGTCGAGGAGCACCGTGACCGGCGACTGGCCGCCATCCACCACGTATGCCACCGCCGCGCCGGTCGCGCCGGTTCCGCTTGCCGAGGTCTCCCCCACCCCGCGTTCGAAGATGCGCGCCCGGATCACCCCCGGTCTGAGCTCAGTGAACCACGACACGTTGGTCCGGTTGGGGAACAGCTCGTGATGCTCGATGCGGGGACCGATTCCCGGCAGGTCGAGCGCTTCGAGCTCGTGTTCGTCCTCCACGCGGATCGCGCACTGCGGATTACCGACCTGCACGTGCTGGAAGGGCCAGGTGCGCCCGCCGGCAACCAGCTCGCCGCGACCATCGAGCCCGCCGGAGGGATAGCCCCCGCTCTGTAGCTGAGCGTGACCCATGTCCACGGCGCACTCGGTCTCGGAGATGATGCGGGGACGGATGTCACCGGCCGCGGTCTGGATCGCGAAGGAGTCCGCGTCCGTCCATCGGTGCCGGCGCAGATAAAGGATCGCCTCGCGCGCCCCGTTGCCCGACAGCTCGGCCTCAGATCCATCCGGGTTGAAGATCCGCAGCCGGGCCACATAGCCGGTTTCGTCGGGCGCCCCGAGCAGCAGGATCCCGTCGGCCGCCACGCCGGTGTGCGGCGCGCAGATGGCCTGAATGCGTGGCGAGGTCAGCTCGAACGGGAGCCGCGACTCCTCGACGATCACGTAGTCGTTGCCGAGCGCCTGCCACTTCTCGAACTCCACGGGGCGGCAGTGTATGTGTACCGTCGCGCGCGCAATGGTGACGCGCCCGCACGCACCGCCTTCGTGCTCGCACGCACCGGCTTGGCGACGCCGTCCGCTCTGGCTCTGGCTGCTGGCAGCGCTGCTGGTGGCGTCGACGGTCGCGCGGCTGGCGTGGCTCAGCGAGCCCTGCCGGGCGCCATGCCGCTCGGCCAACGATCACATTCTCGTCTTCGACGAGGCCTACTACGTGAACGCCGCGCGGGTCATCGCCGGGATCACCCCGCCCCACGGAGCCCCGTACGCCAACGCGCCGCTGGGGGTCGACCCGAACTCCGAGCACCCGCAGCTGGCCAAGCTGCTGATCGCCGGCGGGATCAAGCTGTTCGGCGACGGGCCGCTCGCTTGGCGCCTGCCCAGCGTACTGATGGGCACGCTGGCCATTCTCGGCATGTTTGCCCTTACGCGCGCCGCCGGCGGCGGTCCCTGGCTGGGGTTGGGCGCGGCCGCGCTGATGGCGGCCGACAACCTGCTCCTCGTGCATGGACGGATCGGCACGCTCGACATCTCCGCCGTGACCGGGATGATCTGGGGCGCGGCGCTCTACCTGCGCGGCCGTCCGATCCTGGCCGGCGTCGTCATCGCACTCGCGGCGTGCGCCAAGGAGGTCGCGCCCTACGTCCTGCTCGTGCTGGTGGCGCTCGAGTCGTTTCGCTGGCTCGGTGCGCGCACGGACGGTTGGCAGCGGGTGGGACGGCTGGCCACGTGCGGCGGGTCGGCGGCCGTCGCGTTCGTGCTCCTGCTGTTCGTCCTCGGCCGGATCGCACCCCCCTACAGCCCGCAAACCGGCAAGGTGGTGCCGGGCGGTCCGTTCGGGCACATCGCGCACATCCTCAGCTACGCCGCGCACCAGACCAGCCCCCACGGCCCGCAGGGAATCGCCTCCTATCCCTGGGACTGGCTCATCGACAGCAAGCCGATCACCTACTTGCGGATCAACCCCGCGCACCCGAGCGGCGCGCTCAGCCAGGTCGCGCCGGCGGTTCACTTCATCGGGCTGATCAGTCCGCCGATCCTGTTGCTCGCCCTGCCCGCCCTGCTCTATGCCGCGCGCGGACTGGTCGGGCCCCGCTTCATGCGGCGCGGCCGCTCGGCCGACGAGGTGGGGCTGGTCGGCCTGGCCTGGTTCCTCGGAACGTTCCTGCCCTTCGTAGCGCTCGCTCTGATCGAGAGCCGCACCAGCTACCTGTACTACATGGTGATCGTCATGCCCGGGATCTACCTGGCGGTGGCGGACCTGATCGCCCGGGTGGGCGTCCGTCGCAAGGTCGTGCTGGTCTGGGTGGCCTGCGTGCTGGCGGCCGTCGTCGTGCTGTACCCCTTCACCCCCTTGCCGTGAGCTTCACCGGCAGCGGGCCGTAGCGCAGGAGTGTGGCCAGGGTCTGGGCCGATTGCCTGCTGAAGCGGGCGCCGATGTCGACAGCGTTCTCAGCGGTGATTCCGTCGGGGTACTGCCTGAAGTCGATGTACGGGACGCTGATCAGCTTGTCGTCGAGCGCGATCGCGAAGTGCTGGTTGAGCGTCTCACCCGAGCGGCTGAGCAGGTCGCCTCTCCGCGCAAGCGCCGCCGTGATCGCCTGGAACGCGCGCCGACCGGCGGCCGTGAAGTCGAACGTGACGTCGGGCGAGCCGGTGTTCCGATCGGTGCTCACCCGTGGATTCTCCACGTCGGCGCCGGACAGCGCCGGAACAGCCCTGAGCA
>JAFASQ010000469.1 GCA_019244395.1 Solirubrobacterales bacterium | reverse complement strand
CGCGGCGCGGCCGGCGGGATAGGTGCCGAAGAAGAGCCCGATCAGGACCGCGGCACCGAAGGCGAGCCCGATCGAGTAGGGCGCGATCACCGGCTGGACACCCGCGATCTTGAACTGGCTGCCGACGATGCCCGCGATCACGCCGGCGATGCCACCGAAGAACGACACCAGCACCGCCTCGACGAGAAACTGGATGAGGATGTCGCTGCGGCGCGCGCCCACCGCCTTACGGATGCCGATCTCGCGGGTGCGCTCGGTGACCGAGACAAGCATGATGTTCATCACGCCGATGCCGCCGACGAGCAGGGAGATCGCTGCGACCTCGCCGAGCAGGGTGGTGAATACCTTGCTGCTTGCGGTCGAGGTCTGGATGATCGAGCTCTGATTGATGACGTTGAAGTTGCTCGTCCCGAGCGAGCCCGGGCTGGGCGGATCGAGCCGGTTCAGGATGTTCGTCACTTCGGTCTGCGCAGCATTCAGCTGACCCCGTGACTGGGCCTGGACGACGATCTGGGTGATGCTTCCGTAGCCGGTCAAGGTGTCCTGTACCGCCGTGAGCGGCGCGATCGCGACGTCGTCCTGGTTGGAGGTTCCGTTCGATCCCTTCGCCGCCGTGACGCCGATGATCTGGAAGTTCGTGCCGTTGACCTGGATCGTCTGGCCGACGGGATCCGCCCCGCCGAACAGCTCGCTGACCACGGTCGGCCCGACCACGAGAACGCGGTTGTGGTTCTGCACATCGGCGTTGGTGAACCACGAGCCCGTGGCCATCGTGTAGCTGCGCGCAGCCTCGTAGGAGGGCGTGGTGCCGATAAAGGAAGTCGGCGAGTAAGTAGTCGTGCCCGAAGTGAGCGTCACTCCGCTGGCGCTGGTCACCGGCGAGGAACTCGCGACGTCGGGCGCCTGGAACCGGTTCACCAGCGCGCCCGCATCCGCCACCGTGAGGCCGGTGCCGGCGCTTGGGCTGGCGCCGCCCCCGCGACGGAACAGGCCACCGAGCGTGGGCGCCCCGCTCACCAGCAGCACGTTCGAGCCGAGCTGGTCGATCTGCTTCGTGACCGCCGCCGACGATCCGGTGCCGACCGCGATCAGCACGATCACCGAGCCCACCCCGATCATCAGCCCGAGGACCGTCAGGCCCGACCGTAGCTTGTTGGCCGCCAGGCCGCCCAGCGCCACACGGACGATCTCGGTCATCCCACCGCTCCCGCGGGCTCACCACGCTCGTCGGCGATGATCGTCCCGTCGCTGATCCTGACCACGCGCCGCGCATGGACCGCGACGGAATGCTCGTGGGTGATCAGGATGATCGTCCGCCCCTGCTCGTTGAGACGGCCGAAGATGCCCAGCACCTCGGCCGAGGACACCGTGTCCAGCGCACCCGTGGGCTCGTCGGCCAGGATCATCGCCGGGTTGGTGACCAGCGCGCGGGCGATCGCCACCCGCTGCTGCTGGCCGCCCGAGAGCTCAGACGGGAGGTGGTGGACGCGGTCCGCTAGCCCCACCTGCCGCAGCGCGGCCATCGCCCGCTCCTGCCGGGCGGCCCGCTGCAGTCCGGCGTAGGCCAGCGGGAGCTCGACATTGGCCTGTGCGCGCGTGCGCGGGATCAGGTTGAAGCTCTGGAACACGAAACCTATCTCGCGGTTTCGGACGTCCGCGAGCGCGTCCTCGTCGATCCCGCGGACATCGAGGCCGTTCAATCGATACGTGCCGGTAGTCGGCGTGTCGAGACAGCCCAGGATGTTCATCAGCGTCGTCTTGCCACTGCCCGAAGCGCCCACGATCGCCACGTATTCGCCGCGCTCGATGCGCAGGCTGATCCCCCGTAGCGCGTGCACCGCGATGTCCCCGACGCTGTATGTCTTGTGCACGTCATCGACGTCGATGACCGGCACGCCCGGGCGGCTCGACCGCGGACGCGGCCGCGACACCGGCGCCTGCCGCTCGGCTCGTGCGGAGCTGTCACGGCGCCTCTCGAGGAAGCGCTGCGCCCGCGCCACCGCCGGCCGCTCGACGGACCGCCGCCGGCGCGGCATCAGCCGCCTCCGGCCGCGCGCCGGAAGAACGCGCCGCCGCCGCCGAGACCGCCAGCGCCGCCGAGTCCACCGCCACCGCCGAGTCCGCCGGCGCCACCCAACCGCCCGCCGAGTGCACCGGTGCCGGATCCGGGCGTCGATGTCGCGCTCAGCGACGGGAGCGTGACTGTGACGACGACCTGATCGCCCGCGTTCAGCCCGCTGATGATCTGGGTCCGCGTGTCGCCCCGCAGCCCGACCACAACCTGCTGCGAGACCGTCTCGCCGTTACGGAGAAGGTTGACCGCGGCCAGCGAACCGCTGCCGCTGACCGCCTGGTTGGGGATGGTGATCCCCTGCGCCTGAGCGACGATCACCGCTGCCGAGGCGCTCATCCCGGGCTTGACGCGCGAGTCGTTCTGGTCGAGGGTGAGCGTGGCGTCATAGGAGACGACGCTCGAGCTCGCGGTCCCGACCAGCGAGATCTGACTCACGTGCGCGGCGAGCTCGACACCCGCCAGCGCGTCGAGCGTAACCGTTGCCGGCTGCCCGACCTGAACCTTGCTGATGTCCGACTCGCTGAACGCGACCGTCATGGTCAGCGTGTTGGTGTTCACGATCTCGGCGAAGCCCGAGCCCGAGGAGCCCGAGCCCGAGGAGCCCGAGCCCGAGGGTCCCGAGCCCGAGGAGCCCGAGCCCGAGGAGCCGGAGCCCCCGAGGCTGCCGGCCGTCGTACCCGACCCGGTCCCGGACGAGCTGCTCGACGAGGGGGACGCGCCGGAGGAGGAGGAGGAGGAGGAGGAGGAGCTTCCTGACCCGCCTCCGGACACCGTGTCACCCGGGGTCAGGCTGGACAGCGAGGCGATCGTGCCGCTCACCGGGGCGTACAGCTTGGTGTTGTTCAGCGCCACCTCGGCGTTGTGCACGCCAGCCTGGGCGGAGTAGATGGCTGACTGGGCCGAGGCGACGCTGCCGGGCGAGGGCGTGGTCGTCGTCGTCGTTGCGGTCGAGGTCGTCTTCGCTGTCGAGGTGCCGCCGGTCTTCGCCGTGGAGTTCCCGCCGCTCGAGTTCCCGCCGCTCGAGGGCGACGAGGACAACCCCGTCCGGCTCGTGCTGGGCACGATCACGGTAACCGTCACGTGCGGCGTGGTCTTGGTCGTCGTGGTGGTGCCCGGCTTGGACTTCGTCGTTGTGGAGCCGGGCTTGGACTGCGTCGGGGCCGTGGGTCCCGGCTTGGACTGCGTCGTGGACGTGCCCGACGTGGTGCCGGGATGGAAGGCCGCGTATTCCACGGTGGCGGCCGGCGCGAAGTAGCTCGTGGTGGATGCCGCCCCGCTCGAGCCCGACCCCGAGCTGCCCGACCCCGAGCTGCCCGACCCCGAACTGCCCGACCCCGAGCTGCCCGACCCCGCCCCGGAGCCGCCCCCCGACCCGCAGTCGCTGGTCACACCCTGCAGGCAGCTCAGGTTGTCCTCGGCTGCCGTCAGGTTCTCCTGCGCTTGATTTAGCGACAGCTGCGCCGAGGTCGGGTCGAGGTCGGCGAGCAGCTGTCCGGCGTCGACGTGCTGGCCGCTATGCACGTAGACGTCCTGCAGCGTCCCGCCGGTATTGAAGTTGACGTTGACGTCGATCCCGGCGGCGATGTTCCCGCTGGCCGTGACGGTCGACTGCACCACGCCCTGTCCCGCGGTGATGATCTCTCGGGAGGTGCGCGCCGAGCTCGTCGGCGTCCCGATCTCCGTGATCGCCAGGACGATCACGCCGACCGCCACCGCGGCCAACGCGGACAGGAACCAGGGCCTAGGCGGCCGATCCCGGCGTGCGCTCATGACTCGGGCAATCCGTTGCCGACGAAGAGGAGGGCCGGCACCGCACAGCGTATGCGGAGGCAAACGTCACGACCGGCGGTTGTAGCGCCGTGCGTGTCAGCTCTGCGTAAGCGCTCTTGCCCCGCGCTTAGGAACGATTCCCACGGCCGGCGCGGGCATGGCCGGCAGCTCGATCCGCACCGAGAGCCCGCCCTCCGCCGGCGCCGAAACCTCGACCGCTCCGCCGTGCGCCTCGGCCACCGAGCGCACGATTGACAGCCCCAGCCCGAACCCGCCGGCGCCGCGGTCCAGGCGCCGGAACGGTTCGGTCAGCGTCGACGCGAGGCCCGGTTCGATGCGGGGGCCGCCGTTGGCCACCGTCAGGCGAACCAGTCCGTCCTCCGAGCGCGTCGAGACGCGTAACCAGCCACCCGGCTCGTTGTAGCGGATGCCGTTGTCGATCAGGTTGGCGATCATCCGCTCGAGCAGTGCGGGCCCGCCGCGGGCCCAGGCCGGCGACAGATCGTCCCGCACCTCGACGCGTGCCTCCTCCGCCCGGGCGCGCAGGTCGGTGATGCAATCGGCCGCGAGCGCGGCCAGGTCGGCGGCCTCGTCACGTCCGGTGCCCGCCTCGCTGCGCGCGAGCATCAGCAGGCCCTCGATCAGCCGCTCGCACCGGTCGACCGTGTCCCGCACCGCCTCGCCCATCCGCCGCAGCTCCTGGACGCTGGCGTCGGGATCGGCCAGCGTCACGTCCAGTTCGGTGCGCATGATCGCGAGCGGCGTGCGGAGCTCGTGCGAAGCGTTGGCCACGAAGTGGCGCTGGCTGGCGAATGCGCCGTCGAGCCTGATGAGCATCCCGTCGAACGTGTCCGCGAGCTCCTTGAGCTCGTCGGCCGGCCCCCTCAGCCCGATCCGCTCGCCCAGGTTCTCCCCCGAGACGCGCTGCGCCGTCGCCGTGATCCGCCGCAGCGGGCGCAGGGCACGGCCGGCCAGCAGCCATCCCGCTGCCACGGAGACCATCGTCATCGCCCCGAGTGCCACCACGTACTCGACGAGCAGGCGATGCACAGCATCGGCGCGCAGCTGCGCCACATCGGCGCGCAGCTCGGCCCTGACCGCGTTGGCGAAACGCTCGCCGGGCGAGCCGGGAGCGAATGCCGGCGGGAGGCGGGGCGGCGCCAGCCCGAGCTTGCGCAGCTCGTTTCGATAGGTCCCGCTGCCGTTCAGGTTGTGGTAGACGAGCTCGTAGCCGATGGTCAGCAGCACTGCGCCGGTGACCAGGAACACGATCCCGTACAGCAGGGCCATGCGCAGCCGGATCGTCGGCGCCGGGAGGCGCAGCGAGACGTCCCCAACGCGCATCAGGTCATCCGGTAGCCGACCCCGATCACCGTCTCGACGACCGGCGGGTCGCCCAGCTTGCGCCGCAAGGTCATGATCGTCATGCGCACCACGTTGGTGAACGGATCGGTGTGCTCATCCCACACCCGCTCGAGCAGCTGCTCGGCCGAGATTGTCGCTCCCTCGCCGCTCATCAGCACTTCGAGCACGCCGAACTCCTTGCGGGTGAGCTCGACCGGGCGATCTGCCCGCGTCACCACGCGGCGGGCGGGATCGAGCTCGATGTCGCCGTGGCGGAGTACCGGCGGCCGGCTGGGCGATGCACGTCGCGCCAGGGCATGAATCCGGGCGACCAGCTCGGCGAAGCGAAACGGCTTCGGCAGATAATCATCTGCCCCGAGCGACAGGCCCTCGACCAGGTCCTCCAGCGCGCCGGCCGCGGTCAGCATCAGGATCCCGGTTTCCGGGCGCTCCCCCCGCACCGCCCGGCACACGTCGTCGCCGTGCAGCCCGGGCAGGTCGCGGTCGAGCACCAGCACGTCGTAGCGCACCACCGTGGCCTTGACCAGGGCGTCGGTCCCGTCGGGAGCCAGGTCGACGGCCATCCCCTCTCGACGCAGCCCGCGCGCGATCGCCTCGGCCAACCGCTGCTCGTCCTCGGCGATCAACACACGCATATGCCGATTTAGCATGACGATTGAGGCGTAAGAACCTCATAAGAGGCAAGATTCGGGCGCTGATGGCCCAGCAGAACCTCACTGAACGGAGCATGGCCGCGGGCCTGCGCGCGCTCAACCGCGTGGCCGGCAACGGCCTGATCGACCGCTTTGGGTTACGCGAGCCTGCGCAGCGTGTTCTCCACCGCGCTTCGAGGACTACCGTCCGAGCCGCCACCCGCGCCGGCCGCACCTTCGCCGCCACGCATAAACTCGCGAAACCGGCCCGTCAGCCCAGCGCCCGGCGCAGCGACCTGTTCGACCTAACCCCCGACGACGAGCAGCAGATGCTGCGCGAGTCGGTGCGCGACTTCGGCCTGACCAAGCTGCGGCCGGCGGCGCAGGCGGCCGATGACGCGTGCCAGGCCCCGCCTGAACTGCTCGCCCAGGCCAACGAACTTGGGCTGGCCATGGTCGGCGTGTCCGAGGAGCTGGGCGGAGCCGTTACCGAACGTTCTGCGGTCACCACCGTGCTAATGGCCGAGGCGCTGGCCCAGGGCGACATGGGCATCGCGGTGGCGTGCCTGGCGCCGGCAGCCGTCTCGACCGCCCTCTCGCTGTGGGGCAACGCCGATCAGCAGGCCACCTACCTGCACGAGTTTGTCGGCGAGAACGTCCCTGCTGCGGCGCTGGCGGTGCTCGAGCCGCGGCCGCTGTTCAATCCTCTCGAGCTGCACATGCGCGCCCGGCGGGCCGGCGGCGGCTTCGTTCTCGACGGCGTCAAGTCGCTCGTCCCGCGTGCCGCCGAAGCCGAGCTGTTCATCGTGGCGGCCGAACTCGAGGAGGCCGGGCCGGCGCTGTTCATCGTCGAGCCGGACAGCAGGGGCGTGTCGGTCGAGCCCGACCCGGCGATGGGTGTGCGTGCCGCCGCCACCGGCAAGGTGACGCTCGACGGTGTGAAGCTGCGCGAATCGGCGATCCTCGGCGAACCGGGCGGGGCCACGGTGACCGGATGCGTGCAGCTGGGTCGCCTTGGCTGGTGCGCGCTCGCGGTCGGGACCGGCCAGGCCGTGCTCGACTACGTGATCCCGTATGTGAACGCGCGCAGGGCCTTCGGCGAGCCGATCT
>JAFASQ010000444.1 GCA_019244395.1 Solirubrobacterales bacterium | reverse complement strand
CGAAAGGTCGCGCACCGAGGCGCGACCGAGGCCGAGCAGGGTGGAGTCGATGCCGGAGCGCATGATGTCGAGCACCTTCTCGACCCCCGCCTGACCCGCGGCGGCCAGGCCCCACAGGTACGCGCGGCCGATCATTACGGCTCTGGCGCCGAGCGCGAGCGCCTTGACCACGTCGCCCCGCGCTGATGCCACCGTCGAGCAGCACCTCGATCTGATCGCCCACGGCCTGGGCGATCGTGGGCAGTGCGCGGATCGAGGCCGGCGTGCCGTCAAGGTTGTTTGCGCCGTGGTTGGAGACCGAGATCGCGCTGAACCCGGCGTCGACCGCGCGGCCGGCGTCGTCGGCGCGCATGAAGCCCTTGAGCATCAACGGACCGTCCCACTCCTCGCGCAGCCAGCGCAGGTCTTCCCAACTCGGGGGCGGCGTCAGCATCCACTCGCCATAGGCGCCGAAGAACGTCGGCGCCGGCGCCCCCGGGCTGTCCATGTTGGGGGCAGTCAGGTCGGGCGGCCCGCCGGCGCGGGTCCAGGCCAAGAACCAAGCCGGGCGACTCAGCGCCTCCGGCAGCAGCTTGATCGCGGTCCGGACATCAATCTGCTCGGGGATCTTCGGACTCCCCCAGTCACGGCTGTGGCAGAACGTCCAATCCAGGGCAACGATCAATCCGCACGCGCCGGCTGCGCGAGCCCGGTCGATCCGGGTTCCGATCTGCTCGCGCGAACCGGCCCAGTAGACCTGGAAGAAGGTCTGCGGGTTGGCCGCCACCACGTCCTCGATGGGCTTGCTGGCGAACGAACTCAGGCCCATCGCGGTGCCGCGGGCGGCTGCGGCGCGCCACCGCCACCTCGCCGTCGGGTTGCGCCGACTGCACGCCGGTGGGAGAGATAAAGACTGGCAGCGAGATCTGCTGGCCCATCACGGACGTCGACATGTCGCGCTGCACGGGTGCGCCGGCGACGTGCGGGGCGAAGCCGAGCTCTCCGAACGCGGCGACGTTGTCCTCCAGCGTGAACCCGGTCTCGACGTGGGCGATCAGTGCCGAGTACACGGACTTGGCAGGCGTCGCTTCGCGCGTCGCTGAGCCACGGCGACCGACTCGAACCACGGATCCTCGCAAATCTCATGGGTGGAAGGTCGCTTTGAGTGCGGTTTTAGTGCAGGTGTCGCCGACCGCAGCGGGGCATCCGCTTTGAGACGTCCATTGACGACCATGGAGGTCGACCGGTCGGATAGTGCCGTCCTCGTATGGCAAATGGAACCAAACTGAAGTAAGCTCATGTAGCGCAGAAGCTTACAACACTTCAGGAGAGGCAGCAAGCGATGTCTGATTCAGATTCAATTGTCGATCTGCTCGTGTTCGGTGGCGGGATGGCCGGGATGAGCGCGGCGGCGCGCGCGTGCAGCGACGGCGCCAGCGTGGTGCTCGTCGAGAAGGGCGAGGCGATCGGCGGCTCCGCGATCTACGCTGGCTTCATCTGGACCGCACCGACGATCGAGGTGATGCGGGAGGTCAACCCCGATGGAGACCCCGGGTTGTCGGCGCAGGTGGTCGAGCATTTCGCCGCGGCGCTGGACTGGGTCCGGTCGCTCGGCGTCAATGTCGCGGATCCCGTCACGGTGCTTGGCTACGGGCGCGGGAGCCAGACCGACATGGCTAACTACCTGCTGGCTTGCGATCGGCTGGTACGCGACCACGGCGAGGTGCTCACCGGTTGGTCGGCGCATGCTCTGCTGTTTGAGGATGGAGCCGTCGTCGGCGCGGAGGTCGAAAACGGAGCCGGCGCGAGGCGCGTGATACGCGCCCGCTCGACGCTGCTAGCGACCGGGGGTTTCGGCGGCGATCCGGCGATGCGCGCCGAACACATCCATCCGCTGGCGGCGAACCTGCCACTGCGGGCCAATCCGAACAGTGTCGGCGACGGCCTTCGGCTCGGTTTGTCCGTAGGCGCCATGTTCGGCCCACCGAATGCCGGCTTCTACGGCCATCTAATCCCCTCGAAGGTCGCCTACAACAACCCCTACGAGTTCACGGACCTCACCTTCTACCACTCCGAGCACGGGGTGCTGCTCAACCTGGAGGGCAAGCGGTTCTGCGACGAGACGGTCGGCGATCACCTGAATGCCCTACATGTGCTCGACCAGTCGGATGCGCGGGCGCTGCTCGTATATGACCAGCGCGTACGCGACGAGTGGATGATGGTGCCCTATGTCGAGGGGGTCGAGCCGCTCGATAAGTTCCAGCTAGCGTATCGCCGCAGCGCCCGCGCCGCGGTCGCGGACGCCATCGAGGAGTTCGAGGCGCTGCCGGACGAATGGGGTTATCCGGGGCCGGCGTCGCGCGACACCCTGCTCGAGTTCAACCGGCAATGCGAAGCCGGGGCGCCGAATCCCGGCCGCGAGCTCGATGCCCTGCCGCTGCTCACCCCTCCCTACTACATCATCGAGGTCATTCCCGCCATCACCTTCACGTTCAGCGGCCTGAGGATCGATCCTCAGGCGCGCGTACTGGACGAATCGGGCGAGGCGATTCCCGGCCTGCTTGCCGCCGGGGCGGATGCGGGCGGGGTGTTCAACCGCGCGTACGCCGGCGGTCTAGCGTGCGCGCTGGTGTTCGGCCTGCAGGCAGCAGCGACCGCCATCGCAGAGCGCGCAGCCTCCGCGTAGGACATGGTGACCCACCTGACGGTGGGAGACCATGTCAGCGTCGCCGACGGTCAGGACGCGGACGGGCAAATCCCAACGGCCGCCCGGGTCTCGGCGCCCTGCGGCCCATGCTGCTTCGACCACCTCCGTTGCGGCGAGGAGGCCCTCCGCGGGCTCGTGGTGGAGGGGTGTTGCGCGACCCCGCCCTGGTCGACGTGAACCTCCTCCGGGTCGAGGAGCTCGCCCCCCTCGATATGAGGGCGACTGAGCGCTACCGCGCGACGAAGCCGCCATCGATCGGCAGCACGACGCCGGTGATGTAGGACGAGTCGTCCGAGGCCAGGAACACGACGGCGGCCGAGATTTCGGCGGGCCGACCATCGCGACGTAGTGGGATCTGTGCCTTCATCGCGTCGACTGCTGCGGACGGTGCGCTGTCGGTCATCCCGGTGACGACCAGACCAGGACAGATCGCGTTCACGCGGACATTGTCGGGACCATATGAGACCGCGGCGCCTCGAGTAAGCCCGAGCACCGCCGCCTTGCTCGCCTGATAAGGGATCGATCCGGGCAGGCCGACCAGCGCCGCCACCGACGCCACATTGATAACCGAGCCGGTTCGGCGCCGCGCCATGCCCGGTATGACCGCCCGCATACCCAGGAACACGCCGCGCTGATTGATGGCCGTGACCTTCGCCCACTCGTCATCGTCGGCCTCGATGCCGACCGAACGGACCTGGACACCGGCGTTGTTCACGAGCACGTCGATCGGCCCGTGGGTCCGTTCCACGGCGTCAACGAGCCCCAGCCACGCGTCCGGATCGATGAGATCGTGGTGGTGGTAGGAGCTTCGGCCGCCGCCGTCCCGCAACTCCGCGGCCAGACGCTCGCCAGCCTCCGCAGCGATGTCGACAATGGCGACGGCGGCTCCTTCCCGAACCATGGCCCGCGCGTGGGCTGCTCCCATCCCCCTCGCCGCACCTGTGATCAGCGCGACCTTGCCGGCGAGGCGCCCGCCTCCAACCAACCCCCCGCCTGGCTCCGAAGATAAATTTCGCTCCATGATCCGGTAGCCCATTGTAGCCAACCTGAGTTCAGTTTAGCTGGCGGTGCCACAGACCTTCTTTCTGGAGCACTCCGGCTCCCTCGCGCTCAGACCGTGAGCACGGTGCAGGCGCTCACGCCGGGCGCTCCGTACACCTGGGTGAAGCCGACACGACAGTGCTTGGCAACCTGTCGCTCGCCGGCGTCGCCGCGCATCTGAAGCACGACCTCGTGTACCTGTCGCAGCCCTGAGGCGCCGATCGGCTCCCCGCAGGCCAGACAGCCGCCGTCGGTGTTGATCGGAAGCCGGCCATGGAGCTCGGTCCCGCCGCTCTGGATGAGTGACTCCTGCTCTCCGTGCTCACACAGTCCGGTCTCGGCGAGGTGCATGACCTCCGCTCCTGACTCGGTGTCCTGAATCTGCGCCACGTCGACATCGCCGGGTCCGATGCCGGCCTCCTCGAATGCGGCCGCAGCGGCCTCGGTCGTTGCCGACGGCGCGGACTCGATCGGGATCGACGGGCTGAACACCTCGAACGACCCGAAGCGCCGCGTCCGGAAAGCGACGGACCGCAGGTACACTGGCACCCTCGCCAGCTCGCGTATGCGGCGGCTACGGGCCAGGACGAGCGCGACCGCTCCCTCCCCCGGGGAGCAAAACATATACTGGGTCAGCGGATGGTTGACCATCCGGGAGGAGAGGATTTCCTGTTCACTGAGCGGGGTTCGCCGCCACGCGTTCTCGTTGCGTGCGCCGTTGGCGAAGGCCTTGGCCGCCACCTTGGCCAGCGTCGACTCAGTGATGCCGTGCTCCTCCATGTAACGCCGGATCTTCAGAGCGAAGAACTGCGTCGTGAGCATCAGTCCAGTCTCGCCATACCAGGAGCCGATGCCCCAGTCTTCCGGCAGAGGATTGAACGCCCCCCGTGGGTGCTTGTCGAAGCCGACGACCAGCGCGAGGTCGGCCGCACCGGAAACGAGCATGGCGTGAGCGGTGGTCAGCGCGGATCCTCCGGTCGCGCAGCCATTCTTGACGTTGATGAACGGAACGCCAGTCAGTCCCAGGATCGAGACGGAGGTGTCCGCGTTGCCGGCAGCATCCGAACCGCCGGCGGCGAAGTCGACGTCCTGCCACGTGATCCCCGCGTCGGCCAGCGCGCGGCGGGCCGCTATCGCGCCCATCTCGAGCCCGGTCACGCCATCGTGCCGGCCAAATACGTGGATGCCGACGCCGACGACCGCGACGTCGTCGCCGGCGCTCATTCGTCTTCCTCCACCGGCCGAAAGGCGAAGGTCAGCGTGTCGCTCGCTCCGGGAACGGGGATCAGCGTCAGCTCCATGCTCATGCCGATCCGCAACCGCTCCGGATCGCTTTCGGTCAGGCGGGCCTCCACACGGACCTCACCGGGGAGCTCGACGTACCCGACGCCGTAGGGCTCGAACTCCTCAACCCCTCCCGGGAGGTACGGCGGCGCCTTCGGTGCAAAGCACTGGATCGTCCAGCTCCAAAGCTCACCGCGTATCGCCAGCTCGCGGGGCTGGACGTCTTCGGAGGTGCACCGGGGGCACGAACGCTGGCGCGGAAAGGTGACCGTACCGCACCCAGCGCAAACCGACCCGATCAGCCGCGGCACCTGCTCGGTGCCGCCGATCAGCTCAGGATCGATCAGGCGAAACTGGCGCGTCTTGGTCATGGATCGGGCGGAAAGGTCAGCACGGGAGAACGCGCCACCATGTACCGACGCATCCGGCGCGACTCGTCGAGCTCGGCGACGGCCAGAAACGTGCCTATGCGCGCACCGTTATCCCAGCGCGTCTCCCCCAAGGCGAATTCCACCTTGCCGCTGACACCGCTGTGCAACACGTAGTGAGCCCAACCCTCCATGTCACCCGCATCGATGAATCCGCGCAGCTCGTCGCGTCCGCCCACGAACTGACTGCTCTTGCGCGTGCCGTCCGCGGCCCACTGGATTGAGAACTCCAGGTCGCCCGCCACCAGGTCGAGCGAGCTGTGGGGATCCGCGCTGTCGAGGAGCTCGAAGTACCGCTCGAAGAACGTCTTCCCGGGTGCCCGCCGCGCCGGCGGGTCTGTCCGACTTGAAGTCATTTCAGCGACAATACAGGATTCCGCGGAATCGTGATCGGGGTGGGGTAGCGGTACCGGCAGCGGACAATAGTGGCGATCGCGCGCCGGCTAGGCCGTCACCCTCGAGCGCTCGAGGATTTGCGTCACGACGTCCCGCTTGACCACTTTGAGTGACGGCGTGCGCGGGAACTCGTCGAAGACCTCGACCGACTCAGGCCACGTGTATTTCGCCACTCCCTCCTGATCGAGGAACTGCTGCAGCTCCTCGAGCAACGGTGCTGGTTTGCCCTCCACCGGAATTACCGCGGCGCAAGCGCGTTCGCCCAGCCGTTCGTCGGGGAGCGGGACGATCGCGACCTCCCGAACGTTGGGATGGCGCATGATCACGGGCTCGACCTCGGAGGGGACGATGGTCACGCCGCCGCGGCGGATGATGTCCTTGCTGCGGCCCACGTAGACGAACTGCCCGTCCTCATCGAGATAGCCTAGGTCGCCGGTTCGGTAGCCGCCCCACTCGGTCAGTGACTCCCGCGTCAGCTCGTCGTTGCCCAGGAAGCCCAGGAAGCGACTCGGGCCGTTGACGATCACCGAGCCGACGGCGTTCGGCGGGACGGCCTGCTCATTGTCATCGACGATCCGGATCTCGGTGCCGTCGTAGGGACGGCCTTCGGTTAGGGCGATCTTCGCCTCGGGCTCTTGAAGCCCATGTGCGGCGTGCCCCGGGACCTCGGACAGGCCGTAGTCGCCGAGCGGCGAGACGCCGAATGCCTCTCTCATGGCGAGCCGGCGCTCGCGCGTGAGACCGGGCGCGGCGAGCACGCGCATTGAAGGAAGCTCTAGACCGCTCGCCACCTTTGCCTCAATCAGGTCAGCCGAATGTGTCGGCATTGAGAGGACATATGTGCATTGGTGCGCCTCAATCAACCGCAGAGCGGCCTCGGCGTTCCACCGGTTGACGAGCACCCCGGTCGCGCCGTTGAACAGAGGCGGAAAGTAACCGAACACCAGGCCGCCCACGAATCCGAACTCGCAGACCACGAGGTATACGTCCTCGCTAGTCAGCTCCCAGCGTTTGCAGATGCCCTCGGTAGCGTAACGCAGCGTCTTGTTGGAGTGCGAAATGCCCTTCGGGGTGGACGTGGTCCCGGAGGAGTGGAGCACCATGGCCAGATCGTCGCCGTGGCGCAGTACGTGCTCTTCGGGATGGCCGTCCTCGGCCAGGCGATCCACGAGTTCAGGCGCAACGGCTAGAAAGAGCGGGACCTGATCGGCCACTTGCCGGCACTTGGCCAGCTCCTTGTCCCCGCCGAAGCCGAGCAAGGCGTTGGCGTCGGTCTGCGCGATCAACGCCGAGAGTTGCTTCTCGTTGAACATCGGCGGCAGCGGCGCGATGACCACACCGCGGTGCATGCAGCCGAGCATCGCCACCGCCGCCTCGATCGAGTGACGGCCGAGGAGGATGACGACGTCGCCGGGCTCGACGCCGCCCTCGGCGAGCCGGACCGAGACGCCAACTGCCGCACGCCGGAGCCGATCGAACGTGAACACGCGATCGTCGAGGATCAGCGCCGGCTTCTGCGGGTTCTCCTCGGCGCGACGGGCGAAGTCGCTCCACAGGTCCCCGTCCCGCCAGTATCCCTCGGCGTAATAGCGGTCGGCTTCGGGTTGAAATCTCAGGGTCGGCATTGCCTTCCTCCGCTTTCCATGTAGTCGAGTCGTAGTGCGCGGCAATCAGGCAATGGCCATCCCTCCGTCGACGCTGAGCACGGTTCCGGTGATAAAGCTCGAGCCCGGGCCGAGCAGAAAGAGCACGGCGTCGTTGAGCTCGCCGGCGCGGCCGCCGCGTCCCAGTGGCGTCCGCGACAGCAGGAACTCTGGGAACTGCTCGGGGTCCTCACCCAGTCCCGGGTTCATCTCGGTCGCAAAGAAACCGGGAGCGACGGCATTCACGCGGATCCCGTAGCGACCCCACTGCGACGCGAGCTCCCGGGTCAAGCCAATCATGCCGGCCTTCGACGCGACGTAGGCAGCGTCCGGAATCGGCCCGATCGAACGTAATCCCATCACCGACGCAATGTTGACGATCGAGCGGCCTCCTCCGTGCCGCATCCGCTGCGCGGCCAGGACGGAGAGGGCATACGGGGCGACCAGGTTCAGGTCGAGAACGCGGGCAAAGGTCTCTGCCGTGGTCCGGAGGGCGGGAGCGGTGGCGCCGGCGCCGGCGTTGTTGATCAACCCGTCAAGCCGGCCGTACCGATCTGCGACGTGGTCGACGAGGCGCTCGCGGTCGGACCCATCGGTGACGTCGCAGATGATCGTCGCGGCGTTTGGAATCTCTTCAGTGAGCGCGGCCAGCCGCTCGGCCCGCCGCGCGGCCAGAACTGGAGTCCCGCCGGCCTCTCCGATGGCGCGCGCGACCTGGGCACCCAGCCCGGAGCTGGCGCCCGTGATGATGACGACACGACCGTCGAGCTGATTAGCATTTTCTCTCACTTGAAGTCAGTTCAACTCTATCGAGCCGAGCTCCCGGGCGCAACCCGACGCACGCAGCTCCGGCCAATGGGGGATTTCGGTGATCCGGATTGGCCCGGCCGCTGCCGTTGATAGAGTTGGGATCACTTCAAAAGAAAGAGGCATCGTGGCCAAGAACCCGCAGACTCAGGCGACTCGCCGGGCAAGAAGCCCAGTGAGTTCGCGCAGTAAGCGTCAGGAGATCCTGACGTCGGCGATCGAGCATTTCGGCCGCGATGGGTATGAGTACACGAAATGGGCGGACATCGCCGCCGATGTCGGCCTTGGCTCAACGGCGCTGTATCACTACTTCGAGTCGAAGCTGCACTGCCTGTTCGAGATCCATGCCGACGCGCTCGAGTCCGAACGGGAGAGGTTTGATCGGCTGACCGCAGATCACACTGAATTTGGTCCGGCGCTGGCGCGCCTGCTCAACGGTCTGTTCGATCTGAGCGAGCACGACGTCCTGCGCAACCGGGTGCTCGTGGCCGAGGAGGGCGTCATCGCAGTCCCGCGCAAGTCGCCGCGGGAGGAAGAGGCACGGAGGGCGGCCCGCGCGCGCATGCGCGACATCGAGTTCGCTTGGGCCGCGTTTCTCACCCGCGGAATGGAGCAGGGCGTTATCCCCGAAGCCGATCCACGCCTCCTCGCCCACGCCATCCTCGGGCTGTACAAGAGCGTCTGGCATTGGTACCGGCCGGGCGGCGGCCTGTCGCTTGATGAGATTCGCGGGTTCTTCGTGGACCGGTGCCTCGCGGTTGCCGGTTATTCACTGCCGGCGTCGATGCCGACCAAGCGCCAGCCACGCGCCGCGCGCAAGGCAGCCTGATCGGCGCACCGGGCTAGCTGATCCGGACCAGCGCCTTGCCGGTGGTGTTCCCGGACAGCACCCGCATGAGCGCCTCCGGCGCCCGCTCCAGACCGTCGATGATCGTCTCCCTGTAGCGCAGCCGCCCCTCGGCAAGCCAGCCACCGAGCTCGCGCACGACGTCGGGGAGGCGATGCCGATAGGCGCTGCCGCGGAACCCACGCAGCGTGAGGTTGTTCGCGGTGGCCTGGAACAGATTGCTGGGGCCGGGCGTGGGTCCGGTCGATTCGTACTCCGAAATGGCGCCGCAAAGCGCGACCCGCCCCCAGGGACGCAACGTGGCGAGCGCAGCCTCGAGATGATCGCCACCGACGTTGTCGAAGTACACATCGATGCCGTCGGGGGCGGCCTCCTGCACCCGATCGACCACGGGTCTGTCCCGGTAGTCGAACGCCGCGTCGAGCCCGAGCTCGTCGAGCACATAGCGGACCTTGTCCTCCGATCCTGCGCTTCCGATGACGCGGTGGCCGCGCAGCTTGGCGATCTGGGCCGCGAGGCTGCCGACCGCGCCTGCGGCGGCTGAGATCCAGACTACGTCGCCCTCCCGCAGCTGCGCCGCGTCCAGGAGCCCCGCGTACGCGGTGACCCCCATCGCGCCCAGCGGACCGAGATATTTCTCGGCCGGCGCCACCGAGGTGTCGATTCGCGCCAGCGTGGCGATGCCCGCCAGGGCCGGCTCCCCAGCCGTGACGATCGCGTAGTCGCGCCAGCCTTTCGCGTGCCACACCGCGTCGCCCGCTTCGAACCCGTCCGCTCGTGACTCGATCACCTCACCGACCGCCCAGATGTCATCCATCGCGGCGCCCAGAGAAAACGAATTGAAATAGCCGGCGGGACCACTCTCCCGCAACCGCAACCGCATACCGGGATCGACCGAGGTGAACGTGTTGCGCACGAGGACCTGCCCCGCCTGCGGTTCCGGAACTTCAACCTCGACGGTAACGAAGTGATCCGGGGTCACCTCGCCCACCGGGTATTCAACGAGCTGAACCTGTCGAGCGCTACGAGGCATGACAGCTAGCGCCGGACCTTGTAGCCGACGGGCTCGCGGTCCCATACGCCGTCCGCTTCGGTTCCACCCTCAGGCACCGCGGGTACTTCGCCAAGGGCGGATGGATGTAGTGCCCGCAGTCGTCGCATTGCACGATGCAGATCGCCGTCGCGCCCGCTCGTCCAGAAGGCTCGATTGTCGTCGTGAGCTGCGGTACCGAGGACACGGCCGACGCGCTCGCTTCCTTGAGGTGAATTCGAGTCAAATACTATCAGACCGCTGAGAGAACAAGTCCGCCACATGCGACCCACCGTCGACAGCGAACGATTCAGTCGGTCAGCCCGAGGACGTCGGCCATCTCGTGGCTTTCTCTTCTCCGACGAGCCGTCGTTCATCAACGGTGCGGTCGTCCCATCGACGGCGGCCGATCGCAGGCGTTCTGAGGGGGTGGACCCCCGAATGCCCGGACACTCAGGGTGGGCGCCTCGGGTTCTGGCGGGCGTCGCGCTCAGGGGCTGCACGGGGTCTCGGTGACCGGCGAGAGCACGTCGCGATCGGCGATCGTCGCTAGCTGCGTCGCCGCGGCCACGAACTCGGGATCTTCGTCGGCGCGCCGGCAAAGCTGCTCGGCGCCGTGTTGGCGTCCTCCACAGACGTATGGCATGCGCTCACTCCCTGATGACTGAGGACTGGTCACTGTACGTTTCACGCAGGCGACGCTTGAGGATCTTCCCGCCGGTGTTCCGAGGTAGCTCCTCTACGATGATGATCGCGGAGGGCTTCTTGTAGCTGGCCAGGTACGCGCGGCAATGAGCGATCAGCTCGGCTTCGCCAAGCTCACCCGGGCCGCGCAGCACGACGAACGCCACCGGTGTCTCGACCCAGCGCGGATGGGGCGCGCCAATCACCGCTGCCTCGGCAACGGCGGGATGATCGAGAAGGACCCGCTCGATCTCGGCGGGGTACACGTTCTCGCCGCCGCTCACGATCATGTCCTTTTTGCGTTCGACGAGCCAGAGATACCCATCCTCATCGAGTCGAGCGAGGTCGCCGGAGTGAAACCAATCGCCTGCAAATGCCTCCCGCGTGGCGTCCGGCTGCTGGTGATAGCCCGCCATTACATTCGGACCGCGGTAGACGACCTCTCCCACCCCTCCGACCGGAACGTCACGCAGGTCGTCGTCGACCACGCGTAGCTCGACCCCCAGCATGGGCTTGCCGACCGAACCCATCTTTCGCGTCGAGTCGGGACCCATGAGCAACGTGGTGGCCCCGGACATCTCGGTTTGCCCGTACGCGCTCACAATCGCGGCGTGCGGAAAGGCGCTGGCCATCGCCTGAAGCGTTTCCACCGGAGCGGGCGAGGCACCCCACATCGCCACGCGCAACTGGCGCGGTTCGACGCGCACCATGGAATGGCTGCGACAGATTGCCGCCCATTGCGTCGGGACGAAGATGCACATGGTCACGCCGTGCGCTCCGATGAGCCGGAGCGTTTCCTGCGGATCGAACGTCGTGCTGGGGGTGAGGATCACGGTGGCTCCAAGCACTAAAAACGGCAGCAGGCCGTTGATCCCGCCGATGTGAAACAGCGGTTGACCGGAGAGCCACACGTCATCTTGACCTGCGCGCATCTCGTGGATCCAGCTCAGCGTGCTGGCGACGAGATTGCGGTGGGTGAGCAGCGCCCCGTTGGGGCGGCCGGTCGTGCCGGACGTGTAACACAGCACCGCGACGTCGTCCTCGAGCACCTCCGGCATCTCGCGCCACGGCGCCGCCGAGGCGACGGCGTCGTCGTAGCCCGGTCCGATCTTAAGGACCAGGCCAACGTGAGCGCCGGGCAGGCCCGAATCGCAGATCAGCGCGACCGCACCCGAATCGGTGAGGATGTAGTCGATCTCGTCGGCGGCTAGACGAAAGTTGATCGGGACCGCGATGGCGGCCAGGCGGTGACATGCGAGCAGCGCCTCGACGAACTCGATCCGGTTATGGAGGAGCAGCGCCACGCGGTCCCCCGCCTGCACCCCGCCCGTGGCGAGGACGGAGGCGAGGCGGGCAGCGCGATCATGAAGCTCCGCATGAGTTCGGACCTCTTCGCCGAACACGACGGCGGGCCGGTCCGGCCGCGATCGCGCGGCTCGACCGGCCAGCTCCGGGAGCACCAGGCGCCGCGACCGCTCGAGTGTGGACGGGATCTCGGTCGGTCCCGTCAAACCACCGGCGCGTGGTCGCGCTGTACGCCGGCGACGGCCAGCATTCGCGCCCCGAAGAACTCGGCGAGGGTGGGCAGTACCAGCGTCTGGTCCGGACGGTACCAGTGCCAGATGCTGTTATAGAGGCCGAGGATGGCGCGGGCGAGCATTCGGGGGTTGCGCTCCGGGATTGCGCCCTGGCGCATCGCGTCGGCCAGGAAGCGCGCCCAGGCAACTTCCAGCGCACGCGTCTTCTCCCGGCCGGCCAGGCGAGCCTGTTCCTCGCGCTGGGCGGTGCTTGCCCCGCTCAGAAGAGCCTGCTCGGCAACCAGCACGCGGTTGCGCAGCACCTCACGTTCGGATAGCGCGAAGCAGTCGGCGCACACCGCACGCAACGCATCTCGTGGGTCGGCATGTTCCGCGGTGATCGCGTCGAAGCGTTCGCGGAGTTCGTCCAGAGCCTCGTCGAGAATCACGTAAAGGCAGTGTTGCTTGGAGTCGAAGTAGTGATACAGGGCGGTCGGTCCGATGCCGACATCGTCGGCGACGTCGGCCCATTTGGTGTTCTCATAGCCGTTGCGGCCGAAGCGGTCGATGGCCGCGTCGAGAATCTCGACTCGCCTCACGCCTTCGTCGCGGGACCGGCGAGTCAACCGCTCACTCCTGCCATTTGAGCCTGATTCGAACTCACGTCAGGGACAAGGTACCACCGTCCGATGGGGGATTACAACGCAGATTCGCCCAGTATGCGCCTACGACGGTCTGAACGCCCGGCGCCAGCGCTCGCGCGTAACCTGATACGATGTCAGTTCGATGCAACTGGCCGAGACCGCCTCAGAACGCGTGCTCGCCGACGAGGTCCGCGCATTTCTTTCACGCGCTCGCCTTCGCTCGGAGGATTTGCCGCGTGAACTCGATGATCGGATGGTGGCGCTGCGGAGCTGGCAGGCTGCGTGCTACGAGGCCGGGTTCGTCGGACGGGCCTGGCCCTCGGAGTTCGGCGGCGGAGGCCGTCCGCCGGCCGAGCAGATAATCGTCGACCAGGAGCTGGCTGCCGCCGGCGCGCCGGAGTTCGTGAATGTCGTCGGACTCGATGTGCTCGGTCCCTCACTCCTGCGCTTCGGCACCGACGACCAGCGCCGGCGCTACATCCCACCGATCCTGCGCGCGGAGGAGATCTGGTGTCAGGGCTTCTCCGAGCCAGAAGCCGGCTCAGATCTGGCCAGCCTGCGCACCCTGGCCGTGCAGGACGGTGACACCTACGTCATCAACGGTCAGAAGACATGGGTGTCATGGGGTCAGTACGCAACGTTCTGCGGTCTACTCGCGCGGACCGATGACTCGGTGCCACGCCACCGCGGGATCTCGATGCTGCTCGTCGACATGTCCTCCCCCGGCGTCGAGGTGCGGCCGATGACTCAGATCACTGGCCACGCGGAGTTCAGCGAGTTGTTCCTCGACGATGTCGCGGTCCCGCGCGCGAACTTGCTCGGGCAGCTCGGCGACGGCTGGAAGATCGCCATGCATACCCTCGGGCACGAGCGGGGCACCGCGGCCCTCCCCCGGCAGGTCAAGCTGCGGACGTGGCTCGATCGGGCGGTGTCGGTCGCGGCCCACCGCGAGTTGGACGGGCGTCGCGTGCTCGAGGACCCCGAGGCCCAGACCGCGTTGGCTCGCGCCCTGATCGGAGTCGAGGTGCTTCGCCACCACGCCTACCGGACCGTCGGCGAGTTTCTCAGCGGCGGTGCTGTCGGCCCGGAGAGCTCCAGCGTCAAGCTCCTCATGGCCGAAGCGGAGCAGCGGCTCGCCGCCACCGTGCTCGACGTGCTGGGACCGACGCTGCTCTCCGGCGCGCCCGATGAGACTGCCGAAAACGACTTCTGGTACGAGACGTATCTGTATTCCCGCGCGGCCAGCGTCTACGGGGGCGCGCGACAGATCCAGCGGGACATCATCGCCGATCGAATCCTCTCGCTCCCCAAGGAGTAGGCGTGGACCTGGAGCTGAGCGACGAGCAGGTCTGGATCGAGGAGTCACTAGGCACGCTCCTCGATCGCGAGTGGCCGCCCGCGCAGGACGCCTGGCAAGCCGGGGCGCCAGAGCGCACGCGCCTCTGGGAGAGCTTAGTCGAGTTCGGCCTGCTCAGCGGCGCGGGGAGCGATCTCGGAGCTATCGAGCTCTGTCTTGCCGCCCGAGCCGTTGGTGCTCATCTGGCTTCGGTCCCGCTGCTCGGCGGCGTCGGCGTCCGCTATGCGCTCGCGCCGTTTGCGGCGGAGTTACCCGCGGCTTTCGGCGCAATCTTGGAGAGCGACTCACGGGTCTCCATCGCGCTGCTCGAGCCCGGTGGGAGCTGGTCGGTATCGAGCACGCACGCCACGGTGGAGTCGAACCGGCTGACGGGCAGCAAAGCCGCGGTCGAGCACGCAGCCGATGTCGACTATCTCGCGGTCGTGACCCTTGCGGACGGAGAACCGGGCCTGGCACTGGTGCGGACAGGAACGAAAGGGCTCGAGCTCGCGCCGCAGCCCGTCCTAGACGAGAGCGTTCCCCTGAGCCGCGCGACGTTCGTCGAGGCTGAAGCCGAAGCGCTCGTCGACCGCGAGCTCGCCGAGACGATCATCGAACGCCTCATCGCCGTCGGCGGGCTGCTCGCCGCCGCCGAGGCGGTCGGCGCAGGGGCCGGAATCTTCGAGCGGGCGCGACGCTACGCCTCCGAGCGCCGCCAGTTCGGCCGCACGATCGGCTCGAACCAGGCCCTGCGGCACCTCATGGCCGACCTCCACGTGCGGCAGGCGAGCGGCTGGTCGACGACGCTGTTCGCGGCGGCCACTCTGGACGACCGCATGTCGGGCGCGCGTGAGACGGTGTCCGTGGCCAAGGCCTATGTCTCGCGCGCGGCGCGCGAGGTCGCGCATGGCTCTATGCAGGTGTTCGGCGGCATCGCGTTCACCGAGGAGCACCCCGCGCACCGTTTCCTGCGAAGGATCATCGCGCGCGAGCAGCAGTTCGGAGACGCGGTCCATCACGAGCGCGAGCTCGGCCGGAGCCTGGCCAGGGCGGCGACTCGGGAACGGGTGGCGGTGTGACCGCCACCGACCAACTCGGCTTCAACGATCCAACCGCCCAGCGACTGGAGCGAATCACGACGGGCGCCGCACCCGAGATCGTCGGGCCGATGCTCGCCGACGTCCTGCACGACCCGCGCTGGCGGGAGTGCGATGTCGCGCTCATCTCGGGCGGCAAGTCCAACCTGACCTATCGGGTGGCTTGCGACGCGGGGGAGGTCATCTTCCGGCGTCCACCGCTCGGCCACATCCTGCCCACCGCGCACGATATGGGCCGCGAGTATCGCGTGATGACGGCGCTCGCGGGTACGGCGGTGCCGGTTCCACGGACCTTTCACCTCGGTGACGCCGACAGTCCGCTCGGGGCGCCGTACTATGTCATGGAGCGCGTCGTCGGTCACATCTGCCGCAATGCGCTGCCGCCGAAGTACGCGGAGACACCGGACGGTTGCCGCAAGATCGGGGAGGCACTTGTCGACGTCCTCGCCGATCTCCATTCGGTCCGACCCGATCAAGTCGGTCTCGGCGAGTTCGGACGTCCTGCCGGCTTCATGGAGCGGCAGCTGCGCCGGTGGTCGCAGCAGTGGGAGGCCTCGAAGACCGTCGACCTGCCGGCGCTCGAGGCCCTGCGCGGCGATCTCGTCGCTGCGCTGCCCGCGCAGCGCGCGAGCGCCGTGGTCCACGGCGACTACCGGCTCGACAACACGATCCTCCACCCGACCGAGGTGGGCGCGATCGTCGCCGTGCTCGACTGGGAGATGAGCACGCTCGGCGATCCGCTGGCCGACCTGGGAGCGATGCTCGCCTACTGGAGTCAGGCGGACGACTCCGATGTCATGCGGCGGGCGCGGATCATGGCACCGCTGACCGCCTGCGAGGGATTCCCGACGCGCTCGGAGATCATCGAGCGCTACGCGCGCCGAACGGGCATCGACCCGTCAGACGTCGGGTGGTATCAGGCGTTCGCCTACTTCAAGCTCGCCGTCGTCTGCCAGGGGATCGCCGCGCGGGCCGCCGGCGGATCGATGGTGGGCGGAGGCTTCGACCAGGCTGAGCGCCTTGTGGCGCCGCTGGTCGAAGCGGGCCGGCAGCAGCTCCGGACCGGCCCGATCGCCTGATCCTCAGGTCGCGACGGGCTGCCGCTCGTACCGCGCGGATTCGCGCCGTCCGATCGCCATATGATGGACCTCGTCCGGTCCGTCGGCGATCTGCAGGATACGAGCCACGGCATACAGTCCGGGCAACACGGTGTCCTGCGCCACGCCGAGTCCGCCATGCGCCTGGATCGAGCGGTCGATGACCCAGGTTGCCACCTCGGGCGCGGCCACTTTGATGGCGGACACCTCGATCCGTGCGCCGCGATTGCCGGCGGTGTCCATCAGCCATGCGGTCTTGAGCACAAGCAGCCGCACCTGCTCGATTCTGACCCGGGCCTCCGAGATCCAGCGCTGGACCACGCCGTGCTCGATGATCGGCCGCCCGAAGGTGCTGCGCTGCGCCGTCCGCTCGCACATCATCTCGAGCGCGCGCTCGGCCATCCCGATCGCGCGCATCGCATGGTGGATGCGGCCTGGGCCGAGGCGCTCCTGGGCGATCCGGAACCCGTCCCCCTCCTCGCCGAGGAGGTTGGAGGCGGGGACGCGCACGTTGTCGTAGACGATCTCCGCGTGGCCCCCGTGTGGTCCGTCGTCATAGCCGAACAGACTCGTCGAGCGTTGGATCTTCACCCCGGGCGTGTTCTTTGGCACCAGGATCATGCTCTGGCGCCGGTAGCGGTGGGCCTCGGGGTCGGTGACCCCCATCACGATGAGCAGGGTGCAGCGTGACGACATCGCCCCCGATGTCCACCACTTGCGTCCGTTGATCACGTACGCATCGCCGTCGCTCTCGATCCGAGTCGCGATGTTGGTCGCGTCCGAGGAAGCGACCCCGGGTTCGGTCATCGAAAATGCGGAGCGAATCTCGCCCTCGAGGAGCGGTTCCAACCATCTCGCCTTCTGCTCCTCGGTTCCGAACAGCGACAGGAGCTCCATGTTGCCGGTGTCCGGGGCCGAGCAGTTGATCGCCTCGGGGGCGATCCACGGGTTGCGACCGGTGATCTCTGCCAGCGGCGCGTACTGGAGGTTGCTCAGCCCCGCACCGTACTCGTGGGTGCGCGGGAGGAACAGATTCCAGAGTCCGCGACGCCGCCCCTCGACCTTCAGCTCCTCGATGACCGGCGGGGTCCCCCACCGGTCGGCGAGCGACTCCGCCTCCTCGCGAAAGCGCGCCTCCGCGGGATACACGCACTCGTCCATGAACGCGAGCAGCCGCTGTTGCAGCTCGACGGTGGTTTCGTCGTAGGCGAAGTCCATGTTGGATGGCTACCGATCGGCCGCCGGGCTCAGCGGTGCGTCCAGACCGGGTCGCGCTTCTCCAGGAAAGCCTGAACGCCTTCCTTCGCGTCCTCGGACTGGTGCGCGACGTTGCACGTCATGCTCTCGAGCGCGATCAGCGTCTCAGTGTCGCCGTCGAGGCCGCGGTTGGCGGCCATCTTGGTGATCCGCATCGTGAAGCGGCTCTTGTCGAGCATCGGAGCGGCGAAGTCGGCGATGGCCTGATCCATCTGATCGGCCGGGACGTATAGGTTGGCGAGACCCCACTCGTAGCACTCCTTGCCCGAGAGGAGCTTGCCCGTAAACAAGAGCTCCTTGGTCTTGCGCAGGCCGATGTAGCGGGGGAGGCGGTAGATAGGCCCGGCGCCGCCGAACAGCGCGCGGCGGATGTGGAAATCGCCGATCTTCGCGTCGTCGGCGGCGATCAGGAAGTCGCACGAGATCGACAGCTCGAAGCCTCCCGCCACCGCGTGGCCCTCGACGGCGGCGATCGTGGGCTTGGCCAGGTTGAACGCGCGGTCGAACGTCCGCGCGGAGACCTGGGCGATCTTGATCGAGTTGGCCGAGGTGGCGAGGAACTCGGAGTCGAGCATGTTCAGGTCCGCGCCGGCGGAGAAGGTGTGGCCGCGGCCCCGGATCACCACGACCCCCACATCGTCGTCCTCCTCGGCGCGGTCGAGCGCGGCGGCGAGCGTGATGATCTGCTCCCAGTTGAAGCAGTTCTTGACGTGGGGCCGGTTCAGCCAGATCGTGGCGATGCCATCGCTGACCTCGTACTCAACGGCGCCTTCCTCGGAGGTCGGCGGGGAAGCCTGCTCCTGAACACTCATCGACTCTTCTCCTTCGGATTTGCCTAAGCTGAATTCAGATCATATCGGGTAATCATCGATTTGGCCAGGGGCGGATCTTTCCCCTGGTACTACGCCCTCCAGGCGACAAACGTTGGGGGTGGGCCCACGTCAACGCGCCGGTGTGACATACTGAACTCGGTTCAGTTAGGCCTACGGCAGCGGCTGATCCCCAGTGACATGGAGCGCACCGTTCAGATCCAAGCACCTCTGCCGCACATCCACTCGGTCAACATCTGGCTGCTCTGCGGGGATCCGCTCACGCTCGTCGACACCGGACCCCGCTCTGACGAGGGGCTTAGCGCACTCGAGGCCGGCCTGGGGCGAGAAGGCCTGCGCATCGAGGACATCGATCTGGTCATCCCGACTCACCACCACCTCGACCACACCGGGCTGATCGCCACCATCGTGGCTCGCTCCGGGGCCCGCGTGGCGGCGCTCGACCGCGCCGCCGAATACGGCGCGCACTACGTCGAGCGGTCCGAGGCCGATCGGTCGTTCTCGCGTGAGCTGATGCTCCATCACGGCGTGCCGGAGTCGGTGATCGAGGCCAATGAGGGATTCTGGGACTACATCCGCGACACCTCCGAGGCGTATCGCACCGACGTCGTGCTGTCCGACGGCGATGTCATCGCCGCCGGGGGGCGCAACCTGCGGATCTTGGCTCGGCCCGGCCACAGCACGACCGACGCTCTTCTCGTCGACGAGCAGAGCGCCACCGCCTTCGTCGGCGATCATCTCCTCGCCGGCATATCCTCGAACACCGAGATCGTGCCGGTGGCAGAACCCACGGGCTCGCGTCCGCAGGCGCGCATCCAGTACCTGGACAGCCTCAAGCAGACCGCGTCGATGCCCCTCGGCGTGTTGCTGTCCGGACACGGTGACGTGGTGTCCGATCACCGCGCGTTGGTGCGCCGCCGCTTTGCCGAACACCGACGGCGCTGCCAGCGCATCCTGGCTGCGCTCGAGCAAGGTCCCGCACACGCGTACGGGATAGCCCAGCACCTGTGGTCGGCGCGCACGGTGGCGGAGCAGCCGCTGCTCGTCGTGTGGGAGGTCCTCAGCCACCTCGACCTGCTCTTGGACGAAGGCACGGTCTCCGAGCACATCTTCGACGACGGGAGCCGCTACGGGAAGGCGCGGTTCTCGCCGCGCAAGCAGGGCGAGCGCCGCGCCGGCAACCCGAACGGGCAAGGTCCAGGAACGTCCATTCTCTATCCAGGAGGTCATCGCCCTGCCTAGCTCGAGTGACAGCCCCGGCACGCCAGCCGCCCCCCGGGACGCGCGTGAACTCTTCGACCTGACCGGGCGCCTCGCCGTCGTGACAGGTGGCACCCGTGGCCTTGGTCGCGCCATCGTGCACGCCTTCGCATCCGCCGGCGCCGAAGTCGTCGTGGTCAGCCGGAAGCCGGAAGCCTGCGAGGACGTCGTCGCGACCCTGCGAGCGGAGGGCCTGAACGCGGCCGGGTGCGCCTGCCACGTCGGGCATTGGGACGAGCTCGAGCCGCTGGTCGAGCGCATCTACGGCGATTACGGCCGGATCGACGTGCTCGTGAACAACGCCGGAATCTCACCCCTGTACGGAAAGCTCTCCGAGGTCACCGAGGGCCTTTTCGACAAGGTGATCGGCGTCAACCTCAAGGGACCGTTTCGCCTCGCGGCGCTCGTCGGAGAGCGGATGGTGCAGGCCGGTGGCGGCTCGATCATCAATGTCTCGAGCACCGGCGCCATCCGCCCGACCAGCGACATCGTGCCGTACGCGGCCGCCAAGGCGGGGGTGAACGCAATGACGGTCGGCCTCGCCCACGCCTTCGGCCCGACGGTCCGCGTGAACGCCGTGATGCCGGGGCCGTTCTTGACCACGATCGCGCAAAACTGGGACATGGAGCAGTTCGCCGAGCGCGCCAGGACGTTTCCCCTGCGGCGAGCCGGTCAATCCGACGAGATCGTCGGAGCCGCGCTATACCTGGCGAGCGACGCCTCGACATACACGACCGGGTCGATCCTGACCGTCGACGGAGGTGCCCAATGGAGTATGGCCGGGACGGGCGAAGGCGTCCCCGCGGCGCAACTTGAAGTCAACTCATCCCCGGGGTAGCGTCGAGTCGTGATGCCAGACAATCAGCCCCTATGGCTACGCGCCGTAATTCGACTGGAGCGAGCGATTGGCGAGCCGATCGAGTCGGCGGTCCGTTCGGACACCTACTTCGACCTGGTCAGCACGACGACCCGCGTGCGACGCAAGGTGATGGGCACGGCCGAGGGGGTATCGCGCCGATGCCTGCACCTGCTGAATCTGCCCGCCGGATCGGACATGCGCGGCATGCGCCAGCAGCTCGCCCGCATGGAGCGGCGACTCAACCAGCTGTCCCACGAGGTCGGCGAGCTGGACGAGGACGGATCGGGCGCGGACGTGTGATAAACCCGAGGATCCCGTCCACGCTCAATCCTGGCGAGCTGCTGACCCGGGTCAATCGCGACGTCGAGCGATCGGTCCTGCGCGCACGCAACGGGATCCGCTACGTCCGGGGCAGCCATCGGCCGGCCCTCGGCATGACTCCGAAGGAGGTCGTCTGGAAGCGCGACAAGGCGGAGCTCTGGCGCTACAAAGGCGGCGACCGCCGGTACGGACCGCCGCTGGTCATCGTCCACAGCCTGGTCAGCCGGAGCTACATCCTCGACCTGCGGCCGGGCAACAGCACGGTCGAGTACCTCACGCGCGCGGGGCTGGACGTGTTCATGCTCGATTGGGGGGTCCCCGACGATCTCGACGCCGACAACGACTTCGAACGCTACGTCGACTGGTACCTGCCGCGTGCGCTCGAGGCGGCGCGCAGCGCGAGTGGCCATGAGGAGGTCACGCTCGCCGGCTATTGCCTGGGCGGCGTCATCGCGGCCCTGTACGCGGCGGGCTACGAGGACCCGGGCGTACGCAACCTGATCCTGATGGCCACACCGGTTGACTACAGCGAGATGGGGGCGATGGTCGCCCTACTCCGCGAGGACCGGCTCGATCCGGATGAGCTGATCGACGAGACCGGCAACGTTCCGGCCGACGCGCTCTATAGCGGCTTTTACATGCTCGCGCCCACGGTCGAGGTGGCTCAGAAGGCGACGTTCCTGGAGAACCTCTGGAACGACGAGTTCGTGGAGGGCTTCCAGGCAATGGCGACGTGGTCGCGTGACCATGTGCCCTTTCCCGGCGCCGCCTTCCGCCAGCTGGTTGACCTGCTCGTCCGCCGGAACATCCTCATGACCGGTTCGATGCCCCTCGGTGGTCGACAGGTCGACCTCGGGACTTTCCGCGGCAACGTCCTCAACGCGATGGCCGAGCGCGACAACGTCGTCCCACCGCCTGCCGTGGAGCCGATTATGCAGCTGGTGGGAGACCCCGCCAGGCGCGAGGAGCTCCGGCTTCCCGGCGGTCACGTCACGTTTGGAACCGGCAAGTCCGCCTTCAAGCACACCATGCCGAAGCTCACCGGCTGGATCATCGACCACAGCGATTCGCCGTCCTGAGAACGAGGTGCCGCATGGACTTACGACCAATCGAAGCCGGCGACAGCCTGGCGCTGTCTGGCTTCTTCGAGCGCATTCCCGAAAGCGATCGGACCTTCCTGAAGGAAGACGTGGGCGACCCGCGCGTGCTCGCGGATTGGGTGCAGCCAGACACTGGACGGACGATCGCCGTGGAGGATGGCCAGGTCGTCGGCGCCCTGGCGGTCGTCCCCCTGGTCGGCTGGTCGAGCCACGTCGGGGAGGTCCGGCTGGTCGTGGACCCCGACCACCGGGGACGCGGCATCGGGCGCCGACTGGCGCGACAGGCGGTCCTCGATGCGGTCGACATGGGCTTGGGGAAGCTCGTTGTCGAGGTGATCTCGGACCAGGCGCCGCTGATCGCGATGTTTCGCGGCTTGGGCTTCGAACCCGAGGCGCTGCTGACCGATCACGTCCGCGATCGCTCCGGACAGACGCGCGATCTGATCGTCCTAGCCAACTCGGTCGACGAGCAGTTCGCGGCACTCAGCGCGGCCGGAGTGGCCGACCAGCTGCATTAGCTAAACAAGGAGGGATCTCAGATATGGCACTCACGGATGATGTGCTCGAGCGTGTCTTGGACGTGGTCGGGAAGATCGGCCGCACCGCGCTGGTTCCGTGGGGAGGAGCCGAAGCTTGCCTCGACACGTACGAGACGGCGATCCGCGCGGTCGCTGACGCTCAGCTGAACGCGGCTCGGGCCTTCGACCTCGAGCCGCTTCGGTCCGCGCTCGCGTCCTCGGCGCACCTGACGCGGGACCTTGGCGCCGCCCACCTCTCGAGCGTCCGCTGGATCCTCGACGTGTGAGCCCCCGATCCGGCATCGTCAACGGGCTCGACGGACACACCCGGCTCTACTGGGAGGCCACCGGTCGAGGAGATCCCGTGCTCCTCGTCCACGGGCTCGGCCTGAGCGGAGGGGCCTGGTGGCGGACCGTCGATGCGCTGGCCCCGGCGATGTGCGTCTTCACGTTCGATCATCGCGGGATCGGGCGCTCGCAGTCGTGGACATACGCGTACACCACCGAGGCGATGGCGGATGACGCTATCTCGATCCTCGACGATCTGGGGATCGACCGGGTCCACCTCTATGGGTTCTCGCTCGGGGGCATGATCGCCCAGCAGATCGCCCTCCGGCACCCGGCGCGGGTTCGCTCACTCGTGCTCGGGGCGACCCATTCCGGGGGGCGCCGAGCAACATCTCCGGACCCCGACGTGGTGGGGTTCATACGGCGGCGCGGCAATATGCCCGCGGAGCAGGCCGCCTGGGCGTCGGTTCCGTACAACTACGGGCCGCGCAGCCGGATCGAGCACGTCGGCCGCATCGCTGAGGACATCGAGCGGCGACTTCAGAACCCTTTCAACGAGCGGGCTTACCGAGCGCAACTTCTCGCGGCCTCACTGCATAACTGCTTCAGTCGTCTGCATCGGATCGGGGCACCTACGTTGGTCGTTCATGGGGCTCGCGATCGGATGATCCCCGTGGCCAACGCCCGCGTGATCGCGCAACACGTGCCGGGCGCGCGGCTGACGATTCTCGAGGACGCCGGCCATCTCTATCCGACCGAGGAGCCCGGGGTGGACGAGTCCATCCGGGAATTCTTCGCGGCGCAGGCGTGAGGCCCGCCACGCTTCCCGGTTGCGTCCCGCCGCCCCGCATCCTCTCTCGTCGAGGCGTCGCGCGGCCCGTCTGATTGAATTGACCTCAGTGCAGGTTCTCGAGGATCTTCGCGTCGCCGACGTCGTCCGGGAGCACGCGCTGCGTCGACCGGACGTGGTTGCGCTTCGCTGTGGCGCGCGGTGTTTGAGCTACGCCGAGCTCGACGACCGCTCGAACCGGCTGGCTCAGACGTTGCTGTCGGCCGGGGTGCACGCCGGGGACCGAGTCGCGCACCTCGACCGCACCGCGCCCGAGATCGTCGAGCTGCTGTTCGCGACGAGCAAGATCGGAGCCGTCACGGTCCCGCTCAACTGGCGGCTGGCGCCGGCCGAGCTCGAGACGATCGTCGCGGACGCGGGCTGCCGCATGATGATCGCCGGGCCGCGCTACCGCGAGGTCGCGCGAAACATCGCCCGAGTGCTGCCGCAGCGGCTGGAGGTGATCGACACGGGCGATGACTACGAGCAGCGCCTGCAGGCGTCCGCTGCCACTGACCCCGGCCACCGCGGGGCGGCGAGTGACGTCGCGGTGCAGATGTACACGTCGGGGACCACCGGCCTGCCGAAGGGTGTGTTGACGACCCAGCGGAACCTCGCCGCCGCCTACCTGAGCGCCGATGTGTGGCTGTTCGACTCCCGATCGGTCAGTGTGACCCCGCTGCCGATGTTCCACATCGGCGGGATCGGCTGGGCCTACCTCGGACTCGTGAAAGGTGCTACGACGATCCTCGTCAGCGAGTTCGACGCAGCACGGGTCATCGATCTGCTCGAGCGCGAACGGGTGACAAACGCCGTGTTCGTCCCCACGATCCTGCAATTGCTGGCCGCCGTCCCCGGCGCGGCCGAGCGCGACTACTCGAGTCTGCGTTCGATCACCTATGGCGCCTCGCCGATCACCACGCCCGTTCTCCGGGCCGCGCTGCGGACCTTCCGCTGTCCCCTGTTCGGCGTCTACGGCTTGACCGAGACGACCGGCGGCGTTATTCAGCTGCGTCCGAAGGACCACGATGCCGCCGGCGCGCGTCAGCACCTGTTGCGATCCGCCGGGCATCCTCTCCCCTGGGTGGAGATGCGGATCGTAGATCCGTTGGACGGTCACGACTGCGCCGCGGGCCGTGTCGGCGAGGTCTGGCTGCGCGCGCCCAACGTGATGGTCGGTTACTACAACCGTCGCGCCGAGACAGCCGCCGCCCTCACCCCGGACGGCTGGCTGCGCACCGGTGACGGCGGCTACCTCGACGAGGACGGCTACCTGTTCCTCACCGACCGGATCAAGGACATGATCGTAAGTGGCGGGGAGAACATCTACCCGATCGAGGTCGAGGAGGTGATCTCCCAACATCCCGCCGTCGTCGAGGTCGCGGTGATCGGCGTTCCTGACGAAAGATGGGGCGAGACGGTCAAGGCACTCGTCGTTCCCGCCCCGGGAGTGGCCATCGATCCCGATGAGCTTGTGGCGTTCGCTCGTGACCGGTTGGCCGGCTACAAGCTGCCGCGCTCGATCGAGTTCGTCGGCGAGCTTCCGCACAGCCCCGCCGGCAAGGTGCTCAAGCGCGAGCTGCGCGCCCGGTACGTCTCGCCGGCGAGCCCCGTCGCCGCGGCGAGTGGGCCAGCAGGAAGCTGACGAGCTCCTGGTTCGCTTCGGCCACGTCGGTAGGAAAGGCGTGGGCGGCGCCCGGCAGGGGCAGGAACCGCGCTCCCGCGATGCCCTCGGCCAGCAAGCGGCCATTGTCGAGGGGCAGGATTCGGTCCTGCGCTCCGTGAACGACGAGTGTCGGCGCGGAGATCTCGGCTAGGCGCGCTGCGCTGTCATGGCCGCGGGCGATGTCCAGTTGACCGCGGTAGGTCTCCGGATCGAGCGGCAGGCGGAGCCGCTGCGTGATGTCCGCGCCGATCAGCAGCCCATGCCGGCGGAGGGTGCCTGGGGCGTAGAGATACGGAACCGACGCCCACAACCCCTCTTCGGCCGGCAGTTCGGCGAGGCGGCGGATGAAGTCGCGGACCGCCGGCTCCGGCGGGGTGTACAGCTCGCCGCCGGCAGTGGATGAGCCGAGGACGAGCGAGCGGACGCGTTGCGGGTACCGGGTGGCGATCTCCTGGGCGACGGTTGCCCCGAACGACAGGCCGACGATGTGCGCTTGGTCGACGTCGGCCGCATCAAGCGACCTGAGCGCGCCCTCGGCCGTAGGCACGGGGGTGCGCCTCGTCTGGCGCGGCTCGCCGAGCCGCGGCTCCAGGAGCCGAAAGCGAGTCCGAAGCTCGGCGATCGCCCTAAGGGCCACCGCCGCCGTGAGGCCGACACCGGTCAGAAACAGGACTGGCGGCCGGGTGCGCGATTCGGCGGGTGCGCCACTCGTCATCGCGACAGCTTAGCAAACTGAATTGACGTCATCTCAGTTGCTGTGCTAGCTCAAGTCGTGCTAACCCGCTAGCACACAGATCACCACAGCAAAGGGAGCCATCGATGGCCCCGAAGTCCAACTCGATCATCGATTCTGTCGAAGCCGCAACCGAGCGTGTGGCGGACATCCACGAGAAGTCCGTCGCCACCAGCAAGAAGGCGAGCGAGGCTTACATGTCGTCCTACGAGAAGGCCGTCGTCGCGCTGGTTGACACGTACGAGAAGGCCGCCACCGCGACCAAGGTCGACTGGGTCGCCAGCATCGCGAGCCTGCAGGCCGACGCCAGCCGCGAGCTTACCCGCGCCTACACCAGCACGGTTCGCGAGCTCGTTCCTGAAATGTTCGGGATGGCCGCAGCGTCGTAGCGAGCGGTCATCCCGACAACCTCCCCCGTCGATTTCGATGAACGATCACCACTTCAGCTATCCGCGCGTCGTACCACTCCAGGGCACGACGATCTCCGGCCACGCGACTACCGAGCCGCCGGCACCAACCGTCTTCCGACCGCTCCAGGCTCCCGTCCAGCAGAGCCTGTGCCAGCGCCCCTCGCGTTCACTGCAACCCGTCACGCAGGGCGAGATCAAGCGTCGCATTACGAGCCACACGCCCACCCAGTCACGGGAGCGTGGGCGGGCTCGGCGTGACGGATTAAGTAGGCCCTACCGGACCGCGGGACCGGTGGCCGGGTCGAATATCCATCCGGCCCGCAAGGTCGACCGTCTACACCTACGTAGCCGCGCGCCGGCGCCCGCGGGACCTGCGCGAGGCCGAGGCCGCTTTGCCCCCGCCGGCGGGCTGGAGCGACCGGTCGCCATCCGCCAGCTCGGGCGGAAGGCCGAGCACGGCCAACTGCCGGCGAAGGAAGAACTCCTTCACCTCGTCCAGGCTGATCGACCCCCGCGGGCGATACCAGTGCCAGATGCTGTTGTATAGACCGAGGAGCGCACGAGTGAGAAGACGGGGGTCGGCCTCGGGCACGATTCCCTGCTCCATGCCACGCACGAGGAACGTGGCCCAGGCGAACTCGACGTCCCGGATCCGAGAGCGCGCGAGCGTGCGGGCCTCCTCCTCGCGAGGAGACGTCCTCGGAACACCCATGAGCCCCAGTTCGGCGACGAGCACGCGATTGCGGAGAATGTCCTGGTCGCTCAACTCATACGAGCCGGAGAGCACCGCGAGCAGCGCGTCGAGGTAATCGTCATGTGCGCTCGTCTGGCGGTCGAACTCCCTGTGGAAGAACTCGAGGGCGTCCGCCATGATGACGTAGAGGCAGTGAAGCTTGGACTCGAAGTAGTGGTACAGGGCGGTCGATCCGATCCCGACCGCCGCCGCCACATCGGCGAGCTTGGTCGCCTCATAACCGTTCTCGCCGAAGTACGCGGTCGCGGTCCGCAGGATCTCCTCCCGCTTGCTGCGCGAAGATGCGCCGGCGCCAGAGTTGCTTCGGCTGGATGGGGGCCCCGACCGGGTGGGCGGCAAAGTCTCTCCTCGCGGGAGCGAACGAACGCCGCAATGATAGGCGCAGGCGCCTCGCGGGACCGTTGCAACGAATGTCAGCGGTCCGACCCGGACGGCGGCCATCGCGCCGTTTGACCTGAATCCGGCTCTGGGAATACCACGGCCGCCGTCGGTGGGGCAAGGTCACCGCCGCAGCCAGCTCGCCGGGAAAAGAGGGAGGGAGATGCAGACATCGCCTTTCGGACACGCGATGAGTAACGGATTGGCGTGACGCTGAATCCGCTGTTGCCAGGGAAGTTGCTCGCGCGCTGCGCATCCAGCTCGCGTCCGAGCTCGACCGGCCTTTTGACGAGCCTCTGCCGAGTCGGAAGGACGCGGCGCGGTTGCGCGCAATCCTCGATCTGTGCGTCGACCAGCTCGAGACCCTCGCTTGGGGAGAGCCGTCGGACGAGGTGCGAATGATCGCGCCCCGATTCTTCCTCGAGACGATCGCCCTGGATCTCTTCGACGGAGGCCATGAACGGCTGGCGAATCCAGTGGGCTGGAATACGCCGACAGCGCAGAGGGTCCGCCGCCAGGGTCGGCGCATGATCCGCGCGGCCGACGCGATCAGCAGCGCCCTGACCTCCGAGCCGCAGTACCAGAAGGCGCCTCGCAGTTTCACGGCGCCCCTCGGGCTTCCGACGGCGCGCTAGCTCCGCGACACCCGAGCTCCTAGACGGCGCACGGCAGCGCTGTAGCATGACTACATGACTTCACTTCAGGCACCGGGCCTGGATGCCCTCGAGGATGTCCTCGCGCTCGTAGAGGGCTCAAGCCGGACGACGGGCCGGACGCCTGCAAGCTGCTTGGCCCCCGACGCACGGGCCTGGCTCGCCAGTTCCGAGCAGGGCCTGACCGCGGCCATCGAGTCGGTGAGCGGCGCCGAGGCCAGCACCGCGGCACTCGCCCGTCTCGCGCCGTCGAGCCTCGCGGTGGTTGCGACCGTGCGCTCGGACCAGGCCTGCTGGGCGGAGATCGCTCGTCACAGCGACGCCGAACCCGAGACCTGCCTCGCTGGCCTCACCTACGGGCCCGGTGGCCAGGTGTCCCGACTCGTGTGGCTCCAAGCGCCGCTGGTCCCGCCAAGCGCGCTGGACGACGTCGAATCCGTCCCGGACGGGCGACCGATCCTCGAGCGATATTTCGCCGACCTCGTGGCGTCAAGGTTCCGCGATGCCGCGGCGCATTTCGCCGCGGGCACGCTCTACTCGCATCCACCCTATGCGGGCGGGGACGCGCGCGTCCTCTTCCGGGGCCGGGACGCGCTCGAGCTCGGATTCGCCACCGAGCGCGGAGCGAGCCCGGCGCGCCAGATCGTCACCAATCTCTGGCAACGGGACAGCCGGGTGTTTGTCGAAGGGATCATCGAGGGCATCCCCGCCGGGGGCACGTTCTTCTCTACCGCCGAGATCAGCCGCGAGGGCGAGATCGACCGATACGTCGCCTTCTACAGTGCCGCGCGGATCCCCGGCGCACAATAGGACGCCGCCACCCCCCGCCGGAGGCCGACACCAGCCGCCCGTTTCACCCGCCCAATCGCGTGAAGCGAGGATCAGAGACCTAGGATCAAGGCCAGGGCGCTGTCGACGGCCAGCAGCTCATGGACCTTGAGTCGCCCCGCCGATTGCCCAAGACGCCGCGGATCGACGACGGTTGTCTGTTCGACCAACACGCGCGTGTCTTCTCCACCGACGCTGATCACGGGACGAAACGTTGCGGCTGTGGCGCTCGTCGATGTGGGGGCGACGATGGTTGTGCTCAGGTGGAGGAACTCGTCGGCTTGCACGACCACGGCGTAGCGCGCTCCGCGCTGCTCCCGCCCGCGCGCGGAGCGTGGCGGGGGTAGATCGAACACGTCGCCTCGGACCATCGCCTAAGCGTCGGTGGCGGGCGCGAGGTCGGCCATCTGTTCTCGAATGATCCGCATCTCCTCGCGGTCGGCGTCGTCTGCGGCGATACGAAGCACCTCTTCACGCAGCGCCGATCGTGCGCGTCGACGCGCGGCGGCTTCGCGAAGTGCTGTCCGGACGGCATCGGAGTCGCTCATGCCGGACGCTCGCACAACGTCCAGAGCCGCTACCGATGCATCATCGAGTCGCACGTGGATTGACCGAGCCATTGCCGGCACTGTAACACGAATCGTTCTACGCCTCGCGTAGCGCCCGTGTGCCCCCGACCGCGCTTGCAGTCTGACCGCCGCCGGGCGCCGATTCGTCGAGCTCACTGCCTTTCACGCAGGAGATCACCGGTTCGAATCCGGTTGGGGGTACTCGCTAAGGGCCCGTAAATCCCGGACTTTCGACCGTGCAGCGCGAAACGGTCAGCAGCGCCTGAGGGCCGGGCAACGGTCACGGGCAACGATCGATCAAGAAATCGCTTCCGGGGAATCCCCTCAGCGGTCCATTGCCTTTGCGATAGCGCGGCGTTCACGCCAGTACCCGAATGCGATCGTCGCGTCGCTCCGGGCGGCGTGATCGTGTACGTGGCGTTGCGCTCGTCCGGTGCCCGGCCGGCGGACGTCTGCTTTTCCGATTGCGACAGCGCGACGCGGCCGGCTCTGGTCTATCCGCCGCGCGTCGTGCGCCGGCGCCGTCGCTTGCTCGCAGCGGCCGGCTGCGAGCCTGAGCATGCATTACGTTGCTCCCGGGTCGCAGGTGTTCCGCCTCGCGAAGCAGGAGTGCTTCGGCATCGGCGCCAACTCCGGCTGCGCCGACCTCTGCACCATCGCGGGGATGCGACGGTCTCGAGCGCGCCGCGAGACGAGTGGTCCTCGTCCGATCCGAGGGCCACAGTGGCGATCGATGAGGTGCCTGCAACGCCAGGAACGCGACAGTCACGTCCGACATGGGAGGCCCAGGAACGCGACAGTCACGTCCGACATGGGAGGCCCGTTCGCCTGGTGGAGCGAGAGCATCGCCGGTGCCGCGTTACGTGCTGCCCCCTTCCCGAGCATCAGCAAGGTCGCCGTTACGGTGGCTCGCGCAAGCACTTGGCTGAGCAGCGGTCTGGCCTGGATCGGCGTCGGGGGCAGCTCGTGCCTAGCTCGTGAGCTGCCTCGGGCGGGCTCTCGCGGAGCAGGAAGATAGCCGCTGCCCGGAGCGTGGGTCCAAGCTCTTCTCGGGGGCCGCGGTCCGGTCGGCGCAGCGCTGAGGCATGCCCTTCTTGGAGGTCCGGTTCGGCGCGCCGGGGACACCGCCGTGCGACGCGGCGACACGCGGCGGGTGCCAAGAACGAATCTCTTCTTTGTTTGGCTCCCGCCGGCAGGGGTACCGACCGGGCTGGTGTGGCACGTAGCTGGAGAGGTGTTGCAGAGTAGACCTCGATGGTGGTGAGAGCGGTCTCGTACAGCGTTGGGTCCGCTCGTTGGAGCATCGGCGTGAACGGCGGTCCGATTGTCGCCACTCAGAGGTCGTGCGGCTTGGGGGGCGATGGCAGGCCGCTGACGGTCGTCTGGTGGCAACGCGCGCCGTGGGGCGTCGCCTTTCTGGTGCGCGCAGGATCGGCCGTCACAAGCTTTCGCCAATGTTGATGTAAATTGTTAGGTATAGGAGGGCGTTTGTCGGTTTTGTTCGCTTAGCGGACGCTTTGCTAGTCACGACAGGGTCGGGTCCGTGCGCCCGGCCTGAGGGAGGTACCTGGCGATGAAGCCTCATCGTTCGGCGAAGGCGGCGTTTGGGCGTAGAAGGAAACGGCGAGTGATTTTGGGCGTGGTGACGGGGACCGTGATCTGCTCGGCGGTGGCATTGGCTGCGGTTGGGAGTGTCGGTGCGACTACCCGGTCGTCGTCGGAACGTTCGCGCCATCTGACGGTACACACTGTGTCACCCCGGCCGGGACCCGCGATCCTATATGCGCCGCCACCGCGGGCGCCGCAGTTGGAGAACGCTCCGGGCAGCCGTTGGCATGCGGCGCCGATCCTGGTGTCGGGTACGAGTGCCTACCGCGACGGGGAGTTTGTCGATCAGGACTATCTGTTCAACGACCGGGGCGCCGGATCTACCTACACGTACCCGACTGATCCGCGCTATGCCGGTGACGCCGCGGACCTGGTCGAGCTCCGGCTCAAGCCGTACTCATCGGGGTTGCTGATCCGGCTGACCTACAACGCGATGGTTGACCCGTCGCTGGTGGCCTCCACGATCGCGCTCGGCGACTCGTCGGTGGCGTACGCACTGCCGCTCAACGCGGGAGCGAAGGAACCGGCTCGGTACTTCGTCATCGTGCATGGCACCACGGTGGTGGTGACCGACGCCGCCAGCGGCCAGCAGCTCAACGCGCCGGGGGCCGCGGCCAGCGTGGATCTGACCCGCCGTCAGGTCCAGATCTTCCTCCCCAGTGCGGTGGTCAACACCGACACCGTGTCGGTGCCGCGTGGCCGAGGCGTCGGGGCTGTGGGACAGCACTAACAACCAGTACCTGCAGCCGGTGCCTGGGGCCGCAACCGCGACTCAGCCGGGCGCCAACGGAACCACCGGCAGCGCGCTGTTCAACGTCGCGTTCCGCTTCGGGGAGACCGGCGCGTGGCGAGACGGCAACCAGGCCGACGCGCTGAAGTCCGGAGACCTGAGCCAGTTCTCCGCCAACGTCGACTTCGCCAAGCTGCGGGCAGGCGCGACCGACAACATGGACGACCAGCCCGAGGGCGTACCGACCCACGGCTATGAGGACCGCATCTTCGCCAGCCACTTCGAGGACGCCCAGGGCCGCGGACCCCAGCCGCCCACGACGTATTGTCATGAGCCCTGCCCGCGCGCGCCGGATTGCGCCAGCCAGTTGCAGCCGTACGCGTTGTATGTGCCCGACAAGCCGGCGCCGCCGAGCGGGTACGGCCTGACGTTGAACCTGCACTACTGCGGCGGGAACTACAACCAAGGCCCGCCCGACGACCAGGCCTTGGCCGATCGGGCCACGGGCTCGGTGGTCCTCACCCCAGAGGGACGCATACCATGCGGGTGGTACTGGAGCGAGGGCGGTGCCGACGTGTTCGAGGCATTGGCCGATGTCGCGCGGCACTTCAACCTCGATCCCACCTACAACGCCATCTCGGGCTGGTCGATGGGCGGGTACGGCACCTACAAGCTGCTGGCCCAGTACCCCGACCTATTCGCGCGGGCGCTGCCCGACATCGGATGCGTGAGCGCCGAGACGGGCTGGCCGGGCGAACCGACTCCATCCATCAGCGGCCCGGACGCTGAGATCATCAACCCGGTCCCGTCGTTCCGCAACGTCCCGATCCTGTCGGCCAACGCCAACGCAGACACGCTGTGCGTCACCAGTAGCAAGCTGGAGGTGTTCGCACGCCTGTACGCGCTCGGGTATCGCTACGACTGGCGGGAGTACACCGGCGGGCACGGCCCCTATTACCCGACCTTCCAGGAGTCCGCGGACTTCCTGGGCGACGCCAAGGTGAACCCCAACCCGCCACACGTGACCAGGGTGCTGAACGAGGCCATGAACGAACCGAAATGGGGCCTGACCTCCAACCACGTCTACTGGCTCTCGGGCATACAGCTGCGGAACGCAACCGGTCCGCAGGGTCCGGAGCTCGGCACCGTGAACGCGTTCTCGCACGGCTTCGGACTAGCCGATCCGCAGCCAAACCCGCCGCAGGACACCTCCGGAAGCAGCAGGCCATTCGTGTTCAAGGGCCAGATTCGCACCTGGCAGAATCCGCAGCCGATCCAGGCCAGCAACGAGCTCGACCTCACGCTGACCAACGTCGGTGCCGTCACCGTCAACATCCAACGCGCCCGGCTCAACTGTGGCGTCAGGATCCACGCGAAATCCGACGGACCGGCACTGATAACACTCGCCGGCTGCCACCGCAGCATCTCGATAGGCTGACCGCCCGCGCAGCGGTGCTGGGACGCCGACCGTGTCCCAGCACCACGACCCGGGGTGAAGTGTCCGCGCAAACGGGATGCCATCGATACGTCAAGCGACCATCACGGCCGCGGTACGTTAGGCGGACCGTGGGTCCAGGACGAACACGATTGCCTACATGTCAGGCGCCCTCCCTCGCCACACCTACCAACTCATCCATCCCGCGGCGGCACCAGTCGATCATCGATACCGCCTACGCTTGGTGGCCCCCGAGCGCAACTCATTCGCCCAAGTTGCAAAGCTCACTGCGGTCCGGAGCCGAGCGTGTCAGCTCGATCGTCTGTACCCTCAACCTGGTGGCGATCTCACACAACGACAATCGGCGCCCGGGGGCGAACGCTCGACTGCTGTTCGGCCAGGCATTGCGCGAGCGCGGCGCGACCTGCATCTCCGCCCCTTTGGACGTCCAGGGCGAGAGCGCCACCGCGACCGCCGAACTGTTGCGCAACGCCTGCGCAAGCGGCCCGTCGAGTGCCACACTCTCCGGGCGGCTGGGATTGTGGTGATGTCACGAGGCGGCATCGCGCAGGGTGCGCAACTCGGGCAACGCGTCGCGGTCTTTGGGTCGGTCGGCGTGCTCCTTGGCCGTGATGATGTCCTGCAGAGCCGCCGCCCGGATCGCGAAACCGGCCCCTCGGATGACCGTTGCTCGCGCGACCAGGTCCTCGTAGGGCAGCAGACTGCCGTCGGCGCCTGTGAGGCCTGAGAGAACGTCCAGTCCGCCGGCGTCCGTCATCCACGTGGAGATCTCCGCGCTGGCGAGCATCTTGCCGTCGAGTTGGACCGGGAGCTGGCGTGCCTCATCGTCGGTCATGCCGTGGACCCTCAGGCGGGCGTTCAGCTCACGCATGGCCCCCGCGAGCCGATCGAGGTTGGCGCGCTCTCGGCGCACTACGCAGTCAGCGTCTTCGGTCGGCCGCTTGGCCCCGTAGGCCCGAGCGGCCGCACCACCGACGAGGAGGTACTCAACCTGGTGGCTGTCGAGAACCTCGACGAGACGAATCAGGTCGTGACGAGGAGAGGAGCTATCGGTCGCCGGCATCGGCGCCGGCGCGCTCGGCGGCCAGATCGGCGAGCCATGCCATCGCGCTCTCGCGCGAGTCGATGCGGCGGCCATCCCGGAGGATCGTCACCTCATCTGGCGTCGGCGGCGGAGCGTGGCACAACGCTTCGGCCAGTTCCTCGACCGTCATCACAGGCTCAGCGGACATGACGTTCAGGGTACTAGCAACAGTCCCCAGCTCATGGTCGGTGTGGCCGTAGGCCGATCGAACACTCGACCCTCGCGGCCTCGAGAGCGTCATCGCGCGCGGCAAGTACGTCGCAGTTGCCGAACGTTAACCGGACGGGGAGGGCACCCGGTCCTCGCGAGTTCACTTAGCGCTTTGCGATCTGGGCGCGTCGCGGCGCCTCGGGGCGCGGCTCGAGTGCGGGTCGAGCTGAATGACGAGATCGCCAGCGCGCCGCAGTAGTCCATAGCATCGCACCGGTGTCC
>JAFASQ010000362.1 GCA_019244395.1 Solirubrobacterales bacterium | reverse complement strand
CTGGAGCGCCCGCCGAGCGTCGCCCGCGATCTGCGGATCGATATCGACGCTAGTGATCCGGCCGCTCGGCCCGACCAGACGTGACATGAGCGCCGCGTTGTAGCCGCTGCCGGCTCCGATCTCCAGGACGCGGTGACCCGGCCGGAGGTCAAGCCGGTCAAGCATCTGGGCCATGATCCCCGGCTGCGACGAGGAGCTCAGAGGGCGGCCTTCGAGGTCCTTCTTGATCACGTGCGGTTCGTCGCGGTAGACCGCCTCGATCCCCTGCTCGGCCGTGACACCGGCAACGAACAGCTCCCGCGGCACCGCGGAGAACGCAGCCGCCACCGCGTCCGTTCGCAGCATCCCACCGGCGCGCAGATGCTTGACCAGTCGCGCTCGCAGCCGCCGCGGCTCCGCCGCTGCACCCGGTCCGCGCCGTGCTTGGTCAGCCATCGCGAACGCAGGCTAACGCCAGCCAGCCAGCGCTGTGGACGGTCGCCTCAGCGGCTCACCCGCTGAGGAGAGCGAGATGGCCAGACGTGCCCGGAAGCATGAGTCGTGTCACGGGCTCGCCGGCGTCGGAACGAGGTCCTACCCTGATCAGCCGTTACTGCAGAACTGTCGCCCCAGCCCTGTCGAAGCGTCAGCCGCTGCCGCCGCCGCCGCCACAGCCACCGCCGCCGCCGCAGCCACCGCTACCGCTACCGCCGCCGCAGCCACCGCTACCGCCGCCACAATGGTCGAGTCGCACATTGCTGGCGCATAGCCCACCTGGCATCCCCCGGCCCGCAGGCTCGGGCGGCGCAACAGGCGGTCGGCCGTCCCGCTCACCCCGCTCGCGACGCGCCTCGTTCTGCTGAATCTCGGCACCCAGTCGGCGACGTCACACGGGCTTCTGGGCCCGGAGGGAGGTCCGACTGCGAAGAGATTGCCCGGTCGATGGAATACGCCGGGCGAGGGCTGCGTCTTATAGGGCTGTTAGGGCAGTTGCGGCGCACATGGGGCGCCAGCAAAACGAAATCCACGGGGGCGATCTCTTCATGCAGATCCATTCGACAATCGCGCTGTGCGCGCGCGCGAGCGCGACCGGCCGCGGCCTGGCTAGCCGCCTCATCCAACCCACCGCCGGCGAGACCTCCCCGCCGCCGCCGCGGGAGCCGCGATCATGAGGCCGGGCCTAAAGATCGGCGGAGTTCATGTCCTGCGTTACACGGTGCCCGTCCACCAGACCGTGCCCGACCTGCTGCCCGCGCTGGCCGAGTTCCGCCGCGGCCAGCCCGTGTTCGCCACCGGATTCATGGTCGGCCTGATGGAGGCCCCCTGCATGGCCGCCGTCTACCCCTACCTGGAAGACGGCGAGGTGACCGTCGGCACTCTGATCAACATGCGCCACAGCGCCCCCAGCCCACCCGGGACCGCACTGGTGGCCGAGGCTCGCCTGACCGCGTTGGAGGGACGATCCGTGCGCTTCGACGTCGTCGTCGTCGACCACACCGGCGAGATCGCCGCCGCCGGCGAGCACGCCCTGCGCGTCGTCCAGGTCGCGCGCTTCCACGACCGTCTGGCCGCCAAACACGGACAGACGCGCCGGAGCCACCCATCACACCCCCGCGGCGACCACGAACGGTCTCAAAGCCATCTGGTGATCGATCCACTAGCCAGCGCCGGGACTCGCTCGCATAGGCCGCATGTTCACCTCGACCACGACCTGACCACAGCCCGTCGGCAGCGACCCAGGCCCGCCCACACCGCGAGCGGAGATCCTCAATGACGACCGGCACGGTCGTCCCACCGAGCCGGGATGAGACACGTCCGTTATATACGGCCGTTTCTCATCCCGCCCTACGAGAACGAGGCGTGGCGGCCGGCGCCATTCGGCGATGACCAGCGCCACGGATGCGCGGCTGCGAGTGAACTCAGCACCGGGAGTTATCCCCCGAGGGGTCTTTGCGATCTTTAAGCCTGACATGTGCGATGCGATGGGTGCTGAGGATCTGCGCGAGCCGCCTGTGATTTGCGTGGCCGGGCGACGGGACACGCGACAGAGTCGCGGCGCTCCAGACGGCGAGCCATTCCGGCCAGCGTTGCGTCGGCGCGCTTCTGTGCGGTGAGTGACTCGCTTGATCGAGACACAGCGGTGCTTGAGGCGCTGCTCGGCGACGTGCTCGAAGAGCAGGAGGGTCGCGCTTTCCGCGACCGGGTGTTCTGGTTGCGCGATACCGCGGCGCGGGTCCGTGGCGGCGATGTCGGAGCAGCCGGTACGTTGGCTCGGTTCGTCCACGCTCAGGCCGATGGTGCGCTCGAGCCGTTCGTACGCGCCTGCTCGATCCAGCTGCAGCTGGCCAACATCGCAGAGGAGTTGGAGAGACTGCGCCGCCGGCGGCACTACGACTCCGACACGAGCGCTCCGCAGCGCGAGTCGCTGGCGGCCGCGGCGGGCGTGGCGGTCCAGCATCCGCCCGCCGAGGTGGCCGAGGCGCTTCGCCGGCTCGACGTGCGACTCACGATGACCGCGCATCCGACGGAGGCGACGCGACGGTCCGTGTTCGACCATCAGCAGGCGGTGTGGCGGGCGATGGAGCGCCTCGATGACCCGCGACTTGGCCGTACCCAGCGGCGCGAGATTGAGGGCGAGTTGCGCGAGGTCCTGACGGTTTGGTGGCAGACCGACGCGGTCCGGCACGTGCGCCCCGTGGTCGACGACGAGGTGCGCCGAATCCTGTTTTTCTTCGAGGCAGTGCTGTTCGATGCGACACCGCGCCTCGAGGCCGAAATCTCGCGTTCGTTCGAGCGGTCGTGGCCCCCAAGCGTTCCAGCGATTCGGTTCGGCAGCTGGGCGGGCGGCGACATGGACGGCAACCCGGAGGTCACCCCGGACTCGGTGGCTCGCACGCTCCGCCTGCACCGCATAACCGCGCTGCGACTTCTGCGCGCGCGCGTGGACAGGCTCGCCGAGCGGTTCTCCCAATCGGAGCAACGGCTGTTCGTCTCGCCCGCGCTCGACGCCTCACTCGTCGCAGACGGCGAGGAAATGCCAGATGTGGCGTCCCGCCGGCCAGGCAACCAGCAGGAGCCGTTTCGCCGCAAGTTGTCGTTCATGTCGGCGCGCCTCGACGGCGCGCTGCGCGGGCTGCCGCACGGTTACCGCGAGCCCCGGCAACTCGAGCAAGATCTCGAGCTGCTCCGCGAGTCGTCGAGCTCACGGCGGGTCGCGGATGGGGCGCTGGCAAGGCTGCTGTGTCAAGTGCGAACGTTCGGATTCCATCTCGCAGCGCTCGACGTCCGGCTGTCGGCGCACGACTTGCGCTCGGCGATCGAGCTGCTGGGCATCGGTTTTGCCGCTGCGCAGGAAGACGAGCGGACAAACCGACTCACCGCAGTGCTCGAGTACGGCGCCGGGCAGACTCCGGACGTCTTCGCGGCGATTGCGACGGGCCTCCGCGAGTACGGACCGCAGGCACTCGGCAGCGTGATCATTTCGATGGTCGAGCGTCCATCCGACGTTCTGGCCGCGCTCGTGCTGATGCGCCGCGCGGGAATCGGACTTGGACAGCTGCCAACGCTGCCGCTAGTTCCGCTGTTCGAGACCGTCGAGGATCTCGACCGGGCGCAGACGACAATGGCCACGCTTTACGAGCAACCGATGTACGCCGCGCAGCTGGCGGCGTGCTCGCACCGCCAGGAGATCATGCTCGGCTACTCGGACTCCGCCAAGGACGGAGGGTTCCTGGCCAGCCAGTGGGAGCTGTACTCGGCGCAGGAGCGGCTGTTAGCCGACGCCGATGCGCGTGGAATCGAGCTGCGGTTCTTCCACGGCCGAGGCGGCTCGACTTCGAGAGGCGGCGCGCGGACCCACCGTGCGATCCTGGCGCAGCCGAGCGGATCGATCCGCGGGCGGATGCGGATCACCGAGCAGGGCGAGGTGATCTCCCAACGGTATTCCCACCCTGAGCTGGCGCTGCGCTCGCTCGAGCAAACGTTGTCGGGGGTGCTGCTCGCGACCCTCGCGAGCGCCCGCGAGGTGCCCGACCGCTACCGCGCCGAGGCCCAGCGGTTCGCCGACCGGTCGCGGGTCATATACCGGGCCTTGATCTATGAGGACGAGCGGTTCGCCGCCCTGCTCGACCTAGCCTCGCCGCTCGATGCGCTCACCAAGCTCAACATCGGATCACGTCCGGCTTCGCGCTCGGGCACCTGGGCTGTGGGCGAGCTCCGGGCGATCCCGTGGGTGTTCGCCTGGATGCAGAACCGCCTACTGCTCCCCGCCTGGTACGGGGCCGGCACAGCGCTCGAAGAAGGCGACCGCGAGCTGCAGCGCGAGATGACCGACCGTTGGCCGTTCTTCGCGATGCTTTGTTCGACGCTCGAGATGTCGCTGTTCAAGAGCGACCTCGCCATTGCCGAGCGATACCTCGAGCTCCTCGGCGACGATCCCGCCCGCGAGCTTTGGGAACCGATCCGCGCCGAACACGATCGAGTCGTGCGGACCGTGCTCGACATCTCCGGCACGGACGCGCTGCTCCAGAGCACACCCGCCCTGATGACGCGCCTCTCGCACCGCAACCCGTGGACGGACCCGTTGTCCTACATTCAGATCGACCTGCTTGGGCGCACGCGCGCCGGCGACGGCGACGCGGAGCGGCCGCTCCTGTTGACGATCAACGGCATCGCTGCGGGCATGCGCAATACCGGCTGACGGCGGGCCTTAGGTGCTTCGGGACAATGCGGCATCACGCGTTGCGCTCGAGCCGGCTTGCAGCGTCGTCGAGAGATCGGGAATCAAGGAGCCTTACGATGACCAAGTCGACTGATGGAATTGCCGCTATCGCGGTCGATTACCTAAACGTGGACAGTCTGTTCGCGGCCGAAGAGCTCGAGCTGCGAGACCAGGTCCGGGGATTCGTGGACGCGCGGATCCGGCCGAACATCAACGCCTGGTATGAAGCCGCCCATTTCCCGCGTGAGCTGGCTCGGGAGTTGGGCGAGCTCCGTGTGCTCGGCATGCATCTCGACGGCTACGGGTGCGCTGGGCGCAGCGCGGTGGAGTATGGGCTGGCGATGTTGGAGCTCGAGGCGGGCGACTCGGGGCTGCGTACGTTCGCGAGTGTCCAGGGGTCGCTGACGATGAGCGCGATCCACAAGTTCGGATCTAAGGCGCAGAAGGAGCGATGGCTGCCGGGCATGGCGAAGGGCGAGCTGATCGGGTGCTTTGGTCTGACCGAACCGGAGGCCGGCAGCGATCCCGCGCAGATGCAAACGCTCGCTCGGCTCGACGGGGACGAGTGGGTGCTGGACGGCGCCAAACGTTGGATCGGGCTTGCCTCGATCGCCGATATCGCGGTCATATGGGCCAAGACCGAGGACGGAATCCGCGGCTTTCTCGTGCCGACCTCGACCCCCGGATTCACCTCTACCGTGATCGAGCCAAAGCTTGGGATGCGCGCGTCGATCCAGTGCGACATCGCGCTGGACGGAGTGCGGCTGGGAAGCGAGAGCCTCCTGCCCGACGCGACCGGCCTCAGGGGCCCGTTGGCCTGTCTCAACGAGGCCCGCTACGGGATCATGTGGGGCGCGCTTGGGGCCGCCCGCGACTCCTACGAGGTAGCGCTCGCTTATGCCCTGCGGCGCCGCCAGTTCGACAGGCCGATCGCGAGCTTCCAGCTCACCCAACAGAAGCTCGTTGACATGGTCCTGGAGATCCAGAAGGGCCTGCTCGTGGCCGTCCACACAGGGCGCCAGAAGGATGCCGGCACTCTGCGCCCCGAGCAGATCTCCTTCGGAAAGCTCAATAACGTGCGCGAGGCGATCGCGATCTGCCGTGAAGCCCGGACACTGCTCGGTGGAAACGGAATCACGCTCGACTACACGCCGATGCGCCACGCCAATAACCTTGAGGCCGTCCGCACCTATGAGGGCACCGACGAGGTCCACACCCTCATCATGGGGCGTGCGATCACCGAGATCCCCGCCTTCGCCTAGGCCGAAGACCGACGAGCTGCACCCCGTACTGTCGCCTGCTGCTCCGGCCGCCGCGCATCGAACGTCTGCGCTCCCGACTTACGTGTGGGGTTGTCCCTCCCAATCAAGTGCCCGGTCGGAGGGGCATCGATCTAGACTGCGCTCATGAGGGTGGGCGGAGAGGACGGTTCGGGGTTGGTTGTGGAGCGCCTCGATGCCGCGATGAACGCGCACGACCTGGAGGCGTTTCTTGATTGCTTTCAGGAGGAGTATCAGAGCGAGCAGCCCGCGCATCCCGATCGAACGTTCCGAGGGCGCGACCAGGTGCGAAGCAACTGGTCCTCGGTGTTCGAGGGGGTGCCTGACTTCCGCTCGGAGCTCCTGCGCTCTACGACCGACGGTGAGGCCGTCTGGAGCGAGTGGCATTGGCAGGGAACGCAGTCGGACGGGACCCCGCTTGACATGGTCGGTGTGATTGTGTGCGGCGTGAGTGAGGGACGGATCTCGTGGGCGCGGTTGTATATGGAGCAGGTCGAGGCGGCGGGCGCTGGGATCGAGTCCGCCGTCCGACGCATGACCGGCGGCGAGTAGCTGCGCTTCTTGACGTCCTCGGCCAGACGCCTGGACGAAGTCGGACCCGTCACCGACGAGGCCGATCATCGAGCGTCTGCTCAGCAAACATCAGGACGCGGGCCGGCTCGATCACCATCGAGCGACTCGATGTTGAACGTGCGATGATCGACCGATGAGCCGCGCGAATGTGTTCATCACCGAATTCGAGTACGACGACAGAGACCCGCCGGGCTACCAATCAGGGGTCGCGCGGGTGGGCGAGTGCGTCGGCGGCGAGGCGCTGGCCGTCAAGCTCTACGAGGTCCCGGCTGGCCAGAGCCTGTGCCCGTACCACTACGAGTTCGAGGAGGAGTGGCTGCTACTGCTCGACGGGGAGCTCGACCTACGCGTCCCGAACCGCGAAGACAAGCTGGCCAAAGGCGACCTCGTCCGCTTCGCGCCTGGCCCTGAAGGCGCACACAAGCTCACCAACCACGGCGACGTGACCGCCCGGTTGCTGATGTTTTCTAGCGCCCGCGAGCCCGCCGTCGCCGTCTATCCTGACAGCGACAAGATTGGCGTGTGGCCTGGCAACGACGACGACAAGGTGATGCTCCGGCGCGCCGACGGCCACGTCGAGTATTACGACGGCGAGACCTGAGGCGCTCAGTCGGCGTCGGCGATGACCGAGCCGATGCGCTCGCCCAGCGTGCGGTCGCGGCGGTTCAGGAACGCGCCGTACACGGCGGCCACCACCAAGACCCCGGCCGCGATCAGCGGGTAGCGGCTGAACGGCGGCGGCTGGCCGGGCTTGACCAGCTCGTAGAGGGGATACCCGATGGCGAGCGCGCCGAGCGCCGGCAGAAGCAGGTGTCGCACTGGCGAGAACTCGTCACGGTGAAAGCGCCGGTAGTAAAAGGGCAGGGCCACATTGGCCACGAGGTAGATAAGGGCGATCAGGATCGTGCCCAGGGTGGCGATCTCGCCGAAGAACGTCACCGGGTCGGTGCTCCAACCGAACACGTATGTGAGCCCGAGGGCAAGCACTACGTAGACCACGAGGCTGGCCCAGGGTGTGCGGGTCCGCTCAGTCACGCTGGCGATCGGGCTGGGCAGCAGCCCTTCGCGAGCGGAGCTGAAGATGATCCGCGACTGCGAGTTGGTGGCGGCCAACAAGGAGCCGATGATCGACGTGAAGCCGGCCAGGTAGGCGAAAAAGGCGAGCGCCCCGGCCACACTCTGGGCAGCGTCGACGTAGGGAACACTCGAGCCGGCGATCGATTTCACGTTCTCGTGGAAGGCGACCATGGTTACGTAGGCGAGCAGGATGTAGGTAAACGCCATTAACGCCACGCTCGAGAACACTGCCTTGCCGACGTTGCTGCGGGGATCGGTGCTCTCTTCGGCGAGCGGAGCCGAGTTCTCCCAGCCGACGAACAGGTACACCGCCAGCGGGAATCCGAGCGACAACCCGGAGAAGCCGTTGCGCAAGCGTCCGGGGTCGAACGGGTGCAGGTTGAGTGAGCCGCCGTGCTCGATCAGCAGGAAGACGGCCACCACGGCGAGCAGGCCCATCTCGAAGATGAAGAACAGTCCGGCCACCGTCGTCGTGGGCTTCACACCGCTGATCACCAGGTACAACGCTCCGGCGCAGAAGACGGCGGTCAGCAGCTGCCAGGGGATCGAGATGCTCAGGTACTTGAGCAGGATCGTGTGCGCCCACCCGCCGGAGATCGCTACCACCGCGGCCACAGCGACGATGTAGCCGGCGATCAGCACGATGGCGGCCACGATCGCGGACCACGGACCGAACGTGCGCCCGATAAAGGTCACGAACGAGCCCGCGGACGGTTGCGACTTCGAGAACTGGGTCAGCGTGTTGCCGAGCAGCGCGATGGCGATCGCCGCGGCCACGATCGTCAGCGGGGAGGCCACGCCCGCTGCTGCCACGATGGTGCCAAAGCCGAAGAAGAAGCTCATGGCCGGCCCGATGTTGGCCATCGTGCTGACCGCGACGTCCACGCTGCTCAGGGCGCCGCGGGCCAGGCGGCGCGTTTCCGGGGCGGGCACGACGCCGGAACCGGGGTCTGAACGGGTGGCCGCCATGTGCTGGCGTTCTACCCGCCGCCTAAACCCCTACACAAATGGCTTCGGAGATCACAGCCTGCGCGCGCAGGCGGTCATCGCCCTACCAGCACGCCCTATTGGAAGTGGGCACCGCCGTCGACCGCGAAGGTCTGTCCGGTGACGAAGTTGGATCCTGGGCCGCACAGGAAGAGGGCGGAGCCGACAAGATCCTCTGGTCGTTGTTCACGCCGCAGAGCGCGCGCATCGACCGAAACCGCCCCGACGTGCAAGTGTGCCTCGTCTTGCTCAAGCGTCGCCTCGGTGATCGTGTAGCCGGGCGCGATCGCGTTGACGCAGATCTGGTCCGGGCCAAGCTCGCGCGCCAGCGCGCGGGTCAAACCGATCACCGCGGCCTTGCTCGTCACATAGTGGAGCATGAAGGGGACTCCTCTGAAGAACGTGCCTGACGAGATGTTCACGATCTTCCCCCCGCCCTGCCGGCGCAGGTGCGGCACGACAGCGCGGCACATGAGAAATACGCCATCGACGTTCACTTCGAGGACTCGCCTCCACTCATCGAGCGCGATCTCGGTGAACGGCTTCATCTTCAGCGACGCGAAGATCGCCGCGTTGTTGACCAGTATGTCGATGCGGCCGAAGTGCGACGCGACCGCGTCGACCATCCGGGCGCTGTCCAGCTCGGAGGAGACGTCGCCGGCGACGCCGAGGCCGCCGTCGTACGCGGCTGCCGCCTCCTCGGCTCCGACCACGTCGAGGATCGCGATCCTTGCACCCTCGGCGGCGAGTCCGTCGACGATCGCGCGGCCGATCCCGCGGCGGCCGCCGGTGACGATCGCGACCCTGCCTTCGAGACTAGGCATTGGAGGAAGTGAACCAGCCTACCGCAGGCAGCCGGGTTCGGGGCTGTCGCGCAGGCCGCGAGCACGCGAGCCTCGCGCGAAGGCGATCTACTACGCCGCCGGCGAGAGCTCAATCGCCTTCTGCTCGATCGCCTTCGCCGCGATCGCCTGCGCCACCAACATCCCCGGTGGCAGCTCCTCCCGTGATTGCAACTCCCGCGCCATCCGGGGGGGACCCCCGCTACGAGCGGAAGATTGTTCGCGTCGGCACTGAACCGACCCTCGTGCGCTAGGCGATGGTGGGTTGCCGTTTGCCCGGCGCACCTAACCGGATAAGGTCGAGGGTGTTCTGTTGGACTCGCTCCACGCGCATGGTGAAGCTCGGCGAGTAGAGCGCGACGTGGTCAAAGTCCTCTTCGCGTCGGGCGATGCCGGCGCGGACCTGGGCGGGGGTGCCGGCCACGCCGATCAGGTCGAGCATCTCATCGCTGACGGCGTCGACCATCGCGGCGTGGTCGCGAGCGGCGAAAGCTTGGCGGATGTTCTCGGCTTCGCGGGCGAAGCCGCTGGCTTCGAACATCGGTGTATAGGCCTTCGGCGCGGCGTAGAAGGCGATTTGTGCGGCGACCTCGCGACGCGCGGTCTCCTCGTCATCGTTGACCGAGCAGAGCAGCATCCCGACGATCTCGACCTCGCCCGGATCTCGTCGAGTCCGAGCGGCGCCTTCCGCGATAGCGGGGCGGACGACCTCATGAACGTATCGGGAGCTGAAGGTGGGATGGCACACCAATCCGTCTGACACCCGGCCGGCGGTCTCGATCATTCGCCGGTTCACACCGGCGGTGTAGATCGGGATTCGCTCGCGCAGCGGAGGGAGAACCTCGGCGGTCGGGGTGAGGTTCATCGAGTAGAAGCGGCCCTCGTGCTTGACCGGTCCCTCGTGGAGCTTCCAGATGCGGCGCAGAAGCGGCACCAGTTCTTCCAGACGCAGCGCAGGCGATTCGGGATCCCTGACGCCGTGCCAGCCGATCTGCATCCCCTTGGTGCCAGTGCCCAAGCCGAGTACGAGCCGGCCGCCGCTGATCTCGTCGAGACCGCGCGCGTCGTTCGCGAGGATTAAAGGGGAACGGCCAACGCTGTAGGCGATCGC
>JAFASQ010000329.1 GCA_019244395.1 Solirubrobacterales bacterium | reverse complement strand
ACGACGGCGGGGTGTCGTCCGGTCACGCGAACTCATAGGCTGTCGGTGCCCGCGTCCGGAGGGTCATTGTGAACTCGCTTCACGAGCGTTTCGATGATGAGGAGGGTGCGATCCGATGGGCGCACGTCGGCGCCGGAGCGCCGATCGTGCTCGTGCACGGGACGCCGTATTCGTCGCGGATCTTTGCCGGCATCGTGCCGGCGCTCTCCGAGCGCCGCAGGGTGTATCTCTTCGACCATCTCGGCTACGGGCAGTCCGAGAAGCGTGAGGGCCAGGATCTGAGCATCGCGGCGCAGGCCCGCAGACTCGCGCGTCTGCTCGAGCACTGGGACCTCGACACGCCGAGTGTGGTCGCGACCGACATCGGCGGCGCGATCGCTTTACGCGCCCTGCTGCTTGAACGAGCCGCGTTCGCGGACCTTCTTCTCTTCGACGCGGTGACCGGCGGGCACTGGGAGCGGGGACTGTTCGCGCTGATGCTCGAACACACCGAGGTGTTCCAGGCGCTACCGGGCTACGCGCATCGCGCGCTTGTCGCGGCACACATGCAGAACGCGACCCAGCAAGGGTTTCGACCCGGCGTGCTCGACGAACTGCTCGCCCCTTGGGTTGGCGCCGACGGGCAAGCCGCGTACTACCGGCAGTACAGCCAGCTGCGCCAAGCCGACACCGCGGAGTACGAGCATCTGCTCGGCGGCATCTCGATCCCGGTCCGCATCCTCTGGGGCCGCCAGGATCGCATCGTCCCTCCTGACTACGCCCACTGGATCGCCGAACGCATCCCCAATGCGCCGTTGTCCTGGGAGGACAACGCCGGGCACCTCCTCGCGGAGGACGCCCCAGCCCGACTTCTCTACGAGATCCTCGAGCAGCCTTACGGCGCCTAGCACCTCGCTTGCCGGACTGTTAGGCTCGCCGCCGTCCTGCTCTCGCTGGTCGACGAGCAACTGAACGTCGAACCCGGGCGTCCTCCTTTCCGCGCGGCCAGCAGGGCAGTCGGCGTGCGCGGCGCCGCAGCCGGGGTCTGCTGGTCTCGGTCGTAGGGCAACGGGGACGTCGCGATGAGCCGCTCGACCATCCCCCTGCTAGCCAAGCGTCGGAGGCGGAAGCTGCTTCCGTCATACCGTGCGACGAGACAGCCCCCCGCTCCTCTCCACTTCCAGTTTACACCGCACGCGAGACTCTCATGAGGCTCTGAGTCGCGGCGCATAATACCCCGCCGCAGATCAGAGCCAGCGGACAGAGGAGCGAAATGCGACGAACCGAGCATGCGGTCGTGATCGTTGGAGGAGGCCCAACGGGAATGATGCTGGCAGCTGAGTTGGCGCTGGCAAAAGTGGATGTCGCGGTCGTCGAGCGGCGCCCCGATCACGCTCTGGCCGGCTCGCGCGCTGGCGGATTTCACTCGCGCACGATTGAAGTGCTCGATCAGCGCGGGATCGCGGATCGGTTCCTGGCGGAGGGCCAGGTGGTTCAGGTCACGAACTTCGGCAGGGCCGCTTTGAACATGAGCGACCTCCCGACACGTCACCCATATACGCTCGGGCTCTGGCAGAGCAAGATCGAGCGGATCCTGGCCTCCTGGATCGCCGAATTGCCGGTGGACATCTACTACGGATGCGAGGTGACGGGCTTCGCACAGGATGACACTGGGGTCGACGTCGAGCGGTCCGACGGCGGGCGCTTGCGGGCGCAGTATCTCGTCGGGTGCGATGGAGGACGCAGCGTAATCCGCAAGGCGGCCGGCATCGACTTCCCCGGATGGGGTGCAACGATCAGCCACCTGATTGCCGAGGTCGACATGATCGAGGCGCCACCATTGGGGATGCGGCGCGATGCGATCGGCGTCCACGGGCTCAGCAGGCTGGACTACGAGATCCGCGACGGCGAGGTGGTCTACAGCGATTCCGGGCCGATACGCGTGATGGTGACTGAACCGCGCGTCGGATCCACGACCGAACCTACCCTGCGCGATCTCAGCGAGGCGCTCATCACCGTGTACGGCACCGACTTCGAAATCCACAATCCCTCGTCGATCTCCAGGTTCAGCGACGCGACTCGCCAGGCCGCGGCCTACCGCGCGGGACGAGTCCTACTGGCTGGCGACTCGGCGCACGTCCATTACCCGGTCGGTGGGCAGGGACTCGGCCTCGGGGTGCAGGACGCCGTGAACCTGGGATGGAAGCTCGCGCAGGTCGTCAGGGGGACCTCCCCGGAGAGCCTCCTGGACACGTACCACGACGAGCGTCACCCGGTCGCTGCCCGCTGGCTCAAGCACACGATGGCTCTGACGGCACTCCAACGCCAGGACGAGCGCACACAGGCGCTGGTCGATATTGCCTCGGAGCTGGCGAGCATGGACGAGCCCCGCAAACGGCTCGTAGGGATCGTCTCCGGCCTCGACATCCACTACGACCTGGGGGACGGACACCCCCTGCTCGGGCGCCGGATGCCCGATCTGGACCTCGTGACCCCCGACGGTCCGATGCGTGTCTTCGAACTACTACACGCCGGCTGCTCGGTGCTGCTCAACCTCGCCGAACCGGGTGGCTTTGACATCACTGCATGGGCTGCCCGGGTCCAGCAGATCGATGCTGAATATGCCGGCTTGTGGGAGCTTCCGGTACTCGGCGCGGTCACCGCTCCGACGGCCGTGTTGATCCGGCCAGACGGATACGTTGCCTGGGTCGGCGACCGAACCCAGCTCGGACTTACCGACGCGCTGGCGACCTGGTTCGGACCGCCTGCTGCGGCATGATCCATCAGGTTCCAACATCGGTATGCGAGGAGCCCTCATGCACCTGAGCAGCGCTTCGAACGTGGTCGCGGGTCCTGCTCTGCACCCCGCACGAGCATCCCGAGCCGCCCGCCACTTCCCTGCAATGCGCGGACTGGGCGTCTCGGCCGTCACGCTGGCGACCACGGGGTGATCAAGCCCGCGTCGTCCCCGAGTTCCGCCCGATGCAGGTCGCTCGTTCAGTCGGGCGAAGGTTCGTGTCGCGACGCGAAAGGAGGTGTCCGCAACGACGACCCGAAGCAGCTCTTCTGCATCTGCCCGGCGATGGAGGCGTCCGCCGACGAGCAGCCATCGCTCGTGCTGCTCGGCCATCTCGCAACTCTGCGACTGGACGACCGACGCGCCCGCGTTCCTAGCGGAGCCGCAGCGCGGCCGTTTGCTGGCCGCCGCGGTTCTCCAGAGGGAGAGCCAGGCCGACCGCGCCGCGGACTACTGCTTCGACGCGATCGCCTAGCGAGATCCGACCGCTTCGGGCCATGTGGCCACTCCTTCGTCGTTCAGATGGCGCGATGTCGTCGCGCTGCAGCGCCCATCAACGGCGGAGCGCCCGGCACCCCAGGGCGATGGGATGCGGGCGTCTTGCGAAAGCTCCTCGGAGATCGGGCCGCTGCCCGGCTTTGTCGTTACGCGATCAGTACCAGTGGGTCGTGCTCGGCGTCCGAGTTGCCGATGAACTGCCACCGACAAGATCAGATGGACCTGCGAGTGGGGCGGGCGCGTATAGCCGGTGTGCGCAAGGTTCTGGTGGCGCTCGTGGTGGT
>JAFASQ010000293.1 GCA_019244395.1 Solirubrobacterales bacterium | reverse complement strand
CCGTAAACGTCGTCGCGCAGGTTGGCCAGCGGCGAGAGGAAGCTCGAGAGCAGGTAGCCGTGGGCCATGTGCACCTCGAGCAGATCGAAGCCAGCCTGAATCGCACCGTGCGTGGCCGCCACGAACTGCGCGCACACGAGATCCATGTCGTCCCGGGTCATCTCGCGCGGCACCTGATTACGCGGGCCGTACGGGACCGCCGAGGGGGCGATGAGATCCCAGTTACCGCCGTCCGGCAGCGGCTCGTCCATCCCGTCCCACATGAGCTTTGTCGAGCCCTTGCGTCCCGAGTGGCCGATCTGCGCCCCGACCGCGCAGCCGGCGCCGTGCTCGTGGGCGAACGAGACGATCCGCCGCCACGCCTCGACGTGCTCGGGCCGGTACATGCCGGCGCATCCCGGGGTGATCCGGCCGATGTCCGACACGCAGAGCATCTCGGTCATGACCAGGCCGGCGCCACCGAGCGCGCGCGATCCCAGGTGAACGAGATGGAAGTCGCTCGGCATCCCGTCCACGGCGGAGTACATGTCCATCGGCGAGACCACCACACGGTTGGGCAACTCGAGGGAGCGCAGCTTGAACGGCGTGAACATCGGCGGCCGGGGGTCGGGGTGCACGTCGCGCACGAACTCGGGGTCGCGCAGCCTGAGGTTGTCGTAGGTCACGCGCCGGCTGCGGGTGAGCAGGTTGAAGGCGAACCTCAGCCGCTCCTGATCGACGTAGCGGCCGATGCCCTCAAACCACTCGAGCGAGGCCTGGGCGGCGCGCTGGGTGCTTTCCACGATCGGCCGGCGCTCCGCCTCGTAGGCCGCCGTGGCGGCGGCGAGGTCATCGCCGAACGAGCGACACGCCCAGGCCAGCGCCACCGCGTCCTCCATCGCGAGCTTCGTCCCCGAGCCGATCGAGAAGTGCGCGGTGTGCGCGGCATCCCCGACCAAGACCGCGTTGTCGGCGCACCAGCGCTCGTTGCGCACGGTGATGAAGTTGATCCAGCGCGAGTTATTGGAGTAGAGCCGGTGGCCGTCGAGCGCATCTGCGAACAGCTCCTCGGACCACGCCACGGCATCGTCGATCGGCAGCTCGCCCAGGTCGAGGCGCCCCCACGTCCGCTCGTGCATCTCGACGATGAACGTGCTCATGCCCTCGTCGTACGGATACGCGTGAGCCTGGACCACGCCCTGCTCGGTCTCGGCGATGAAGAACTTGAACGCGTCGAAGACCCGGTCGGTGCCCAGCCAGATGTACCGGCAGTGGCGGCGGTCGAGCGATGGGACGAAGTCGCCGGCGAGCGCCGCGCGAACCGCGCTCGACGCGCCGTCCGCGCCGACCACCAGGTCGGCCCAGCCCAGCTCGGAGATCGGAGGCGCGGTCGTTTCAAAGCGGACGTCGGCGCCGAGCGAGAGCGCGCGTTCCTGGAGGATCCGGAGCAGCTCACGCCGGCCGATGGCCGAGAACCCGTGACCTCCGGACGTGGTCATCGAACCCCGATGGTGGATGTCGATGTCGGTCCAGCGGGTGAAGCGCTCCGCGATCTGCGAGTAGGTCTCGGGATCGGCATGCTCGAACACGGTCAGCGTCTCGTCCGAGAAGACGACGCCGAACCCGAACGCGTCCGTGGCCGCGTTGCGCTCGTACAGCGTGAGCTCGCAGTCGGGCCTGATCTTGCGCATCAGGATCGAGAGGTAGAGTCCGCCCGGCCCCCCGCCGACCACCGCGATCCTCACCGCTTCACGCCCCGAGGTCGGTCAGGTGCTCGTACTCGAGCGCGAGCCCGGTCACGACGTTGTGCATCAACGCCAGCGACGCCCGCACGCCGGCGTCGGCGTTGGGCGGGAGCTCCTCGGCGCACAGCGCCTTCAGCTCCTCGTAGACCGCGAGCAGACGCTGTTCGGTTGGAGTGAGCTCGGCGCCCAACAGGTCGATGGTCATGGTGCGGTTCCCGCGGGCGTGGTCGGTGGCGTGCCGGTCATGGGCGCCGTCCCAGCGGGTGGGGTCGGTGGTGTGCCGGTCATGGGTGCCGGCCCCGCGGACCCGGGCGCGGCCGATGGCTTGACCGGCGCCACCGGTGACTCGCGCAGATCGATCATCCGCTTGGCCTTGAGCTCGAAGCGTGGCAGCGCGCCGGGGCCGGCCCGCTCGATCCGGAAGTTCAGCCCCTCGTGGGCATGGCCGAGCCGGCGATGGAGCGAGTCGCATAGCTGGCCCCACGATTCGGCTGGCCAGTCGGGCTTCATCTCGACCCGCAGCGTGATCTCGTCCCGGATCTCCTCGTGGCTGATCACGGTCTGGAACTCGTCGACTTCGGGATACTCGCGCACGATCGCCTCGATTGCCCGCGGGTACACGTTGGTCCCGCGGATCACCTTCATGTCATCGACCCGCCCGAGGATGCCGCCCTCGTAGATGTCGAACCCCCGCCCGCAGCTGCAGGCGGAGGCGGGAACGCGGCAGACCAGATCGCCGGTCCGGTAGCGCAGGAGCGGGATCGTCCCGCGCCCGAACGAACTCACCACGCGCTCGCCGCGCTCGCCGACGCCGACCGGCTCGAGCGTCACCGGATCGAGCACCTCCTCGATGACGTGGTCTTCGATGATGTGCGTGCCGCCGGGCTGATGCGCGCACTCGAACACCATGATCGTGCCGATCTCGGTCATGCCGGCGGTGTCGAACGCCTTGGCGCCCCACAGCTCCTCGATCAGCGCCTTGGTCTGGGGGATCGACCCGGCAGGCTCACCGGACAGAATCAACCGCGACACGGCCGACCCGTGCAGGTCGATGTCCAAGCGCGCGGCCTCCTGCGCGAGCCGGAGCGCGTAGGTAGGCGTGGCCGCAACCACGGTGGCGCCGAAGTCGACGATCTGGAGCACGCGCGACTCGGTGGTCTGGGCGCCGCCCGGTACGTTGAGCACGCCTACCTTCTCCATCGCGTAATGCAGGCCCCAGAAGCCGATGAACGACCCGTACCCGAAGGCGATGTACGCGGTGTCGAGCGGCCTGATCCCGCACCCCCAGATCCCGTAGCACCACATCTCCGCGATCCACGCCCAGTCTTTGCGCGAGTCGAGCGCGCGCAGCGGACCGCGGCCCGTGGTGCCGGATGTGGTGTGGACCCGAATCGCTTCCTCCCCTCCGAGCACCGGGATCTCGCCGTAGGGTGGCTTGGCCTCCTGGGAGGTCATCCAGTCATCGCGGGTCAGGATCGGAATCCTGCGCAGATCGTCCAGGGAGTTCAGCTGCCCGGGATCGAAGGCGTCGGAGGTGAAGCGCCGCCGGTACCACGGGCTACGGGCTGCGGCCCACTCGCACTGGCGGCGGAGCTTGGCCAGCTGAAGCGCCTCGAGCCGCTCCCGATCGAGGGTCTCGGTCTTCGGGTTCCAGTACGGGCTCTCCGTCACCGTGACTCCGCGGCGAGGATACCCGACATTGCTCCGGAGTTCCATGTCGAGTATCGTCGGCGACGCGGCGCGGCGGGGACCGGATTTTCGTCGCGCCGCAACGACCGCGAGCCCGCCCGGATTGTCCGCGCATGAGCCGCCACCGGATCGTCAACCCGCCGGAGCTCGGCGAGCCGAGCGGCTTCTCGCATGCGGTGATCTCCTCGGGCACGATCGTCCATCTGGCCGGGCAGATCGGCGCCGGCGCGACCCTGGCCGAGCAGTTCGACCATGCTGCCAGTCACCTGGTCGTGGCGCTCAAGGCCGCTGGCGCTGAGCCCTCCGACCTCGTCTCGCTGCAGGTGTTCGTTACCGACGTGGCAGCGTACAAAGATGCGCTGCCGGCGATCGGGCAGGTCTGGCGCAAGCATTTCGGCCACCACTACCCGGCGATGGGGCTGTTCGGCGTGACCGAGCTGTTCGAGCCCGATGCGCAAGTGGAGCTGATGGGGGTCGCGGCGCTTCCCGCGTGAGCGTCCCGGCGGCGCTGACGGGGGACGACGGGAGCGCGGGTGTGACACATTGACTCCGATGCCCAGGGTGTCCCGCCGTTCGCTCGCAGGCGGGCTCGCCGCTGCAGGGATCCTGGCCGCGGCTGTCGTGGCGGGATGCGGCGGCTCGCACCGGACGAGCGCCCACGAGCGCGCCGCCCTGCGCGTCGAACCGGCGGCGCGGGCGATTCCCCCCGGAGCGCTGACCCTGACCGTCAGCCAGCGCACCGGCGGCCGCCCCATCCCGGCCGGCTTCCTCGGCCTGTCACTCGAGTATCCCGCGGTCGAGGCGTACGCCGGCTCCGATCCCAGAGCGATCAACCCGGTGCTCGTGCACCTGATCCGCAACCTCTCGCCGGGCCAGGCGCCCAACCTGCGGATCGGCGGCGACACGACTGACTGGACGTGGTGGCCGGTACCGGGCATGGCCAAGCCGGGCGGCGTCAAGTACAGCTTGGGTCGCCGGTTCGCGGGCGTGACGGCCGCCCTCGCGCACGATCTCGGCGCGAAGGTGATCCTCGGAATCCAGTTGGAAGCCGACAGCGCGCAGGTTGCCGACACCGAGGCGAGGGCACTCGTCGCGGGCATCGGGCGGGGCTCCATCCAGGCTCTCGAGCTCGGCAACGAGCCGGAGCTGTACGGCAGCTTCACCTGGTACACGACGCCGAGCGGCCAGCACGTCACGGGCCGGCCACCGGGCTATGATTTCGCCGCCTACCAAGGCGACTTCTCGCGGATCGGCGCCAGCCTGCCCGCCGTTCCGCTGGCCGGACCGGCGACAGGCGCGCCGAAGTGGATCCCGGAGCTCCCCCGCTTCCTGCCCGCTCAGCCGCGCGTGAAAGTGGCGACCCTGCACCGCTATCCGCTCCAGCTGTGCTACATGCCGGCCGCCTCCCCCATGTATCCGTCGGTGGGCCACCTGCTGGCGCCGGCCGCCTCCCGGGGCCTCGCCGACAGCGTGGCGCCGTTCGTGGGGATCGCCCGCGCGCATCACGTGGCACTCCGGATCGACGAGATGAACACCGTCTCGTGCGGCGGCGCGCCCGGCATCAGCAACGCCTTCGTGTCGGCGCTTTGGGCACTCGACGCGGTGTTCCAGATGGCCCGAGTGGGCGTCGACGGCGTCAACATCCACACCTATCCGCGCGCGCCGTACCAGCTGTTCACCTTCTCCCGTCGGCACGGCCGGTGGCGCGGGTTCGTGGCGCCTGAGTACTACGGCCTGATGATGTTCGCCCAGGCCGCCCCGCCCGGCGCCCGCCTGCTGCGCCTGTCGGGAGCGCTCGGCAACGTCCGGGCCTGGGCCACCCACGCCCCGGACGGCACCACCCGCGTCGTGCTCATCAACGACTACACGGCCCGGTCGCGCACGGTGGCGGTGCGGATCGCCGGCGTCGGTGCGCCCGGGACGCTTGAGCGCCTGCGCGCCAACCGCGTCACCGCGACCACGGGCGTCACGCTCGGCGGGCAGACGTTCGGCACCGCGACCGGCACCGGGACGCTAGCCGGCCACTCTACGATTACCGCGGTTAGGCCGACCGCCGGCGCGTTTCTGGTGCGGTTGCCGCCTGCGAGCGCGGCGATGCTGACGCTCGCGGCGCCACCGCCGGCGTGACGGGCGTCCGGCTCACAACGTCTCAAGTACGTCGCGTCCGGGGCACAGTGTCTCGGTAATGGCCGCGACCATCTCCAGCGTCGCGGCAACCTGCTGTTCGATCGCTTCACCTCCCCGTGGGGGCTGAACGCTGACAGCGCCGGACTGCTGCATCGAGGGTGACGAGGTGATCCCGGGCCCCGCGGCTCGGGAGCTCATCCGAGCTGCCGCCTAAGCGCCTCCACCCCGTCCCACACGTCCACGAACCTCGTGGTCAGCGGCGAGAGGCCGAAGCGGATCACGTCGGGGCGGCGAAAGTCGACGATGACCCCCGTGGCGATCAGATCCGCGCACAGCTCGCGGGCGTCCGGGTGAGCGAGGGCCACGTGCGCTCCGCGCCGCGCCGGATCGCGCGGAGAGACCACGGAAACGCCGAGTTGCGCCAGCCGCGCACCGGCCAGCGCGATGGCCAACTCCGTGAGCGCGACGCCCTTGGCGCGGACCGCATCGATCCCGGCCTCGGCGACCATCCGCACGCCTTCGTCCACGGCAGCGAGGGCCAAGACGGGCGGGGTGCCGGAGAGAAAGCCGGTCATTCCCTCGGCCGCCTCGTACCCGGGCGCCATCTGGAACGGATCGCGCCGCCCGAGCCAGCCCCAGATCGGCTGGCGCAGCTGCGCCTGGAGCTGGCGGCGCACGTACATGTACGCCGGCGCTCCCGGGCCGCCGTTCAGGTACTTGTACGTGCAGCCGACGGCGAGGTCGACCCGGTCGGCATCGAGCGCGAGTGGGACGGAGCCGGCGCTGTGACTGAGATCCCACAGCATGAGCGCCCCCGCCTCGCCGACCGCCGCGTTGACGGCAGCCATGTCGGCGACGTGAGCCGAGCGGTAGGAGACGTGCGAGAAGGTGACCAGCGCGGTCTCCGGGCCGATCAGCGAAGCCACCTCCTCCGGCTCGGGGCCGCCGCCCGGATCGCCGCGCAGCCACACGAGCTCGCGCCCGCGCGCCCGTGCCACCCCCTCGAGCACGTAGCGGTCGGTGGGAAAGTTGTCGAGGTCGGTGAGGATCTGCCGCCGTCCCGGGCGGGCGTCGAGTGCCGCGCAGACCAGCTTGTAGAAGCACACCGTGGTGGAGTCTCCGATGGCCACCTGGCCGGGCGCGGCGCCGAGGACCGCCGAGCCCAGGCGGTCGCCCACCTCGAGGGGCAGCTCGAGCCAGCCCTCGTCCCAGCCGCGCACTCCGCGTTGCCCCCACTGCGCCACCAGCCGCTCGAGCCGCTCCGACGTCGCCCGCGGCAGGCAGCCCAGCGAGTTCCCGTCGAGGTAGACGACGTCCGGGGCGATTACGAACCGCCGGCGGAAGTCGCGCAGGGGATCGGACGCATCGAGCTCGACGGCGGCATCGCGGCTCAGGAGGGCGGTGCTCATCGTCCCAGGTAGGCGCGCTTCAGGTCCTCGCTCTTGAGCAGCTCGGGAGCCGGTCCCTCCAGCACGATCTGCCCGGTCGACAGGACGTAGCCACGGTCGGCGATCGACAGCGCCATGGTCGCGTTCTGTTCGACCATCAGCACCGACACCCCCGATTCGTGCACCTCCTTGATGATCCGGAAGTTCTGCTGCACGAGCGCCGGGGAGAGCCCCATCGAAGGCTCGTCCATCAGGAGCAGGCGGGGGCGCGACATGAGCGCCCGGCCCATCGCCACCATCTGCTGCTCGCCGCCCGACAGCGTTCCGGCCAGCTGGTTGCGCCGCTCGTGGAGACGTGGGAACAGTTCGTGCACGCGCCCGAGGTCCTCGGCGAACGTGCCGCCGTCGCCCAGCACCGCCCCCAGCTCGAGGTTCTCCCGCACGGTCATGTCGCCGAACAGCCGGCGGTTCTCCGGGACGATCGCGATGCCGTTGGCAATCCGCTGGGGCACGGGCCAGGAGGTCACGTCCTCGCCGGCGAGAAGCACCCGCCCCGAACGAGGACGCACGATCCCCAGGACCGTCTTGAGCGTGGTCGACTTCCCCGAGGCATTGCCGCCCAGCAGGCACACCAGCTCGCCGCTCCCCACCTCGAGCGAGATCGCCTCGAGGATCCGCATCTGCCCGTAGTAGGTGGTGATCTCATCGAGCTTGAGCAGCCCGTTCACGCCCGCTGGCCTGTTTGCGGCGGTGGCCACTACGCCTCCGCGAGGGCCTCCGGATCGCGCCCGAGGTAGGCCTCGACGACGGCCGGATGGCTCGCCACCTCATCAAAGCCGCCCTCCGCGATCTTCTCGCCGTGGTCGAGGGCTACCACCCGGTCAGACACGCCGCCGACCACGTGCATGTCGTGCTCGATCACGAGGATGCCCACGCCCAGCTCGTCGCGCAGCCGGCCGATCACCTCGGTCATCTCGTGCGTCTCGTTGGGGTTCATGCCCGCCGCCGGCTCGTCCAGCAGCAGCATGCGCGGTTGCGTGGCCAGGGCCCGGGCGATCTCCAGGCGCCGGCGGTTGGCGTAGGACAGGCTATAGGCGGGCTGGTTCCAGCGGTAGCCGGCCAGGCGCTGACCGAAGAACGACAGGATCTTCTCGGCATCGGCACGCACCTCGCGTTCCTCGCGGCGCGCGCGCGGCAGGCGGAGGATCTGCTCCACCGGCGTTGCCCTCGTACGGCCGTAGGTCGCCGTGATCACGTTCTCGAGCACCGTCGTGTTGAGAAACAGCCGCAGGCTCTGGAAGGTGCGGGCGATGCCGAGGTGCGTGACCTGATGGGGCTTCAGCCCGGCCAGTGACTTGCCGGCGAACCGCGCCTGGCCGCCGGTCGCTTCGTACAGGCCGGTGATCACGTTGAACACGGTCGTCTTGCCGGCGCCGTTGGGGCCGATCAGGCTGACGATCTCGCCCTGGTCGACCTGTAGGTCGAGCTCGGAGAGCGCGCGCAGCCCCCCGAAGTCGAGCGTCAGCTTGTCGAGTTCGAGCAGGGCCAAGACCACCTCACACGATTTCTACGCGCCGGGCGCCCAGCAGTCCGGAGGGGCGCCAGGCCATGACCACGATCAGGATGGCCCCGAGCAGGAGCAGGCGGGTGGTGGCCGGAACCTGGGACAGCCGCGCCTCCCAGGCACAGGCGGCGACGTACAGCGTTGGGATGAGCAGCATCGTCCGCCATCGTCCCGGCACCTGGACGAGCGCGACCACCAGGCAGAGCAGCGCGACGAAGCAGATGTTGCCGAACGTGACGGGATTCGCGGGCACGATCGCCCAGTGCAGGTCGATCCAACTGTGGGCGCCCGACGTCCCGGCCACCGCGCTGGACGAGAACGCCGCGACGATCGCGTGCATGACGAAGCCGAACACGATCGTGCCGCCCACGACGAACGCCACCCGCGTCCACGGGCGGAGCTTGACGCACAACGTGACCAGGATCACGCCGTAGAAGATGTAGCTCGACTGCGTGGGGCTGCGCAGGAAGCCGTCCAGGACGATGGAGACGAGCAACCCGCCGAGCACGGCGCCAGACATGCTGCCCGCTCCGCCCAGGATCAGGCCGGCGTAGATCAGGATCAGGTACGGCGTGTCGAAATCGGTTGGAAACACGCTCGTTTGCTGCGCGGCAAAGATCGTGCCGGCCATCGCCGCGATCATCGCGCCGAACGCGAAGGCCATCAGCTTGACCCGGTTGACCGGCACGGTCATGGCCGAGGCGGCCAGCGGATCCTCGCGTACCGCCCGCCAGGCGCGTCCCATCCGCGAGGTGTCGAGCATGTGCAGGACGGCCATCGACACGACGAGCAGGCCCAGCAAGACGAGGAAGTAACCGGTCGGCGTGGTGATCTGGACGTGGGCGCCGTGGAGCGGGTCGAGTGCGAAGATCCCGTTCGGTCCGCCGAGCTTGCTCGGCGCAACGTTATTGGTGAACTCGACGAACGCCTCGCCGAAGAACAGCGTGACGATCGCCAGGTAGTCGCCGATCAGCCGTCGTGAGGGCAGCCCCACGAGCAGCCCGAGGATTGCCGCGCCGATCATCACCAGCGGGATCGAGAAGTACGCCGGCCAGTGGATGCCGCCCGGGGGGTTGAGCTGGTTGGAGGACAAGAGCGCGTATCCGTAGGCGCCGAAGCCGTAAAACGCGACATAGCCGAGGTCGAGAAGCCCGGCCCAGCCCACGGACACGTTCAGTCCGAGCGCGAGGATGGCCAGCAGCAGCGCGTCGATCCCGACCTGGGTCTGGAACGAGTTGAGCCCGATCACGACGGGGATGAACACGCCGACCGCCGTAGCCACAACCAGGCGCGGCCACCAGCCGACCTGCTCGAGCGCGCGCTGGACGTCGCCCCGCCAGCCGGGCAGGTACTCCCGACGCTCGAGCGAGCGCGCGACCCACTCGTCGACGCCGACGCTCGGTGAATCCCTGGGCTCGACGGCCATCCCGGATCAGACCTTCTGCAACTGCACCCGGCCGAGCAAGCCGCTCGGCCGCAGGATCATGAACGCGATGAGGATCCCGAACACGATGAGGTTGGTGTAAGTCGAGGAGACGTAGCCGGTGATGAACGCCTCGGCGATCCCGATCAGGAAACCGCCGAGCATCGCGCCGGGGATCGACCCGATCCCGCCGACGACCGCGGCGGTGAATGCCTTGAGCCCGATGATGAACCCCATCAGCGTGTAGATCTGGTTGAACACGAGTCCCGCCATCACCCCGGCGATCCCCGCCAGCGCCGACCCGAGGAAGAAGGTGGCCGAGATCGTGTAGTCGACGTTGATCCCGAGCATCTCGGCCGCCTCGCGATCGGAGGCCACGGCGCGCATCTGCCGGCCCAGCTGAGTGCGGCTGACCAGCAGTCGCAGCCCGATCATCAGCGCCACGCTGAGCACGATCACCATGATCCGGACGATGTCGATGTTGAGCGCCCCGATGTGGATCCCGGTCGAGAACGAGATGAACGCCGAGGTGTTGTAGTCGCGGTACGAGGCCCCGAACAGGAGGAGCATCGTGTTCTCGAGCAGGAACGACACGCCCAGGGCCGTGATCAACGGCGCGATGCGCGGCGCATCGCGCAACGGCCGGTAGGCGAAGCGCTCGATGGCCACCCCGAGCGCGCCGACGCCTCCGCCCGCGAGCAGGAACATGGCGAGCAGGACGATCGGTACCGGTACCGCCAGCGCGGTCGGGCCGCCGAACCACTGGAGCACGAAGTAGCCCACGAACGCGCCCACCATGTACAGGTCGCCGTGGGCGAAGTTCAGGAGCTTGAGCACGCCGTAGACCATCGAGTAGCCCAGCGCGACGAGCGCGTACAGGCCGCCCTGGGTGAGTCCGTTCACCAGTTCCTGGGTGAATTTGGTCATGCCGTGCCGATCGTGGCAACCCTACCGCCGGGTCGCGGCGCGCGCTGGCATGGCGCGCGCCGCAACCGCGATCCGATCACTCAGCTGATCACGAGTTGGTGACCAGCGTGTATTTGCCCTGCGGGTTGATCTTGAACAGGAACCACTTGGCCGCGATCAGGTCGCCGCGTGTGTCGAAGTGGATCGGCTGTCCCAGGATCGAGGTCGGCTCGCTGGTCTGCTTGACCGCGGACAGCACGCTGCTCCGCGTCGCCGTGCCGGACTTGCAGGCCGAGGCGATCGCCTCGTCGAGCACGTGGGTCGCCGCGTACACCGGGGGCCCGAACGTCCCGAACTTCGGGTACGCCGTCTTCGCCGCCTGCACGATTGACGCATCGGCCGGAATCGCCGTGATGTCCGGGCCGAACGACGACACGTACGAGCCCGGGGTCGTGAACGCGCTGGGCGAGAACATGCCGTCGGTCCCGACGATCGTCGCGTTCTTGTGTTGCTCGGCCAGGTTCTTGCCGAACTGCTGGCCGTTGGCCGCGACCTGCCAGGGCAGCACCACCACGGTCGTGTCCGAGCTGACCTTCGCCACCAGCGAGGAGAAGTCGGTCACCTTCTGGCTGACCGACTCGTGGTCGACCTTGATGCCAGCCTTCTGGAAGATCGGCATCATCGCGGACACCAATCCGGTCGAGTACACCTCCTGGTCGTCGACGATCATCAGGTTCTTCGGGTGCAGGTGCTTGACGACGAAGTTCGCGTCCTCCGGACCCTGCACGTCATCGCGCGAGACCGTGCGGAAGAACGTCGGGTTCTTCCCGGACGAGGTGAGTGTCGGGTTGGTGGCCGAACCGGAGATGAACACCAGGCCGGCGCGCCCGAACAGCGGTCCGACCGCCTCGACCTCCTGGCTGCCCGCCGGTCCGACGACGCCGACGATCTTCGAGTTCGAGATGAACTGCTGCGTTACGGTGGTGGCCTGCGCCGGCATCAGCTGCGTATCGCCCTGAACCAGCGTGATGTTCGTGCCGTTGGCCTTGTTGTCGTCCTGAATCGCGAGCTTGGCGAACGCCAACTGCTCCTGGCCGAGCACGGCGACCTGGCCCGTGAGCGGGGCTTCGATGCCGATCGACGCCGTGCAGCTCTTGGAGCCGCTCCCGCCGCCCGCGGCCTGCGTCGAGCTGGCGCTGGTGGCGCTGCTTTTGCTACTGCTGCTGCTCCCACAGCCGGCCGCGACCAGCGCGGTCACGGTTATGGCGGCGAGGCTGATGCCTAGCTTCATTGGTGCTTCGAACCTCCTCCTCTTGTCGGTCCTCAGTGCTGCGTGTGGGGTGTCGCCAAGCGCGGCGTGCCGGGATAGGCCGGCGTGCCGTCGGGGTTGTACGCGGCCGCCGGCGACCCGGCTGGCCGGAACACCGCGACCAGGCGCATAACGTCCTGGCCCGTGTTCTCCAGGCAGTGCACGGTCCGCGCGGGCAGCTCGATGCAGGAGCCGGCGCTGAGCGGCGTGTGTTCACCGTCCGCGCGGAAGACGCCCTCGCCATCGAGCACGTAGATGACCTCGTCGTAGGTGTGGAAGTGCTCGGGCGCCCGGGTGGTGGGGATGTAGCCGACAAAGTGGGTGGCCGATCGCAGGCCCGTGGTGGGATCGGCGACGATCCGATATGAGCGCTCGGTCGTGGCCTGTTGCGCCTGCTGGTCGGCGAGCCGGCGGATGGGTACGCGTTCTTGCGCGGCGCCATCGTCTTCGGCGACCGCGTCGGGATCCGGGATCCGGACCGAGACGAGGCGCATCGGCTCGGAGCCGCTGTTCGCGAGCTCGTACTCCTCGCCGGGACCCAGGTTGGCGCCTGTCTCGGGCTCGAGCGGGTGGCGCTCGCCGCGCCGGCGCAGCTCACCGACTCCCGTGACCACGAACAGCACCTCCTCGCAGGCATCGGTGGCGCGCATGGCCCGGCCGAGCGGACCGATATCGATCACGTCCTGTTCGAGCACGCTGTCCGTTACCTGCACGCTGCGCAGTTCGGCCCGCCCGGCCGACCACCTGCCGTGCGCGAAGCTCGCGTGGTCCTCGCCCGAACGCTCATGGCGCGCCCAGCGTAAGCCAACTAGTCTTGCGATTGCGTTATGGCGCAGACTGTGGACCATCTCGACGTAGCCGCGGCGCGGGATCGCTTCTCGGCGTTGAAGAGCGATTTCTTGTTCTTCGACGCGCCTGGCGGCTCGCAGGTCCCCGACGAGGTGGGCGAGGCGGTGGCGCGCACCATGCGCGAGGCGAGCGCCAACCTCGGGGCGGGCTACGAAACCAGCCTTCGTGTTGGGCGCATCCTCGATGAGGCCGAGTCCCGGGCGGCGCGATTCCTCGGCTGCGAGCCACACGAGGTGATCTTCGGCGCGAACATGACCTCACTGGACTTCATGCTCTCGCGCACTGCGGCACGGACGTTTGAGGCCGGCGACGAGATCCTCGTCTCCGCGCTTGACCACGACGGCGGGGTCGCACCGTGGCTCGAGCTGGCGCACGACCGGGACTTGGTCGTGCGGACAGTCGAGCTGCGAGACGACACGGCTCTGGACTACCAGGATCTGGAGTCCAAGCTGAACGAGCGGACCCGGGTGGTGGCGTTCGCCTGGGCCTCGAACGCGGTTGGAACCCTTGTCGAAGCGCGCCGGGTGTGCGAGCTGGCGCACCGCGCTGGCGCTCTGGCCTGGATCGACGCCGTGCACTACGCCGCCCACCGGCCGATCGATGTCCGGGCCATCGGTGCCGATGTCCTGATCTGCTCGCCGTACAAGTTCTGCGGGCCGCACCTCGGAGTGGCCTATGGGCGGGCGGAGGTGATCGAGCAGTGGCGCCCGTACAAGGTCCGCCCGGCGCCGACCACGCCCTTGGGCCGGCGCTTCGAGACCGGCACCGCTCCGTTCGAACTGCTCGCCGGGTTCAACGCCGCGATCGACTACCTGGACTCGATCGGCGGCTTCGAGCTCATCATGCCCTACGAGCGCTCGCTGGGCGAACGCTTCCTGGCCGGGATCGACGACGACGTGAGCGTCTACGGACTGCCCGGGATGGATGGCCGCGTGCCGACGTTCCTGGTCAACGTGGCCGGCGTCCCGGCCGCCGAGGTCGCCGCGCGGCTGGCCGAGCAGCGGATGGCCGTGTGGGCCCATGACTCCTGGTACTCAGTCGGGCTGGTGGGGCGTCTCGGGTACGAGAATGAGGCGGTACGGATCGGCTTCATCCACTACAACACGGTGGACGAGGTCGACCAGCTCGTGGCCGCGCTAAACCAGCTCGCATAGGCCCGCGCTCGCCGGGGGGTGTGGCGCCCGCGCTCGCCGGGGGGTGTGGCGCCCGCGCTCGCCGGGGGGTGTGGCGCCCGCGCTCGCCGGGGGTGTGGCGGATTTCCCTCGTTATCGGCGGGATTTTTCGCCACGGCCCCGAAGCGCGCGCGGGTTCCCCCTGCCCTTGACCGGCCAGGTACTATTACGTTATGCGATACATCGGGGAACGATCTAACGACCCGTCGCTGCTGGTCATGACCAGCCTGGCCGACGGCCCCAAGCACGGGTACGCCATCACGACCGACATCAAAGCGTTCTCCGGCGTGGCCCTCGGACCGGGCACC
>JAFASQ010000224.1 GCA_019244395.1 Solirubrobacterales bacterium | reverse complement strand
ACGAGACCGAGGCGGCGCCGCGCCGACGGCGCCGGCACGCTCTTGCCGCCGGGCTTCGCCGCCGCCGGCGGCTACAGCAGCGCGAGCTGCCGCTGGCGCCAGGCGGCGTCGAACGCGCGGCGGTTTCCGCCGGCTGCCTCGAAGTTGAGTAGCGCCCGCTTGCGGTGAAGCCCGCCGCCGTAGCCGGTGAGCGATCCGTCCGCGCCAAGCACGCGGTGGCAGGGGATCACGATCGGAACGGGCGTCGCGCCGACCGCCGCGCCGACGGCCCGCGGGTTCGGTGCATCGCCGCCCCAGTCCGGCGCCAGTCGGTGCGCCAGCGTGCCGTACGTGGTGGTATCCCCGTAGGGAATCTCCCGTAGCGCTCGCCACACGGCACGTTGGAACGGCCTGCCGCTGAGCGTCAGCGGCAGGTCGAACAGCGTCCGAGCGCCGCGGAAGTACTCCTCGAGCTGCTCGGTGGCCGCCCCGAACGGTTGCGGGTCGTGATCCGCCTCATCGAGTGCCGGTGCCCGGCGCGGGAAATACAGATGGCGCAGGCCGTCGCCGTCGCCGACCAGCGTCAACGGTCCGAATGGGCTTTCGAAGATCGTGAAGGGCATCGCGGATCCGCCTCCTGGTATTTCATCATCGAGCGCCCTGGAAGATCACAGGGCGGCGTGGTGCGATCGTTCATGCCCGGTAGAACGCCCGGCGCAATCTGAACGTGAGATCGTCCCGTTAAAGGCCGGCGCCGCGGCGGCGCCGGCCTCCCGCGCCGGTGGCTCCGACCACGCCCAACCCGGCGCCGGCGAGCAACGAGCGACGGACGCAGCTTCGCCTGGCGCTCAGCCCGCCACCACCTTCGCCTTGATCGCGTCGAACTCGCCTTGGGTGATGGTGCCGTTGTCGAGCAGCTGTTTGGCCTTCTCGATCTCGCTGGCCGCACCGCCCGAGCCCGCCGTCTGACGGACGTACTGGTCGAATTGAGACTGCGTGTCCGCGGCGTCGCGATACCGGCGTTCCGCCATGCCGTCATGATTGAAGATCAGGTAGCTCAGGACGCCCAGCCAGGGAATGATGACGACGAAGACGGTCCACCCCGCCTTTCCCCAGCCGGACAGGTCCTTCCGGCGGAAGACGTCGATGAGCACCGTGATGGCGATCCAGATGAAGATCACCCAGGCAAAGACGATGAGCGTCGTCCACAGGATGCCCAGGAACGGATACGAGCTTGCGATGGACAGCATTTACTCCTCCGATCGGTCGTCAGGCGTTTGCCGCCGCGTACACCTAACGGCGAGAACGAGCGAGTGCATCACCCAACCCGGGTGATGCGTTCTAGCCTTTAGGCTTCGGCAGATGAGGGAGGCCTTGCTCGAAGACGGCGTGCCGGTGACCGCGGGATGGTTCGTCGTGGGCGTGCGCGACGCGCAGTGGCTGCACAACCGGATGCGATCGGTCTGCCGCTTCGGCGGTCAGGGAGACGCGCACTTCGATGATCTCGGCGTGAGCCTGTACTGGCTGCCCCCAGGTAAACCGATGTCCCTTTACCACCACGAGACCGGGCAGGAGGACTTCCTCGTGCTGGCCGGAGCGTGCACGCTGATAATCGCAGGACAGGAGCGTCCGCTCGTGAGGTGGGACTTGGTGCACTGTCCGCCCAGAACTCCCCACACCATCGTGGCGGCGGAGGGACAGCCCGCGCTCGTCTTCGCGGTCGGGGCGCGTAAGGAGAAGGGCAGCGCCCGCTATCCGGTCGATCCATTGGCGATCGCGCACGGCGCCGGCGTGTCCGACGAATCAACCACGGCGCAGGACATCTACGCCTCCTTCGGCAAACCGATGTCCGGACCGGCTCCGGGCATGTTCTCCGGCGATCCCGGGGGCGAAGGCACGGCTTCGAGAGCCTAGGTCGGGCCGGGCCGGACGGTTGGCTCCCACGGGCCCGAGACGACTGTCGCTTCGCCCCTGCCAGGCCACGGCGGAATCGTGGCGCCGATCGCCGCCAGGGGCTCCTCGCCGGTTACGCGGAACTGGAACGCGGTTCCGAGGGGGATCGTGATGCAGACGCCGGCGGACACCGCCACGACTTCTTCCGCCTCGCCGCGCTGTCGCCACACCTCGCCCCTCCCGTGCAGGAAGTACCAGATCTCTTCGACCGTTCGGTGCCGAACCGCGACCGAGGTCTGTCCCGAGGCCAACTCGAAATGGGCGACGCCGCCGCCTCGAACCCGCAGCAGAACGCGCACGGCTGATCCGTCCGGGGCGACGGCGTCCGGGTCAGGCCGCAGGAACTTTGTCTCGAACGCTCGGTGCACGGCTCGCGGGGCGCCGAGTCAATCGTGGTCGGCCGAATCTCGTCGAGACCCTTGCCGGTATTTGCGCAGGTTCGTCGCGGCTCCGGCGTGAGATGCTTCTCCGATGGAGCAGCGGATCAGTCTCATCACGCTTGGCGTGAGCGACCTCGGGAGGGCGCGGGCGTTCTACGAGGCGCTCGGCTGGACCGGAGCTCGCCAGCCCGACGACGAGGTCTGCTTCTTCCAGGCCGGCGGCATGGTCTTCGGCCTGTGGACCGCCCTCGGTGGCCACGGAGCACCGGGAATCGAGCTCGCCCATAACGTTCGATCAACCGAGGAGGTCAGCATGGTGCTGGCCGAAGCCGAGCGGGCCGGCGGCACGATCAAGCGGCCGGCCGGTCGCGCGGACTGGGGCGGGACGACCGGAGCGTTCGCCGACCCGGATGGCTATGTCTGGGAGGTGGCGCACAACCCGGACTGGACGCTGGACGAGAACGGAGCCGTGACGATCTAATCCGCCGATCGAACGGCTACGCCGCGAACGCGCCGTGTGCTGGACCGGCGTCGGGTTCGACCTCGGCGCGGCGACGCCGGGCCGCGTAGGCGTACGGGTGGCGGTAGACGTCGAGCGCCCGATCGGCCTGGTCGACCGGCAGCTCGAAGATTTCTCCGGTCTTGCTGTCGTACACGGCGACCGAGACGTGGCCGTCGCCGGGGTGCCAGAGCAGGCGGACGTGGATGCCGTCGCTGAAGCGACTGTCGAGCTCGCGAGCACTCGCCGAGTTCTCGGCGGAGGAGAGCAGGTTCGGGTACGCCGGGCCTCGATACTGAATGTGTGGATAGACCATGCTCGCGTTCCTTTGCCGTGGGTGACCGCGCTGTCTATAAGACGAATGGGCGACGTCTATTTCGACTCCCCGCGGGACGGTTTTTCATCGCTCTATTCGCATGACTCGCGTGGCTTGGCAAGGCATGGAGCCCCACGCTGGGCAGAATTGATTTGCTGGAGTGACGGATGGGTCGTACAGTCGAGATCGGGGAGGGCGTCAAAGATGCAGTTCTATCTCAACGGTTACAGGCCCGGCGATCCGCTCATCGAGGATCCGCATCCGTCGGTTGCGCAGCGCCCCGGGGGTCTGCCGGAGGCGGTTGACGTTCTGATCATCGGGTGCGGTCCGGCCGGCCTGGTGCTGGCCGCGCAGATGGCCAGCTTCCCCGAGATCACGACCGCGATCATCGACCGCAAGGACGGCCCGCTTCAGGTCGGTCAGGCCGATGGAGTGGCCTGCCGCACCGTCGAGATGTTCGAAGCGTTCGGTCTGGCTGATCGGCTGGTGCGCGAGGCGTATTGGGTCAACGAGGTGTGCTTCTGGCGGCCGGACCCACAGGATCGGACCAAGATCAAGCGCGCCGGCCGCGTCCGGGACGCCGAGGAGGGATTGTCGGAGTTCCCGCACGTGATCGTCAACCAAGCGCGGATGCTCGCCTACCTTCGGGATCACATGGAGCGGTCCCCCAGCAAACTGGTTCCGCTCTATGGTCGGCACGCGAGCGATGTCGAAGTCGACACGAGTGGCTCGGCCGGTTATCCCGTCACCGTCACCGTTCGGCACATGCAGAACCTGTCGGCAACCGGGGAGAGCTCCACGATCCGGGCCAGGTACGTCATCGGCTGTGATGGCGCGCGCAGCCGCGTGCGCAGCGCGATCGGCCGCCAACTGACCGGCGACGCGACAAACGAGGCGTGGGGCGTGATGGACGTGTTGGCGGTCACCGACTTCCCGGACGTCCGCGTCAAGTGCGCGATCAACTCGGCCGACCAGGGGAACATCCTCATCATCCCGCGTGAGGGCGGCTATCTGGCCCGGTTCTACATCGAGCTCGATGAAGTCAGCGACGGCGAGCTCGTCGAGCGCCGGGGCGTTACTCCCGAGAAGCTGGCCGAGGTCGCGAATCGGATCATGCACCCGTACACACTTGAGGTGAAAGACGTCGGGTGGTGGTCGGTGTATGAGATCGGTCAGCGTCTGTGCGACAAGTTCGACAACGTCCCGGCTGATGAGATGGCGTCTCACCTGCCGAGCGTGTTCATCGCCGGTGACGCCTGCCACACGCACAGTGCCAAGGCCGGGCAGGGGATGAACGTGTCGATGGCCGACGCCTGGAACCTAGGGTGGAAGCTGGCGTCTGTGCTCAGGGGGACCGGCAACCCCGAGCTGCTGCGCACCTACTCCGAGGAACGTCAAGCCGTCGCCCAGCAGCTGATCGACTTCGATCGGGAGTTCTCCCGGTTGTTCAGCGCCCGGGCCGGAGAATCGGATGACGGGCGGGGAGCGCCGGCCGATCCGGAGCAGTTCCAGGAGTACTTCATCGCACAAGGCCGCTTCACAGCGGGAGTCGCCACCCGGTACGCCCCATCGATAATCACCGCCGAACCGACGTTCCAGCATCTCGCCAAGGGCTTCCCGGTCGGGATGCGCCTCCACTCCGCCCCCGTCATCCGCCTGGCCGACGCCAAACCGCTCCACCTGGGCCACGTCGCGCGCGCGGACGGCGCCTGGCGAATCTACATCTTTGCCGACCGCAGCGACCCGGCTGACGAGACCTCCCCCGCGCGGGATCTGTGTCAGTTCCTGGCCTCCGACCTCTCTCCAATCCATCGCTTTACGCCGGCCGGCGCCGACCCTGACTCCGTGATCGACGTCCGAGCGATCTTCCAACAGGGACATCGTGAGCTGTCCGTGGAGAAGATGCCCCCGGTCCTGCTGCCGCGCAAGGGCGAGTTCGGCCTGATCGACTACGAGAAGATGTTCTGTCCCGACCCCGACGCTGGTGACATCTTCGAGCTGCGAGCCGTGAACCGCGAGACCGGATGCATGATCGTTGTGCGGCCGGACCAATACGTCTCCCATGTTCTCCCGCTGTATGAACACGGGGCACTGGTTGACTTCTTCGAGACGATCCTCATCGACGCAGATCCTTTGGCGGCGTCCTCAGCGGCGCTCCGACAGCCTGGCGTCGGGGATCGTCGGTTCGAATAGCTCGATGGGATTGCCGGCCGGGTCCTCGACGAGGATCTGCTTTCCGCCTACTCCCGTCACGATCTCGTTGCGGAACCGGACCCCGTGGTCGCGTAAGCGCGCGACCGTTGCTTCGATGTCGTCGACCTCGAGCTGGAATCGGTTCCAACCGCCCGCGCGCGGCATCGTCCCGTCGGGCATCGCCTGACCGCCTCCGGGGCCACCGCCGGGCGCGCTCAGGACCAGGCGGAGATCTCCAAGGGAGAGCATCGCGAATGTCGGAGCCGGATGCATGTCCTCCCGGAAGCCGAGCTCGCGGCAATAGAAGTCGATCGCGGCATCTACGTCGTCCACGATGTAGCGGACGCTGATCCGGGCCATCTGGTCTCCTCGCGCTGATTCACTTGTTGAACTTATGCGTTTTCCTCCTCCGTTGGTTGCTCGACGGCCGCCTTGTAGGCGAGCAGCGCCTTCCCCCAGAACCGATCAAGCTCGGCGCGCAACGACGCGAGCCCGTCGGGATCGATGCGGTAGATGCGGCGGGTCCCGACCGGAAGGTCCATCACCAGCCCGGCGTCTTTGAGCACTCTCAGGTGCTGTGAGACCGCCGGACGGCTGACCGGCAACTCGCGAGCCAGCTCGCCGACCGGGCGCGGGCGATCCGCCAACAGCTCGAAGATCGCCTTGCGCGTAGGATCACCGAGCGCCGACCACGGATCCGGTTGGTAAGCAACCACGCACGGTAAGCATATACTGACGGTTCGTACCTGTCAAACCTCGCCCCGCAGCGATGGCCTAAGCCTCGAGCGCCGCCTGCCGCGTTTCGAAGGTCGGCAGCCGGCCGCGTAAGCCGGCGAGATCGAGCAGGACGGCGGCCGCGGTTCCGGCCGGAGCGACCACGGCAAGCTGGCGATTGTCCCGCCGCAGGCGGTGGTGAAGCTCGACTAGGGTCCCGAGCCCGGTCGAGTCGATGAAGCTGACGCGGCCAAGATCGACCACGAGCCGAGCAGCACCGGCGCGAGCCGCGTCCGATAGGACCGCGCGGAAGTCGGCGATGCGGGCGGTGTCAACCTCACCCTCGGGAGCGATTACGGTGGCTTCAGGCAACGGTCGGCGCTATGCCTCCTGTCTGGCCGCTACCCGATACCGCAACCATGACGCCGGTCGGGGGCGTGGACCCGGAACCGGAGGAAGCTACGCGGCTCGCGCTGAGCTCGAAGCGACTCGGCGAGATCGCGCGATGGCAGACGCAGGTAGCCGAGCGCTTCCGAGCCGCGCTCGATCCGAAGCGGGAACTCGAGCAGGCTCTCCGGCCGTTTCTGATCCGCTGGCACTCGTCTCCGAACCCGCCTGTTGCCCTCACGCGAGTGACAGAGCACCCGAACGGCGGGTAGCGGCTTAGGACACGCGGTGGTAAGCGGCGCACCTCAACGCCCTAGACGGGACTCGGACGCCGGGCGAGCTAGTGCGGGCGCGTCGCCTCGGACTCGTTATCGAGCGCTGGGAGGAAACGGTCGCACAGGGGTGGCTGGGCCCCCGCGCTGCCCGAAGTTGCGTTGCCAGTCCCGCTCCATCTGACCGTGGAGTCCACCGCCCGCGGCGAGCGAGCCGGGTATCACGAGGGCGCCGATGTTTCCGCCGCAGAACACAGCGGTTCTGAGCACCTGAGCGAGATCATTGTCGGCGGAGTCGATCGTGTCCCAGATCTCCTGCCAGTCGTGCGGCGACAGGAAGCAGAGACCGCTCAGCACGTAGCAGTCGGGGTGCGAGCCAAATGCGCCCCTCTTCACCGTGTCGGGATCGGCGTCGTAGGATAGGTGCGAGTGGATCCAGGCCTGCAGGCAGGGGAGGGTCTTGTCAAGCCAACGCTGCCCCGCGGGGGACAGCCGTGGCCGAGTCCGGGTAGAGAAGCGCTCGCAATACTTGAGGCCGTACCCGAGGTAGTAACCAGTCGGCGGGAAGCCAGTCCGTGCCCGCCGCTGACGGCAGCGGTAGAACTCGCAACTGCCGACGAGCCGGCCGCAGTCCTCGGCCGCGACCGGCGCGACCGCCTGCGGCGGGATCTCTTCGACCGACGCCGCCCGCCAGTGCGCCCGTCCAGCAGGCGAGGTCTGGGCACCGTGCTCGATGACGGCAACCACGCGGCAGTCTGGGCGCGCGGCGCGCAGCCGCTCGGCCACGAGGTTGGCGCGGGCGCATGAGAGAACGTGGTTGAACGACGCTGGGCCTTCTTCGCTCGCGTAGCCATGGACCCGCAGACGCGTGCCGGGCGCGAGCGCGCGGGCGAACGCGACGATGCTGGTGGCCTCACCCGGCTGCGGGTCGTCGCAGTTCACGACGAATGCGAAGTGCTGGCCAGCGACCGGCGCGCCGCCCGGCTCGCACGGTGTCCGTGGCTGGCCGAGGGCGGGACCGCACGCGCGCTGAACGTGTGCGCGCGCTCCGCGGGGGAGTGACAGGACATCGTTTGACGTCTGGCCGCGCACGACCCGATCAGCCACGCCTTCGGCCTCTCGCTCGGCTGGGTCCTGGGGCGAGCTGATCGCGACCGGCTCGGCGCCGCTCGGCATCGCTGCCCCAGTCTGCTGCACCACGTGCACGAGTTCGTGCGCGAGGAGACGTCGGCCCGTCATCGAATTAGGCGAGTACTGCCCGGTACCGAACACGATGTCGCGCCCGAGCGTGAAAGCACGTGCCTCGACCTTTGCCGCCGCGGCGGCCGCCTCGGACCCAGTGTGAACGTTCACGTGCGAGAAATCGTGCCCGAGGCGCGCCTCCAACGGCAGTCGCGTCGACGACGGCAAGGCTTGACCGCCGCGCGCCGGCACCAGCGCCTGCGCGCTCGAGCAACGCAGCCCACCACCGTGTACGAGATGTGCTCCACGACGGGGTCGGAGATCTGCCACGGACCCTTTGCCGGCCAGCAACTTCCGGCGGCAGCCGTCACACAAACCGTCGGACCCTGGAGTCCCTCCACAGGCACACGCCCGCTGAACCTGCGCACGACGGACGAGGCGCAGATTGCCCAGCGGTGTGGTCGCGAAATTTGTCAGCTCTCTCGACGACGCCAGTTGGGTCTGCTCGTCCTGGTGATCGCTGCGAGGTGCACGCGCGGGCAGCCGCTCGCTCGTGGTGGCCACGGGCGTCGACGCCCTGAGCATGGACTGTGGTCCCGCGAAGCCCACGGAGCAACGGTACACAACGTCTCTGCCCCGTGGGCTCTTTCTGGGACTACGTCTTGCGCGTCGTCGCCGACCTGAACCACGCGGGACGCTGCGAAGGCTGCGTCAGCTGGCGGAGGCAGGCGAGATCCCATCGGACTCCCCGTGATCGATGATGCTGGCGTTACAGCACGCGTCGATCTGTCATTGACACGATGCCATCGCCGCACGAATCCGCTCCGCGGCCCTTCCAGATAGTCCCTCCCGTTGGAGCTCGAAGCCAAGTTCGTCAAAGCCCTCAGGCGTGCTGTACGCCGGAATGCTCGTGATCTGACTGAATGCGCAACCGCAGCGTTGGCTGGTCTCGCCCCCGCTTGCGCATGATTGGATGAACCCGATCCGATCGGCGACGCCGTGCTGCGACGTCCACGAACTCGCCTGCATGGCGGTGTTCAGCCCGTTGCCGATAAAGTACGCCGCCAGCCCGCCGGCGAAGAACGTCGCCAGCGCGCGGGTGCGCCGAGTTCGCCGAGCTTGCTTTCTCGCCTCCGGGCCGACGGGCGCGGGCGGTCTCGTCGCCAGTCGGCCCGCAATCTCGGCCTCGAGACGGCGGGCTAGTCCACGGGTCTGCAGACGCCGGGCCGGCCCCGCGAGCGCGCGCCGTCGCGGATAAGTCAGCAAAGAACGGCGCACCCACTCATCGGGCGCGAACTCCAGATCCGCCCAATTCGCAGCGCGGATGGCGTGCGTCACATGCGTAGTGTCAACGCCCTCCTCGACGGTAAGGATCACGTGACTCGGGCCGACGTGTTGTAGCGCCTGTTCGAGCTCCCAGTACAGGTTCTCGGTCGGCTCGGTGACATCGACTATGGCGGCGCTCGCCGTCTGCATGGCCTGGGTCACGACAGCGCGCCAGATCGCGTCCTCGCACTTCAGGACTTCGACGCCGCCGCCGATCCACGCTTCACCGGCGACGAGGCCCCGCAGTCGCTTGGCGGCCTTGTCGACGCCGTTTGGCCGCGTGAGCGTCACATACCCCGCCCGACGGACGAGCAGACTCGACAGCCATAGGAAGATGCACGACCACAGCAGACCGATCGCGAGCTGGGGAACGGTGCGATGGCCGGCCGCCCAGCCGCGGCCTACGAGCCCGATCAGCAGCGCCATCGGGACCGCCCACATCAACAGCGCCAGGGGAATGACCCAGGCAGCGCGGGCAAAGGTGCTGAGATTCGACGCGCGAAAGGAATGGTCTTGAACTGTCAGCGGGACGACGAGGCCCTTTGACGCCCGGCCCAACGACGAGTGGAAATGAACGCGGTGCCCATATGACACTCGGAATCGCCGCAGCCACAGCACTACCCCGTGTGGGTTCCGGCGGCGAAGCTGCACCGCATAGGCCATCAGGGCAAAGCCGAAGCCCGCTCCGATGATTTGTCCGAGGGCGTTCGCGACATCCGTCCCGGACTCCGTCGAGTTGACCCGGCCGTACAGCGCGCCGGCGAAGAGGAACGCTGTAATGGCGCCGACGATCTTCGCCTTGCGTCGGTTGCCCTTGGCTTCCATGATGAGCGCGCGTGCGCCTTCTGGTTCAAACGGAGAGGCTCTGCGCGCGTCTGGCTGTTCCGGCGGCATGCTTGCGCCTAGCAGCTCGTCTCCCCAAGCCCGGCCAGCGGTGTCAACATGCATCCTTACTCCTCAAAGTTCGTCAATTCTCAGCGCTACTGGGCAATGCGGAGAGGTGATGGCGCGTGCCGGTCGTGCGGTCCTGGTGACATTGCGATGCGGCGGTGATGGGGCGCCGGGCGTCAACGCGTCGAAGCCCATTGCGCTCAGCCATGCACGGAGAACCGAGCGTCTCTTCAAGAAGGACGGACGCCGCTGCGGCCTTTGTCTGCCCGCCCTTCGCCCTCGCCGCCAACTCCCCGGCAGAATCTGACATGACGGCCGAATTCGGCCCGACCCGGCGGCGACCACGAGGTCGATCCCTTGCGCCGCGGCGCGTGCCCGCGTGATCCGCTTCGCTGTACTGATGTCGTCCCCCGAGACGTTCGCGTGCCACCCGATGCGTCTCGCGATCGAGCCCGACTATGAGATAGTTCACGGCTGCTCCCTTCGTAGCGCTTTCCCACGCGGGCCCGTCCTGCATCCTCGTTTGCTCCTGACGTAAGAGGCTCGTTGCGGCCGGCTGATACCGCGCGGGGGTTTCGGTTAGCAGGCGGAGCAGGGCCGGTGGAGCGAGCATCCGGGATAGCCGCTGCCGCGCGACATCGATCTCGGTAAGGTATTCACCTACGTGCGCTCGAACGCCGAGCTCACAGGGGCCGGAGTGGCGCAGCTGGACCTCATAGCCATCAACACCGAGCGCATACAACATGGACGACCTCGCCAGGATCGGCTCCCGTGTTGAGAGCAAGGTCAAGTTCGCGCTCCTAGAGCGCTTCGTCACGGCATGAGTACGCTGCGCGCCTTCATCGTGCGGCCGTTCGGCACGCAGCAGGACATCGACTTCGACCTGGTGGAGAGAAAACTCATCTCCCCGGTGCTCGACGACCTCGGGATCGCCGGCCGGACCACGGGGGAGATCACACGCGCGGGCAACATCCGCGTAGACATGTTCGGGCGGCTGGCGTTGGCCGACATCGTCATCGCCGACATATCGATCCACAATGCGAACGTGTATTACGAGCTCGGAATCCGGCACTCCCTCCGTCCGCGGACCACCGTCTTGATCCGCTCTCACGCGAGCGAGGTGCCGTTCGATCTGAAGACCGATCGCTACCTCGAATACAGCGCCCATGATCCCGGCGCCGCGCGCGACGCGCTGGCGAGCGCGCTTCGGCAGTCCCTCCGAGCCGATAGTTACGACAGCCCGGTGTTCCTCCTTGTGCCGGCACTACAGCCCACCGATCCCGAGCGTCTTCACCCCGTTCCGCCTGGCTTCCGTGAGGAGGTCCGTGCCGCACAGCGCAACAAGGATCGGCCGATGCTCGCGGTGCTCGCAGATGAGGCGAGTGACTTCGACTGGGGTGTGGCCGGGCTTCGGCTGGTTGCGCACGCTCAATTCGACGTCGAAGCGTGGCTCGACGCGAAAGCAACGCTTAAGGCCATCCGCGCGCTACGCCCCGATGACCCGGACGCCAACCTGCTCCTCGGCACGGTCTACGACCGACTCAACGACTCGACGGCGTCCGCCGCGGCACTGGAGCGAGTTATCGCCGTGCCCGGTGTCTCGCCTCGCCAAGAGGCCGAGGCCGGGGCGTTGCTGGCGCGCAATGCCAAGAACCACTGGGTGGCTGATTGGCGCGAGCTTCGGCGCGAAGCCCGGCCGGCCGCGGCGCTCCGCTCGCCACACCTCGAGGCGGCGCGTTTGCACTACGACCAGGCGTTCTCGATCGACCAGAACCACTGGTATCCGGGAATCAACGCGTTAGCGCTGACCGCGGTCGCCGCTAGCCTGATCCGCGCCGAACCTGATGTGTGGAGCGAGCGGTTCGACGAGGAAGGCGAAGCGGAGATTGCGGCCAGGCGGATGGAGCGACAGCGCGCCGAGCTCGCCGCCGCAGTAAGCCGCTCTCTGGACGCGGAGTCCTTCAGGAGGCAGCGCAGGGGTCAGCCCGAGGACATCTGGGCCATGTTCACCCGCGCGGATCTGCATCTGCTGACCTCCAACCGGCCGGCGTATGTCGGGACAGCCTACGAGCGGGCACGGGCCGCGGCCGCGGAATCAGAGCCGTTCGCGATCTCGTCCGCCGCACGCCAGATCGAGCTCTACCGGGACCTCGGACTCTTCACTGAGAACGTGGAGGCCGCTCTCACGGCCCTCAAGGCGCCGGCAGAGGACTCACCGCCAGTGGCGCCGCCGCTGCGATCGCGCGTGATCGTCTTCTCGGGACATCGGATTGACGCCCCGGGGCGCGCGGAGCCGCGCTTTCCGGCGAGCAGCGAGGGCAAGGCGGCGGACATGATCAGAAGCGCCGTGGTTCAGGAGCAAGGCCTCGCCGGCGCGCAACCCGTCGTGGGCCTCGCCGGGGGCGCGAGCGGCGGCGACATCCTCTTCCACGAGATCTGCGCCGAGCTCGGAATCACGACTAGCCTGCTGCTCGCCCTCGCGGACGAGGAGTTCGCCGCCGCATCGGTCGCCGATGCCGGAGCCGGATGGATCGAGCGCTTCCACGCGCTCACCCAGCGGCTCGACGTCAAGCGCCTCGCAGCTCTGCCCGACTGGCTTGAGAAGGAGGGTGGCGATTACACGATCTGGCAACGCGCCAATCGGTGGATTCTCCACACCGCGCTGTCCCGTTCCGACGCCGACATAACACTCGTCGTGCTGTGGGACGAGAAAGGAGGCGACGGCCCGGGAGGGACCGAGGACATGGTCAGGCTGGCGAAATCGCGCGGTGTGAAGACGGTGCATTTGCCCGCGTCGGAGCTGACGTAGCTGCTGCGTGGCACCGACCCGCCCGATCGAGGCGGTCGATCACTCCGCGCCCGCACGGCCTTGCGTGCGCCACCGCGAACCGGGAGGATTGAGCGGACCCACCAGATCGCGAGGGATGTGCAGTGGCAATTGAGCAAGTCCTTGAGAAGAAAGGCCCCCGCCGGTTGCTGGCGCTTGACGGAGGTGGTATCCGCGGGCTCATAACCGTTGAGGTCCTCGCGCAGATCGAGGACCTGCTCCGGCGAGATCGGGGAGACGATTTCGTGCTGGCGGACGGCTTCGACTACGTAGCCGGCACGAGCACCGGCGCGATCATCGCCACATGCATCTCGCTCGGCATGAGCGTCGGCCAGATCCGGCAGTTCTATCGAGACAGCGGCACGGAGATGTTCGACAAGGCAAGCCTGCTGCGGCGGTTTCGGACGAAGTACGAGGACGCTAGGCTGGCGGCGAAGCTCAAGGGCGTGCTCGGGGAAGACGTAACGCTGGGCAGCGAGCGTTTGCGCACGTTGCTGATGATGGTGATGCGCAACGCCACGACCGATTCGCCGTGGCCCCTCTCCAACAATCCGAACGCGATGTACAACCTGGCCTCGCGCCGAGAACAGGGCAAGGCGTGCAATCTCGACCTTCCGCTGTGGCAACTCGTGCGCGCAAGTACCGCGGCCCCTACGTACTTTCCCCCTGAGGTGATCCACGCCGGCGGCCACGAACCCTTCATCATGGTGGACGGTGGCGTAACGACCTACAACAACCCGGCGTTTCTGCTCTTCCTGATGGCGACGGCCGAGCCGTATCGCTTGTACTGGCCGACCGGTGCCGACAAGATGCTGGTCGTCTCGATTGGCACCGGGACGAGCCCAAAGGCAAATGCAGATCTCGAACCCGAGGAGATGAACCTCGTCTATAACGCGTCGTCGATTCCGTCCGCCCTGATGTTCGCCGCGCTGAACGAGCAGGACATGCTGTGCCGCGTGTTCGGCGATTGCCGCCACGGCGACGTACTGGATCGCGAGATAGGCACCCTGATCGGCGCCAAGGGTCCAGCCGAGCCCAAGCTTTTCACTTATCTCCGCTATAACGCGGAGCTGACGCGTGAGTGGCTCGACGAGAACGGGTTGAGTCATATTAACCCGCGGGATGTCCAGCGACTCGACTCGACAGCGCATATGGACGAGCTCGCCACGGTCGGCCGACGCGTCGCCAGCCAGGTTGTCCCCCAGCACTTCGAAGGTTTCTGATCCGACCATGCTGCCGCCGGTGCTCGAGATCTACGTCGTCTGGCACCCCGGCGATGACGAAGGGGCGGTCGCGGCGCGCCAGCTCATCGACCACTTTCACGGAACCGAGAATGAGTCGCAGGTGGGCGTGCCATGACGAGCGTCTTTATCTCCTATCGCCGTCATACAGATACGACGTCGGGGTACGCGAGCTGGATCTACGATCGGCTGGCCGATCGCCTCGGGCGAGATCGCGTCTTCATGGACATCGATTCGCTGCCTCTCGGGGTTGACTTCGTCGAGCAGGTCGAACGCGCCGTCGTCGGTGCGGACGTCGCGCTTATCTTGATCGGGCCTAATTGGCTCAATGCGACCGACGAAGCCGGTCGCCGGCGTCTGGACGATCCTGAGGACTTCGTACGTATCGAAGTCGCGGCGGCTCTTCGATCGAGCCCTCTGGTCATTCCCGTGCTCGTCGACGGAGCGCAAGTGCCAAAGCCCGATCAGTTGCCCCAGGACCTCCAGCCGCTCACGCGACGCCACGCGCTGACCTTTCAGCGACAGGGCGGCGCTGCGATTCAACAGATATTCACGGCGATCGAGCGCGCGCCCGCGAACGCGAAGCCCATGAGCGCGGCGGGAGCCAAGGAGCTGGGGGCGGCGGGAGCCAAGGAGCCGGGGGCGGCGGAAGCCAAGGAGCAGGGAGCAGCGGGAGCCAAGGAGCAGCGAGCGGTGGGAGCCAAGGAGGAGGGAGAGCGCCACGAGCGCGAGGAGCAGGCTACCCGGCTTGTGCTCGGAGCTCTTCAGCGTTCGCGAAATGTTGGCCAGGGCTACCGCACTGCGGCCGGGCTTGCCCGAGCGACTGGTCTTTCCGAGGCAGAGGTCAACCACATCATCGAGAACTGCCCGGAGCTCGTCATGAAGTCTCGAATCCCTGCTCGCGGCGGCGCCGCGCTGTTCAAGCTTCGAACCTGAACCCGACCCGTAGCGATTCGTCATTCCCGGCAGCGCGCGCCGCGGCGGGGATCATGTAGGCGCCCGAGCCCGCGGTTGCTCGCTCGTCGAGGTCGAAGCAACGAGCTTGCCACCGCCGTGGCACCAGAACAGCGAAGCAAGTGACTGTTGACCCGGGGTCGGCCCGTAAAGCCTCAGCGACGCCTGGAAAGTGATTGCGCTGGCTCCCCCGGTTCTTGGTGCGACTGCGGTCTGAGCAGGGAACAGGGGTCCGCAGAGAGCCGGGGCAGACGCTTCCACTCCGGAACCTAGGTAACCATCATAGGCGCTGGCGCCATCGTAGTTAATGCCGTGCACAACGATCACGGCGAGTCCGTCCCGGATCTGCTGAGCGACCCCGGGGCCGAGGGTGAACGTGCGCTTGTACCGGATGTTCCCGACCTGGGGGAACAGGCCCGACGAGAGATGGCTCGCTGGACTCGTGTCACCGCGCTCGGTCAAGGACGTCACCACGGGGCCGTAGAACTTATCGCCGACACTGGCGTTGATGAATCGGTGCCCTTGATAGGCCAATGCCGCAGACGCTGGCGGGCAGTTCCCCGTGCCACCGTGAATGTGCATCAGGTGTGCCGCTCGCAGCAACCCGTTGGTATCGACCGTGACCGTGGCTACGTTGCCACGCAGTTGGACTGTCGCACGGCCCATGCCAGTGACTCGGTTCGTCGGGACTGGCCGCACCTCGGCGGCAAACCCTCCTTTGGTCGGGGGAGCCGATGCGCCACTCGAGGTGATCGCGATCACCGCGGCCACCGCACCGGCGACAGCGACGGTAGCTATGAGCGCCGCCCACGTGTACCTGCGGGACCGCCGACCGACCGGTCCGCTTCCATCTCCACGGCCCTGTGCTGCCGGCGGCTCACCCGTGGCGCCCGGCGCGCTCGTCTGCAGCGGTGGTCGGTTGGCGTGAACTGTTGTCGAGAGCGGCGGTTTCTCCTCGGGCAGGTACGGCTTCGCCTCCCCGGTCGCCACGATGGCCGCTGGACCCGTGTAGCGCACCCCGGTCAGCGCGCACGCAGCATCGCGAGCGAAGTCACCGGCTGAGAAGTAGCGATCTTCGGCGTTCTTCGCCATCGCTTTATCGATGACGGGGCCGAAAGTGGGATACAACTCCGCAAGCTCGTCTGGAAGTGCGGGCGGCGGATCGTGTACGTGAGCAAACAGCGTCGTGATGGAATTGTCGCGCTCGTACGGCACTTTTCCACTCAGCATCTGGAAAAAGACGCACCCAAGCGCGTAGACGTCCGTGCGGGCATCGGTGTGATCGCCGGTGATTTGCTCCGGTGCCATGTAGTGAACGGTCCCGACCATAGCTCCGGTGGACGTCAGGGCGCCGATGTTGTCCGAACGCTTGGCCACGCCGAAATCTGTCAGGTATCCATGCTCTTCGCCGTCTCTCACCGCGATGAGCATGTTTGCGGGCTTGACGTCTCTGTGTACGAGCCCCTTCGCGTGGGCGGCATCGAGGGCGGAGGCGAACTGCACGAGCAGGTCGACCGCGCGCTCCGGCTCGAGCGCACCCGAGTCCTGCAGAAGATGGCGCAGGTCGGTCCCCGAGACGAAGTCCATGACCAGGAAGAGCAGCCCTTCGTGCTCGCCCGCGTAATGGATCCCAACGACGTTGGGATGCGCGATCGAGGCGGCGATACGCATCTCGCGTTTGAACCGCTCTCGAAACTGCGCATCATCGCTCAGCTCGGAAGTCAGCGTCTTCAGCGCGTAGACCTTGTGCAGCGCGACGTTGGTCACGCGATAGACGATTCCCATACCGCCCCGGCTGATCACGCTGTCGACGCGATAGCCCGCGACAATCGATCCACGCTCGAGCTGACCGCCGCTGATCTTCATCCGTAGGTCTCGATGCGCAACACCCTGAGCCGGCGGCCGACCGGACCCCGCGGTGCCGCAAAACCGAGCATAACGCCGGAGAGATCGCTGTCAAGGACCGAGTGCTTGGTCCTGCCATGCTTAATCTTCACCATTCCTCCTGAAAGCG
>JAFASQ010000088.1 GCA_019244395.1 Solirubrobacterales bacterium | reverse complement strand
GGCCCTCGTACCCGCGCAAGGCAAGGGCGTCAGCTTGCTCTGTGGAGATGCGCCAGTTCGCTGGAAACCGGGACAGCCGACTCGCCGCTATGCTGCCGAAGGTGCTCGGCGTGGGCGACGACCTGCTTGAGCAACCCCTCGACGTGAGAGTCGTATAGCTCGTAAATCTTGTGTCGACCCTTCTTCTCGGCGCGGACGAAGCCGAGGTCCCGGAGGACGCGGAGGTGTTGCGAAACGGCGGGCTGCTCCATTCCGGTCTCAGCCGTCAGCTCCTTCACAGTGCGCCGTCCCTCGGACAGCCGGCACAGCAGCTGAACCCGCGCTCCGGCCGCGAGTCCTTCCATCGCGTCGGCGATGAAGTACGCGGTCTCCGCGTCGATCGCTGCCAGATCAATCTGATGCCGCTTGCTGATTGGTTGATCTTCGCAAAAAAACACATGCGTCTGGACGCATGCGATGTGGTATGTTCTCCACCGCAAGCAATATGCGCCCGGGTGGGCGCGTGGGAGAACACTGATTCAAGAGATGGAAGATCAACCCCGAAGTAAGAGCTTCTCCCGGCTCGCTCGCGCTGACCTCCTGATCTAAGACGGGGGGCCTCCGCGGTCGGGCTCGGGGGCCCTGACCGATTGGAGGTCCGCCATGCGGAGCAAGGCGCTCGTTCGCTCGCGTGCGCGCGTGCGGACGGACTCACAAGTGAATGGCGCGCGTCGTGCGCGGACCGGCGTCCCGGTGACCCGGCCGGCGGGCTCAGGTCAGCTTGTCGCGCGCTGGGTGCCCGCAGTTGACGGGCGGGTTCAGATGCGGTGGGAGTGGCGCTACGCGCCGCCCACCCTGATTTCACGGACCCGCGGAGAGGACGGCTGAGCGGCGTCGTGAGACAAGTGATGGAGGTTCCAATGGATACGACAACCTTCGCCGCGGCCAACGGGGCCGTGGTCGGGACTCCGGTCCCACCCACCCGCCGCACCGTTCTGGACGGCGCCCATATCGGCGACATCCGCGGAGCTCTTGGCACGCTCCGTGCGCACGGCCGTGCACCTCGGACCCGGCGCCATCGACTGCTCGCGCTGCTGGCTGTGATGGGGCCAGGTCTGATCGTGATGGTCGGCGACAACGACGCCGGCGGCGTCGCAACCTACGCCCAGGCGGGGCAGAACTACCACCTCACGCTGCTGTGGACGCTCGTCCTGCTTGTGCCGGTGCTGATCGTCAACCAGGAGATGGTCGTCCGTCTCGGCGCCGTTACCGGCGTCGGTCACGCGCGGCTGATCATCGAGCGGTTCGGCAAGTTCTGGGGTGCGTTCTCGGTCGGTGACCTGTTCATCCTCAACTTCCTCACGATCGTCACCGAGTTCATCGGCGTCAGTCTCGCCCTCGGCTACTTCGGCGTGTCCAGGTACCTGGCCGTGCCGATCGCCGCGCTGTTGCTGATCGCGATGACGACGACTGGCAGCTTTCGCAAATGGGAGCGGTTCATGTTCGTGTTTGTCGCCACGAACTTCATCGCAGTGCCCCTCGCGCTGCTCTCGCACCCCCACCTCGGCCCGATCGTTACGGGGTCGGTGGCCCCCGGTGTTGAGGGTGGTTTCAACTCGACCTCGATGCTGTTGATCATCGGGATCGTCGGTACCACGGTCGCGCCGTGGCAGCTGTTCTTCCAGCAGTCCAACGTGATCGACAAGCGGATCACCCCGCGGTGGATCAACTACGAGCGCGCCGACACCGTGATCGGCTCGCTGATCGTTGTGCTCGGCGCCGCCGCGCTTATGATCGCCGTTTCCTTCGGGCTCGGCTCGACCCGGCTGCACGGCCAGTTCAGCGATGCCGGCGCGGTCGCCCGTGGCCTGTCGGCGCACGTCAGCCCGCTGGCCGGGGACCTGTTCGCGATCGCCTTGCTGAATGCCGCCGTCATCGGCGCCGCCGCCGTCACCTTGGCCAGCTCCTACGCGTTCGGCGACGTCTGCCGCCGCCCCCACTCGCTGCACCACGGGCTCGGCACGGCGAACCTGTTCCACGGCAGCTACGCCGTGATGGTCGCGCTCGCCGCGGCGATCGTGCTGATCCCGGGCGCGCCGCTCGGCACGATCACGATCGCGGTCCAGGCCCTCGCCGGTGTGCTGCTCCCCAGCGCAACGGTCTTCCTGCTGCTGCTCTGCAATGACAAGGCCGTCCTCGGCCCGTGGACCAACTCGGGCTGGCTCAACATGGTCGCGTCGGCAATCGTCGGCGTGCTGGTGATGCTCTCTGCGATCCTCACCGCGACAGTCCTATTCCCGCACATCGACGTCGCGCTGCTGACCGTGGTGCAGTTCGGGGCGCTCGCGGCCGGCCTGGCCGCCGGTGGCGTATACCTCGCGCGCGGCCGGATCTTCTCGCTGCGCGTGCCGGCCGGCGGGCGGATGCCACGGGCACCGCGGCCGCCGCGGATCGTGCGCGAGCACTGGACGATGCCTCAGCTCGAGCTGCTCGAACGGCCCGCCTGGTCTCGCATCCGCAAGCTCGGGATGATCACCCTGCGCGGCTACCTCGTCATCGCCGTGCTGATGCTGATCATCAAGGCCGTCGAGGTCGGGATCGGCCACTGAACGAAGCGACGCCGCGCCCGGCGATCACCACACACCGCCGGGCGCAGGCGTTCACAACCGCACGCCCGACCCGCAGGCAGCAACGACACTTCGCCTCCACATGGTCCACTGGTACGACTTCCTGCTCCGACTCGGCACCGCCATCCTCGCCGGCGGACCGATCGGCCTGGAGCGGCCGCCGGGTAGGCGCGCGGCTTGAGCCGCGCGGTCGTCATGCGATGAGCCGCGGGCAGCGTCGCGGCGAACGAGTCGGTTGGCCCGCGGCTGTCGCTTCGGTTGGCCCGGCGGGATCGGCCCGCTCGCCCTCGGTGTGTTGCTCGGCCTAGCCGGCGACCCCGTGGGCGACGCCGGCCTGCTGGGTCAGGGCGTGCAGCGTCTTCTCGTCTTCGTGTGCCATCGGAGGTTTGAGGTCGAAGACCACCTGCTTCACGGTGCCGGTGAAGGCGTAGGGTGCCTTGTCCTCGTAGGCGAGGTCGACAACTCCGCCGTTGTCGCGGCCGATGTCCATGCCGGCGTAGGTGGTGAAGATCAGCGAGATCGTTTGCGGCATCGTGCCCTCGCCGATCTGCTTATCGTTGGCCCAGAGGGTCACCTTGCCGCCCGACCCCGGCTTGGGGTCGTCGATTTCGAACAGCATCTTTACCGTGACGTCGCCGGTGGGGAGCGGCTCGGTCGAGGTCTGCTTGTAGATATCGATTCCCAGGAACTGGTAGGTGTGGTTCAGCAGGCCGTGCTCGTCGACCCACAGCGCGAACCCGCCGATGAAGTCGGCGAACGCGACGATCACGCCTTCCGCCCCGCGGTCGGGCACGTGCAGTTCGGCTTCGATCGCGTACGAGTGCCCGTAGATTCGGGGGATCATCGTGGTCTGGACGTTCTGTACGTCGCCGGCATAGCTGTAGCGGGTGATCGTCGGCAGCGGCGGGAGGTCCCCGAGCCAGACCGAGAACGCGGCCAGGAGCGGCAGCGCGTGGTTGCGCTCGGCCTCCTGCCAGAAGACGGTCTTTAGCTCGGCGAGCTTGTCGGGATGTTCGGCGGCCAGGTCCTTGGCTTGTGAGAAGTCCTCAGGTAGGTAGTAGAGCTCCCACATGTCGTTCTCGGGGTCGTACACGCCCGGAGCGAATCGCTGCATGGTCTCGGGTGTGAAGTCCCACGGGATCTTGTCCAGCCTCGCGCACGCCCACCAGCCGTCCTGGTAGATCGCGCGGCTGCCGAGCATCTCGAAGTACTGCACGGTGTGGCGCTCTGCGGCCTTGGGGTCATCGAGCGTGTAGGCGAAGCTGGTGCCGTCCATCGGCTCCTGGTCGATCCCGTCGACCCTCTTCGGCTCCGGGATGTCGATCAGCTCGAGCACGGTCGGGCCGACGTCGATGCAGTGCGTGAACTGGGTGCGCAGATCGCCGCCCGCCTTGATGCGAGCCGGCCAGGCGACCACCATCGGGTTGCGCGTGCCACCCAGATGACTCCCGGTCTGCTTGCCCCATTGGAACGGGGTGTTGTTGGCATGCGCCCACGCGGCGGCAAAGTGCGGCGCGGTGTGGAAGCCGCCGAGCGCCTCGGTACCACCGAACTTCTCGATCAGCTCCAGCTGCTCGTCGGCTTCGAGGACGACTCCGTTGAAGAACGTCGTCTCGTTGAAGGACCCGGTGAGCGTGCCCTCCATGCTCGCGCCGTTGTCGCCCCAGATATAGACAATCAACGTGTTCTCCAGGTCGCCCGTCCCCTCGAGCACGTCCAGCAGCCGCCCGACATTCCAGTCGGCGTTCTCAGAGAAGCCGGCGAACACCTCCATCTGGCGCGCGTAGAGCTTCCTCTCCTCGTCCGACAGCGAGTCCCAGGCCGGGAACAGGTCCGGGCGCTCGGTCAACTCGGTGTCGTGCGGCACGATCCCGAGCTTCTTCTGGCGGGCAAGAGTCTGTTCGCGGTAGGCGTCCCACCCCTGATCGAACTTGCCCTTGTAGCGGTCCGCCCACTCCTTGGCGACGTGGTGAGGGGCGTGGCTGGCGCCGGTCGAGTAGTACATCATCCACGGCTTGTGCGCGTCCGCGGCACGCACCGCGTGCAGCCACTCGATCGCCTTGTCGGTGAAGTCGTCCGGGAAGTAGTAGAGCTCGCCGTCCTTGCCCTCGGGCACCCCGATCGTCGTGTTGTCCTGGGTGATGATCGGGTCGTACTGACCGGCAGCACCGGTCAGAAAGCCGTACCAGTGATCAAAGCCCCACGACTGCGGCCAGTGATCAAACGGGCCCGCGGCACCCATCTGGCTGCCCGGGGTCAGGTGCCACTTGCCAAAGCCACTGGTCACGTAACCGTTCTCTCTGAGAATCCGCGGCAGCGCGGTGCAACTCCGGGGGCGTGTGCCCGTGTAGCCCGGATACGGGCCCGGGAGCTCGGCGATCGTCCCCATGCCCACGCGATGATGATTGCGCCCGGTCAGCAGCGCCGCCCGGGTCGGGGAGCACACCGCGGTCACGTGAAAGCGGTTATAGGTCAGGCCCATCCGCTGCACCCGAGTCAGGTTCGGGGTGGCGATCTCGCCGCCGAACGTGTCCGGGCCGCCAAACCCGGCGTCGTCAATCAGAACGATCAGCACGTTCGGGGCGCCATCGGGCGCCTTCGCAGACGGAATGATCGTCCAGTCGCCGACCGACTCGCCGAGATGCCGCCCCATCGTCCCGCCGAAGTTCCGGTCCGGGATCGGCAGCACGGTGCGATCGGGATTGAACTTGCCCATCGCCTCCGCCAGCCCATCCTGCAACGCGCGCACGCCTTCCTTGTCGCTTTGCACCACCGATCGCATCAGCGCGCCGCCAAGCGCCCGCTCGACCCCCAGCCGCTGCTCGCCGTCGAACACCGCAATCACGCCAGCCGAGCCCGCCGGCAAATTCTCCCCAATCCGATCGTGGATCTGGTGCTGTAAGCGGTGATCGACGAACTTGCCGATCACACCGCCCGCGACCGCTCCTACCCCGATCGACGCCAACAACGGCGGCGAGAACAAACCCACGGCCAAACCGACACCGCCACCCCAGCCCAAGCCCTTACGGCCCAAATGATCGCCCGTCTGCTGAACCGAGACGCTTCCGTCGCGCGCGTGGGCGACCAGAATCACGCCTTCGATCTCGACCTGCTTGTTCTTCGCATCGGTGACCAGCGCCTCGAAATCCTTCTTCGCCGCGTCGATGTCCCCGTAGCCGGCAACAAGCACATCGGTCGGGGTACCAGCCATCGCAACCATCCCTTCGCTCGGTCTCAAGCACGCACCAACAGAAACAGTGAAGCCAGGTCAGAAGCGCCTGCGGTCACGGCGTAGCTCGCGCCGACGCACGCCGGCTACCGAGACGGGAGAGAGAGGCCGCCCGAACGGGTCAATGAACAGGGTGACCGGCCCGGTCTGCGTCGGCACCGTCCCCTCGAGTGTCTGGATCGAGTATGAGAGCTGGCCGCCGTCGAGACGCGGTTCCCGGATCACAACGACTGCGTCCTCAGGCGCGTCATCGCCGGGCTCTAGGAATGCGAGCACCGCGTTCGGCGGATCCTCCTCGAAGCTGTTCTCGCCCTCGCCCCAGAGGTCGATGAAGTCGGCCGTGGTCATGTGTCCGACGACGCGCTTCGGGCGATCGGAGAAGTACAGCGTCGACGGTGTCACGGTGTTTAGCGTGAGCGTGGTGCCGTCGCTAGTCGCGCCCTGCGCCGTCTGCACGAACATCGATTGCTCGGCCTGGAGCTCTTCGATCATGTGCTCATCGGTCATCTGAACCTTCCTTCGGTTTGCGTGTGGATCCGGGCGGAGCGACGCCCCGGATCCTGGGGTTGTTGAACCTGTTTCTTCAGCGTGTCCGGCTCGGCGTGTCTGCGGGCGATCGTCGCAGCGGCAGAGTGTCCTCGCGTCATCCCAATCAGGTGAGCAGCGTCGGCGTGGTTGCGCTTCTCCGGCGCCCGATGTCGTCCGTGGTTCTACGCGCAAACGTTGCTCGACGCGTGGGGTGGCTGGGGGCTCTCTGTCTGTGGGCTCGGTCGAGTCTCATACCGATGCGCTTGAATGGGCTCAGCCAGACGGGGTTGGCGCGAGCGCAGGGGTCGGCGCAGGTTGGGGAGCCGCTTCGGAGACCGGCGTCGGCGATCGGGTGAGGAGCAGGGTGACGATGTACGAGACGACCACGCCGACGATGATGAGCGGCTCTAGGTTGCTTCCGGCGTGGCTGGTGAGCAGGGTCGCGAGCACTACCGCGGATAGCGGCAGCAGTAGCACGCTGACGTTGGCGGCGCCCATCCCAACGGCGATCGCGGCTTGGATCGGGAAGCCCGGGAGGTGGGAGGCCATGATCCCGCCGGCGGCACCGAGAAACAGGGCTGGGAACGTCGGGCCGCCACGGAAGCTGCCCAGCGAGAGCGCGTAGGCGAGGCCCTTGAACACGATCAGCCAACTCAGCGCGGCGAGCGACCAGGTCCCGGGTTGGCCGACGAGCCCCGGGAGTTGAGCTTGGCCGGAGAACAGCACCTCGTTGACGCTCTTGCCGGTGGCTTGCGCGAACGCGATCGCGAGCCCCCCGACGACCAGGCCGATCGCGGGCAGGAGTACGACCGGCTTGCGGCGCGAGACGATCCGGTGAGTGAGCAGCCCGCCGCGCATCACGATGCTAGTGATGACCCCGACCGCGATGGCCAGCGCGATCGTCCAGCCGAACTCCCCCACCGTGGGGTGGCTGGCCGCGGACAGCGGCAGCGTACCGAGCGCGTATGCGCTAGTGCTGAGCCCGGTGAAATGCCCATTCCGATCGAGACGAGCGTGCCGATCCCGGCCGCCAGCAATCCTGGCACCAGGACGACACGAAGCTTGGGGCCACCGAGACCGGTCGCTTCGATCAAGATCACCGCCGCGATCAGCGGCGAGCTGAAGATGAACGAGAGCGCGGCGAAGCTCCCGGCCGCGGCGAGCACCATCACCGCTTGCGGTGGCGTGTCCCGGCGGGCCAGGCTGATCGGGAGCGCGGCCAATCCGGCCCCCATCGCGATCAGCGGGGCTTCCGGGCCGAGCACGAGCCCGAAGCCGATCGTGGCCAGGCCGGCCAGGATCACCCCCGGCAGAACGTTCGGGCCTGCCCGGCCGCCGGCCGACAGACCCTCGGCTGGGATGTGGCCTCCCTTGCCAGGCAGGCGCGTGATCGACAGCGCCACGATCAGCGCGCCGATCGCCAGAATCGGCAGCGACCACCACCTCGGCGGCCCGTTCTGATAGCCGAACGCGTGCGGGAGATGCGTGTACAGCTCCTGCTGGATCTGGTGGATCGCCTCCAAAAAGCACCAGGCCGCCAGCGACACCAGCACGCCGATCACCGCCACCGCCACCAGCAACACGACATACCGCTCGCTCCGAATCGTCGCGTCGGCCTGCGCGGCGGACAGCTCTTGCGGGCCAGCGGCGTCCGGGGTGGGTGGCCGTCGTTCGTTCATGCTCGATCAGGATCCGCCGTGGCCGAGTTGGGCGCAGGACGTCCCCGCGCCGGCTGGGATCGGGTCGGGCGCGGCTGTGGTCGCTCGCGGCAGTTCAAGGCCGCTTCTCACGGCGTCCAGCTGCCTGGTCAGTTGGTCGAGCCGTTGCATGACGGGATCTTCTCCGGTGGCTTGTCGCCGGTCCTCCGCGCGTGAGACGAAGCCGCTGGTGATAGCGGCCGTCACGACCGAGAGCAGCGACAAGCCCCCCAACATCAGCACGCCGGCGATCACCTTGCCGGCCGTTTGGCTGGGGATGACGTCGTCGTAGCCGACGGTCGTCACGGTCTCGATCTCCCACCACATCCGAGCCAGACGGAGCGGAAGGTCTTCGGATCGATCAGCCGTTCGACCACGCCGAACACGACCATCGCGATCGCCCAGAACGCGCCGATCAGATACGCGGCGTCGCGGGGGCGCAGACCCTGTCGTCCGAGCCGTTGGTCCAACCAGCGCTCAGGTCGAGTGACCTGTGACTCGTGGTCCACCGGAATGCTCACGACCTGCCGTTCGTGCGATCGCGCGGGCGCTAACGACACCCGGTCGTGCGAAAAGCGTCTTCACTCATCCGAACCGTCAGTACGCCGGAACGCGGCGGTCGTGGACGAGGTAGGCGGTGATGAGGGCGAGTGGGAAGAAGAACAGGCTGAAGATGAAGTAGCCGATGAAGCTGTGCCCTTTTCGATGGGCGACGCGGGCCGGCCAGAACGCCAAGGCGATCCAGATCGCGATGAACGCGATGCCGATGAGCACCCAGCCGAACGTTGAGACTGCGTAAACGGTGAACATATGGCTGTCCTTTCGGTAGGGGTTCTTTTCTGCGAGCCTCGTCAGCTGACCAGCCCGATGATTCCTTTGATCAGGAGCAGCGCGCCGATGGCCGCGAACCCGCGCACCGCGAACATGTGCGCGTGCCGGCTGACCCAGTTTTTGGCTCGCTCGATCGCGCGCGGCGTCCATTCCGGCGCGACCGCGAACGCGGCGAGCGGCACCTCGAGCAGCCACAGCATCACCAGGTTGAAACCGATCACGACCAGCACCGTCACCGCCGTGGAGTAGTGCTGCTTGTGGATCTGATCGAG
>JAFASQ010000058.1 GCA_019244395.1 Solirubrobacterales bacterium | reverse complement strand
CATCTCGACCGGGTAACCGTCCGGGCGCTCGCCTACGCCGCCTCGCTCCGCCAGCCCGTGTTGGCGCTGCACGTAAGTCCCACCGAGGAGGAGTCGCAGCGCTTCCATCAGTACTGGACCGCGTGGGGTAACCACGTGCCGCTCGAGGTCATTCAGTCCCCCTACCGCGCCGTGATTCCCCCGATTGTCGCCTACATCGAATCGGCGCATGCGCAGCGATCCGACCTCACATTGACCGTGATTGTTCCGGACCTCGCGGTGCGTCACTGGTGGCAGCGACCGCTGCACGAGAACACAGCGGTGCGGCTCCGCCATGCCCTGGCGCCGCTCTCGAAGGTCGTCGTAACCAGCGTTCCGCTCCACGTCTAGATGTCCGACACCTTCGCGGCGCCTCCGGCGCCGCCCGCGGCCCAGGTCAAGCCGGGTGCTCGACGCCGGAGCGCAGCAACGTCAGGCAGCGCGCTAGCGGCGGCGATGAGACGGTGCGAGAAGCCCGAGTTCCCGCGCGCGCTCGACGGCCTCGGCGCGACCGTGGACGCCGAGCTTGGCGTAGATGTGGCGTAGGTGCGTCCTCACCGTGTTCGTCGAGACGAACAGCTCGCCGGCGATCTCCGGCGTCCTGAGGTTGCTCGGGAGGTAGCGGACGACCCGCAATTCCGCCTCGCTGATCTCCTCGAGCAGTCCGGCTCCGCGTGCGGTCGATCTCGGTGTGGAACCGGCAAGCACGTCGAGGATGGTTTGCCGCAGCGTGGGGTGCGCGGTGCGGTGCCGCGGGAGGCCTTCGAGGAGGCCCCGCACGGGAACCAGGACGAACGGCAGGACGATCCCCTCGGGCTCGGCTGCGTCGAGCGCGCGCTCAAGCGACGCCTCCGCGCCGAGCCGATCGCCGCCTTGCTCGCGGGCCAGGGCGTCGAGCAACTGTGCCTCCGCCGTTGTGGATGGCCGGTGGATCACCGGAGCGGAACCATCGATCACCGGGCTGAGCACGTCAATGGCTTGCTCGGCTTCGCCTTCGGCGAGGTGAACGACGGCAGCGGCCACGCGCATATCGCCGGTGTTTCGCTCTTGTTCGCTGATCTCCGAGAGCGCCGCACGGGCGGCGGCCTGCCGGCCCATGTATATCTGCGTCTGGACCAAACGCGCCTGAACGGCCGCCGACAAAGCGTGCTCGCCGGCAAGCATGGCCTGCATTCGTTCCGCGCCACGCAGCGCCGCCAGCGCCTCCTCGTGTCGACCTTGCGAGAGGCGCAGGAGCCCTCGCGCCTGGTGCACGACCAGCTCCGTGCCAGGCTCACCGTCCGGCTGCAATGTGCGGTCGGCTCGGTCGAGCCATCGCTCGGAGTCATCGAGTCGGCCAAGCCACAGCAGCGCCATGGCGCCCGCGGCCAGGCCGCTGACGATGACCGGATCCTCGTTCCACCCGTGGTCGTCGGCGATCCTCACCGCCTTTTCGCTCAGCTCGAGGCCCGCGGACAGAGAGAGCCCGGTCAACGGACCGGCGATCCCCTGGTGGCCCAGACAGGAGATCTCGAGCCAGGGCCGCCCCGCGCGACGGGCCAGCGCCAGCGCATGCTCAAGGTCACGCCAGGCGTCATCGAGGCGCGATGACCACAGCTCCGCAACGCCGAGATTGAGCAGCGCGACGGATCTGATCTCCTCGTTGAGCGTACGGTCGCCCGGCGGTTGGGCGGCCAGTGCCGCCTCGAGTAGCGGCCGCGTTTGCAGTGCCGTCTCGAGATCACCGCGCCAGCGCGCCAGCACGAGCCTCAGTTCGGCGATTAACACGTCAAATGCGGGCCTACGCTCCCGGGGAACCGTGTCGGCGAGTCGGCCGGCGAGATCGACGTAAGCAGCGCTCTTCTCGAGCGCACCCTGCAGGAGACGTGCGGTGGCGAAAACCAGACCGAGCTCCGCGTCCCCGGCGGCAATGTTGTCCGGAAAAACCCTCAGCAGCTGCGAAATCGATCCTGTGCGGCCGTCGAAGGTCAGATCGATGTGATGTTCGGCGAGCAGGCGCGATGCGAGCCGCCAGTCGCGCGCCGCCTGCGCGTGGCGGGTCGCCTCGACGATGAAGCCCTGCTGCTCGTGCCACTCGGCGGCCGCGCGATGCAACGATCCGACAACCGCCGGCGCCGCTCGTCGCAGCTCCAGCTGAAGCAGGTCCGCGAAGAGATGGTGGTAGCGAAACCAAAACCGCCTTACATCCAGGGAGGTCACGAACGCGTTGGCCTCCTCGAGCTCCTGCAACATGCGCTCGGCGCCCGAGCCGCCGGTAAGAAGATCGGCCAGCGGACCACACACCCGTTCGAGCACCGAGGTCCGCAGCAGCATCTCGCGGACCTCCGGCGTTTGGCGCTCCAAGACCTCCGCTAGCAGGTAAGCCGCCACGT
>JAFASQ010000523.1 GCA_019244395.1 Solirubrobacterales bacterium | reverse complement strand
CGCCACATGACCCTCGAGCACGTCATTGATGTTCGCCACGCTCGCCATCCCCGCATGGTGAACGCGAAGGGCGGGCTTTGCCCGCCCGCCCTACCGGCCCTCGACCGGGGGGAGGCCGGGAGGGGGGCCTGCCCCCCTCCCGCTAAGAGTTAGTCTCCGAGCATGACCGAGACGCTGCCGGAAAACATCGAGCCCTACCCCAGGATCTCCTCCAAGGCCTACGAGCACCCCGCCGACCGGGCCGCCACCGCCGCGCTGAAGGCCGTACCCATGCTCGACACAGTGGTGCGCAAGCTGATCGAGTGGGGCTACGAGCGCGCTCTGCGCCAGTCCTTCCTGGGTAACGCGGTTCGGGTGGGCGAGAGCCAGCTGCCGGACCTGTGGGCCTCCCACACCGGCGTCTGCAGGATCCTCGACATGCCCGACGTCTACGACCTGTATGTGACCTGGTACGTGCCCGGTGGCGCCCAAGCCATCGGCGCCGGCAAGCCCATGGTGGTGATGAGCTCCGACCTTTTGGAGAAGCTCGGGACCGGGGAGCAGCGTGTAGTCCTCGCCCACGAGGTCGGCCACATCCTCTCTGACCACATGCTCTACATGACCGCGCTGAACATCCTGATCGCCGTCCCCTTTAGCATGCCGTTTCCGCTCGGCCTGCCGCTTCGGGCGGTGCGGGCGGTGCTGCTCGAGTGGTACCGGGCGGCGGAGCTAAGCGCCGACCGCGCCTCGGCGCTCGCTGTGCGCGACCCCCGGATCGTCTGCCGGACGCTCATGGTGCTCGGCGCCGGCATCTCCGCCGACCAGTTGAACCTGGACGCCTTCATGACCCAGGCCATGGAGTACGAGCAGTGGGACGACCCGAGCGACCGCGTCCGGCGTTTCTTCAACGAGATCGGCCAGACGCACCCGCTCGCCGTCCGCCGCGTCTCAGAGGTCATGAAGTGGGTGCAGAGCGGCGACTACGACCGCGTCCAGCGCGGCGAGTACCGCACCCGCGACCAGGAAGCCAACGTCCGCGAGGAGGCCGGCGACGCGGCCGAGTTTTATGCCGAGCGCTTCCGCCGCATCTTCCAGGAGATGGGCGAGAACATCACCACGCTCGGCAACCAGATGGGCGGCGCGGCCGAGCAGGTCGCCGACTGGATCCGGGCCCGCAGCGGCCCCCGCGACGGCGACGAGTAGTTCGCTTCGGCTGCCCGTCCGTCCGGGGCACCGCGCTTTCCGGACCTTGCTCATCGCGACCGGCACCGCGGGCTCCGCCCTCCATGGCGCCCGCGAACGCGAGTGCCGCGCGCCGGGCCGCGCAGCCTCGCTCACAGCGATTGACAAGCGACTGTCTACGATATATCGTAAATACATCGCTTTCACCTCAGGAGGAAATCAGATGACTCACGACGAGACGGTTGGCCCCTGGCCACTGCTTGGCCGCATCGCGATGGGCCGCAAGGCCATGATGAGAGGCTCCGGGCGCGGTGATTTTCCGTCCCTGGAGCACCTCGAGAAACTCGCCGCCCTGCGCCACATGCGCGGCGGACCGTTCGGCGGCGGACCGTTCGGCGGCGGACCGTTCGGCGGCGCGCGCGGCCGCAGGCGCCGCGGCGATGTGCGGCTGGCGCTGCTCATGCTGCTCGCCGAGGAGCCGCGCAATGGCTACCAGCTGATGCAGACGATCGAGGAGCGCAGCGGCGGGCGCTGGCGCCCCAGCCCGGGCTCGGTCTACCCGACGCTCGCCCAGCTCGAGGACGAGGGCTTGATCCGCGGGATCGACCGCGACGGCACCAAGCTATTCGAGATCACCGACCACGGGCGCGACCGCCTGAGCCAGTCCAGCGTCGATCCCGCCCCATGGGAGGAGAATGAGGATCCCGATGCGCCCGACCTGCATCGGATCGCCTCGGCCGTCATCCAGATCGGCAAGGCTGCCTGGCAGGTCGCGCAGGAGGGGGACGAGCGCCAGATCGAGCGAGCGTACGAGACGCTGGCCGAGACTCGGCGTTCTCTGTACCGGATCCTCGCTCAGGACAGGGAGCCCGAGGACGCCGATGCGGAGGACACCCACGTCTGACGCCCTAAGGTTTGTCGACGATATGACGGGCGCCAACGGCAACCAGCCCGCGATCGCCATCGCGGTCCGCGGCCTCGCCAAGAACTATGACGAGGTCGAGGCCGTGCGCGGGGTCGATTTCGAGGTGGCCGCCGGTGAGGTGTTCGGCTTCCTCGGACCCAACGGGGCCGGCAAGACGACCACGATCAACATGCTCTGCACGCTGGTCAAGCCGTCGGCCGGCTCCGCCACCGTGGCCGGGCACGACGTGGTCCACGAGCGTGACGACGTCCGCCGCAATATCGGCCTCGTGTTCCAGGACCCGACCCTCGACGGCTACCTGACCGCCGAGCAGAACCTCCGCCTGCATGCCGAGCTGTACGGGGTTCGCTCTGACCTGGTCGTGCCGCGCATGCAACAGGTGATGACCATGGTCGGCCTGTGGGAGCGCAAGGACTCGCCGGTCGGCACCTTCTCAGGTGGCATGCGCCGCCGCCTCGAGATCGCCCGCGGCCTCATGCACTCGCCCCGCGTCCTGTTCCTCGACGAGCCGACGATCGGCCTTGATCCCCAGACGCGCCGATCGATCTGGGCCTACATCCGCGAGCTCCAGGAGCGCGAGGAGATCACGATCTTCATGACCACCCACTACATGGACGAGGCGGAGTGGTGCGACCGGATCGCGATCATGGACCACGGCGAGATTGTGGCCCTGGACGCGCCCGAGACGCTCAAGGCGGGCGTCGGCACCGACCGGGTCACGATCCACACCGACGACGATGAAGCCACGATCGCCGCGCTGGGCGAACGCTTCAACATCGAGGCCAGGAGGTCCGAGGGCGCGGTCAGCTTCGGCGTGCCCGCCGGCGAGGCGTTCGTGCCGCGGCTGTTCAGCGAGCTCGGCATTCCGATCAAGGCGGTCAATGTCTCCCGCCCTACCCTCGACGACGTGTTCATGTCCTACACAGGCTCGACGATCCGCGATGCCGAGGAAGACCAGGCCAAGCACCGCAACCGGGTGATGATGCAGATGATGCACGGAGGTAGGCGTTGAGCACCACGACTGACCCGATCGAGTCCGCCGCCGCCGTCGATCAGTCCGCAGTCCCGATCGTCCGGGTCATCGTCCCGGAGCGCAGCCTTGCCTCCGAGCTCCGCGCGATCAAGATCGTCTGGCGCCGGGAGCTGATCCGCTTCCGCGCAGACCGCCTGCGGATGGTCACGACGCTGATCCAGCCGCTGCTGTTCCTGTTCGTGCTCGGGTCCGGGCTGCAGCAGCTGTCTGCCGCCAGCACGCACGGCGTGAACCTGAAGACGTTCATCTATCCCGGGATCCTCTGCATCTCGGTGATGTTCACCGCGATGTTCTCCGCGGCATCGATCGTGTGGGACCGGGAGTTCGGCTTCCTGCGCGAGATGATGGTGGCCCCGATCCGGCGCAGCTCGATCGTGATCGGCAAGTGCCTCGGCGGCGCCATGGTGGCCAGCTTCCAGGGCGTGATCGTGATCTGCCTGGCCGGGTTCGTGGGCGTTCCCTATGCCCCGCTGATGATCCTCGGGATCTTCTTCCTGCAGCTGCTCCTCGCCTTCGCGATCACCGCCTTCGGCGTGATGGTCGCGGTCCGCATCAAGCAGATGCAGTCGTTCATGGGCGTCATGCAGATGATCGTGATGCCCATGTTCTTTATCTCGGGCGCGCTGTTCCCGGTCGCGAACCTTCCGGGTTGGCTGGCGGCCCTCAACCGGATCGACCCGCTCACCTACGCGGTCGACCCGATGCGCAACCTGGTCTTCAACCACCTGTCGATTTCGCCGCTGGCGCGCGCCGTGCTCGACCCCGGCGTGACGTGGTTCGGGTGGCGCGTTCCGCCGCTGCTCGAGGCCGGGATGATCCTCCTGCTCGGAGTGGTAATGCTGGGCGTCGCGATCTGGGAGTTCTCAACCACGGAGTAATGGGAGGCCCTGGGCGCGCCTGCTCGTCCGCCCCGGGTGCCTAGTCCAGCTGCACCCAAGCTATGCGTGCGAGGGCGCCGGCTCCTCGGCGCGGCGCGGGAGCAACGTCTCGCGCGCGATGACCAGACGCTGGATCTGCGCCGTTCCCTCGTACAGCTGGAGGATCTTGGCGTCGCGCATGAGCTTCTCGACCTTGTACTCCTTGATGAAACCGTAGCCGCCGTAGACCTGGACCGCGTCGGTGGTCACCTCCATCGCGCTGTCCGCGGCGAACCGCTTGGCGTGCGAGGACTCGAGCGTATTGCGCTTGCCCTGGTCGAGCAACGCCGCCGAGTTGTAGGTGGCCAGGCGGGAGAGGTGCACCTTGGTCGCCATGTCGGCGATGATGAATTGGATCGCCTGGTGCATCGCGATCGGGACGCCGAACTGAACGCGCTGCCTGGAGTACTCGATCGCGAACTCCATGGCGGCGCGGGCCACCCCGGTCGCCATCGCCGCGACCCCGGGACGCGTCCGGTCGAGGGTCATCATCGCGATCTTGAAGCCCTTGTTCTCTTCGCCAACGAGGTGGTCGGCCGGGATCTCGACGTCGTCGAATACCACGGTGGCGGTGTTAGAGGCCCGCTGGCCCATCTTGTCCTCGTGTTTGTCGACGACCACGCCGGCAGCGCGCGGGACGATGAAGCATGAGATCCCCCGGTGACCCGCTTCCTTGTCCGTCTTCGCGTACACCGTGTACCAGTTGGCGTACTCGCCGTTGGTGATGAAGCACTTGGAGCCGTTGATCACCCACTTGTCGCCCTTGCGCACCGCGGTCGTCTTCATGCCCGAGACGTCCGAGCCGGCATCCGGCTCGGTCAGGCAGAACGAGGCCAAGAGCGGGGCCTCGGACAGCCGACCCAGGTACTCCCTCTTGAGCTCCTCCGAGGCGGCCAGGATGACCGGCGCGGTGGCCAGGCCGTTGCAGGTCAGCGACGTGCTTATCCCCGAGCATCCCCACGCCAGCTCTTCCTCGATGATGCAGCCATCGAGGTAGCCCAGGCCGGGTCCGCCGTACTCGGCCGGGAAGTGGTTGTTCATGAGGCCGAGCTCCCAGGCCTTCTCGATGATCTCCCGCGGCCACGTCCCATCCCGGTCGTACTCCCAGGCGACGGGACGGATCTCCTTCTCCGCGAAGTCATGCGCCATCTCGCGCATGCTCAGTTGCTCGTCAGTGAGCGTGAAATCAACCACGTTGGGGGTTCTCCTTCGAAGCGAAAGCCGCGTAGATTGACTAGTCAGTCAATATGTCCATGGTAGCGACTAAACGGGCGCTACCAGCCTGATCTCGCGGCTCCGGCTGCCAGACTTAGACCAAGGTGCATTCGGCCTTCAACATCGTGATCTGGGTCGTCTCACTGCTGGCGGTGGTGATCGCTTTCGGGGCGCTGATCGCCAGCCGCAAGACCTGGGAGGACTTCGGCAAAGGTCGTTTGTCGATGGATCGCGATCAACCGCGAGATCCCGGCCGCGCATCAGGTGCGTCAATGGCCGAGCGCGACGACGAGATCCGCCAGCTCCTAGAGGCGCGCAACGCCCGCCAGGTCCGCCGCGGCGAGGCGCCCATCGACGTCGAGCAGGAGCTCGCGCGCCTCACCGCGCCGGCGGTCGATTCGGCCCTACGCGAGGAGATCCGCCAGCTCGTGGTGGCGCGCAACCACCGCCGCGCGCGCGCGGGCAAGCCGCCGCTCGACGTCGAGACCGAGATACAACGCGAGATCTCCGAGCTGGGCGGACTGTGAGGCGCGCGCGGTTGTGGGTAGCCTGTGGCCGCGATGGCAGATCCGCGCCGCTACGAGCTCGAGGACCTGGTCAACCGGCCTGGCACCTACTTCAATCCGCAGACCGAGGTGCTCCTCGTCGTCGACGACTCGCCTGAGCTCGATGCCGAGATCTTCAACATGGAGGAGTTCGAAGGCGCGGACTGGGTCATGATCTCCGACGAGGTACCGGTCGATGAGGACCGCCGCGATGAGCTCCTGCAGTCGTTCCAGGCCCGTCATGGATCTGGTGATGCGGTGGCCGATCCCGACGAGGAGCCCGAGGAGTACGAGGAGGAGCAGGAGGAGCTCGGCCGCGGGTAGCCGCGGGGCCCGATTCTGGCTATCCGCCGCTGCTTAGGAGCGACGCGCACTGCTGCATCTTGCTCACGTCGCCGCCTGCCTGCTGGATGCACTGGCTGTACTTCTGAACGCTGCTCGCGCTGCCGGTGCTCGGGCTCGTGTTCGCGCCAGCGCCACTACTTCCGGTCCCGCCGCTCGAGCCGAGCGCTCCGCCGGCCGCGCTCTGCAGCGCCTGGAGGAACGCAGCCAGCTTGGCCTGAAACTCGCTGAACGGCCGCACGGTCGTCGGCGCGGTGATCGTCTGGGGCGCGCCCAGGTTGGAGTACTGCATGGTCAGCGTGATGTCGGCCGACGTCATCCCGCCCAGCTGGGTGGACGTGTTGCCGGTGACCGGCACGGTGAGGGCAACGGTCAGTTTGCGGATGGTCTTGTCGTCCTTACCGGTCCAGACGTCGACGCTCGGATTCTCGATCGAGGCCGCGATCCTGGCGCGGGTCGCGGGCGGCAAGCCCGACTTGAGGCTGCTCGTCCCCGATACGCCCAGCGAGGATGCCTTCTCGAGCAGCGTGTTCAGATCGTTCACGAGCGCAGGGACGTTGACTCCGGCGTGAATGTGCGTCGTCTGGGCCCCACCCACGTTCTCGGTTCCGACGATCGTGGGATGAGTGAGCCAGTGCAGCGGCTGGATGCCGAGCTTGCCCAGCGAGCCCGAGCCGTTACCCCCACCCGGCAAGGACGCCAGCTGCGCGAAGCTCGATTCGAGCTTCTGGAACGTCGCCTGGGGCATCCGGTAGCTCGACCCCTGGAGCGTGACGTATCCGTTGGTGCCCGTCGACAGGATGCCGAGCGAAACGCTGTGGCCCAGCGCGCTCGCGCTCGCCGTGAAGTTGGACTCCGGCAGCTTGCCGGCGCCGCGGGTCTGGAACGGGCCGCCGAAGCTGAGCGTGATCGGGCCGTTCAACGTGCTCGATCCCGATGGGTTGATGGTGAGCGTCAGGTTGAGGACTCCACTGGTGACCTTGTGGGTGCCGCTGAAGGTCTGGCTGAGCAGCGCGTTGGGGTCACCCGAACTGCCGGCGCTCCTGCCACATGCCGCGACGCCGAGGCTCGCCAACACGACCATGATCCAGGCCCTGAATGCGGTTCTCCGTTGATGCATCACGTCCCTTTCCGACTCAGCCCCTGGGCGAATGTATCACCCGATCCGGGGCCTCGCGGCGGTGCGCGAGCGCCTAGACTCGCGCGTTCATGCCACCGCGGACGATCCTCGCCATCACGCGTTCATGACCCCTCGGACGATCCTCGCCATCACGCGATCATGACCTATCGGACGATCCTCGCCATCCCGCGATCATGACCCCTCGGACGATCCTCTATACGGGCAAGGGCGGCGTCGGAAAAACGTCGGTCGCCGCGTGCACCGCCCGTGCGTGCGCCGCGTCTGGGCTGCGCACATTGGTGATCTCGACCGACCCGGCGCACAGCCTGTCCGAATCGCTCGGAGGCGACCTCGGGCCGGAGCCTTCGGCGATCGAGGAGCGTCTGTGGGGGCAGGAGGTGAACGCCCAGGAGGAGATGGAACGTCACTGGTCCGGTGTCCAGGACTGGCTGGCCGAGGTGTTCGTCGAGCGCGGGATCGATCGTATCTCCGCCCAGGAGCTCACCGTTCCGCCGGGCATGGACGAGCTGTTCTCCCTCCTGCGCCTCCAGGCCGCGCATCGCTCACCCGACTGGGACGCGATCATCGTCGACTGCGCGCCAACTGGGGAAACCCTTCGCCTGCTGTCCTTTCCTGACGTCGCCCGCTGGTGGATCGAGAAGGTGTTCCCGCTCGAGCGCCAGATCCTCGCCGCGGCCCGGCCACTGGCGCGTTCCCTGCTCGACATCCAACTCCCCAGCCAGGCCGTGTTCGCGGACATCCAGCGCCTGTCTACGAATCTCATCGCGATGAATGAGATTCTCCGCGACCGCCGGCATTGCAGCGTCCGCCTGGTGATGAACCCGGACAAGATGGTAATCGGCGAGGCGATGCGCACGTTCACCTACCTGAACCTCTACGGCTACCTCACCGACGCCGTGATCGTCAACCGCGTGTTCCCCTCCGACGTTGGGGATTACTTCGCGGGCTGGCGTCGCGTCCAGGAGGAGCACCTCGAGCTGGTGCGCTCCGCCTTCGCTCCGGTCCCGGTGCTGTGCGCCCCTTATTTCGATCAGGAGGTGCTCGGGGCGGACATGCTCGACCGCCTCGCCGGCGCCGTGTTCGGCGCCGCTGGCCACGATCCCGCCGCCGTGCTCCACGACCGCCTCACCCAGGAGCTGCGCGTCTCCGAGGACGGCGCCGACCTCCGGCTCATGCTTCCGTTCGCGCACAAGGGCAACATCTCGCTCAAGAAGATCGGGCTCGAGCTGATCGTCGGCGTCGACGGCCAACGGCGCACGATCATCCTGCCCCCGGCCCTGGCTGCCTTCCAGCCCAGCGGCGCCACGTTCGAGGACGGGGCACTCCAGGTCACCTTCCGGGGAGCCCGTGATGCCGAGCCCACCTGAGGAGCGCGAGCCGTACGGGCCTGAGCCGCCTCGCACTTCAGCTGAGGAGGCGCTGCGCCGGCTCGAGCAGCGACTCGATCGCGCCAAGGAAGCGGCCGAGCGCCTGATGGCCGAGGTGGCGGCGGAGGCAGCCGGCGCCGGCCACCCGGGCCAGGGCGCCGGCCACCCGGGCGAGGGCGCCGGCGACCCGGGCGACCCCACTGAGCAGGTCAAGCCTCCGCCGGCCGGCTGGCAGATCCCCGAGGACGCCCACTCCGGCACCTCCCCGGAGCTCGAACCCCTGTTCACGCTCGTCCAAGCCATGCGCGAGCTGATTCCCGCCGAGCTCCAGCGCCGGCTCGTGGCGGCCCTCCGCGAGTTGCTGCTTGCGCTGCGCGCGCTGATCGACTGGTACCTCGAGCGGCTGGAGCGCCGGCGTGAAGTCTCGGTGGAGGTCGAGGACATCCCGATTCTGTAGTCCGCGCCTCGCGCGCGCTTACAATCGACCCGTGGTCCTCCTGGAGTCAGCTAGGACGGCGGTGGCCAGGCTCACCGCGCCGGCGGGCGCAGGGGCATGAGCGAGGGGCGCACGGCAGCCGACGCAGCGCATCGTGATGGGTCTGGTCCGATTCGCCTGGTGCGAGCCTGGCGGGTGCTCCCGTACGAGTCGCGACTCGCCGCCGGCGCCGCACTGGCACTGTTCCTGACGCTGTTCCTGCCCTGGTACCAGGTGACGCTGATCGCGCCCGCCAAGGCGGCCAAGCTCGAGTCGGCCAGCGCGACGATCACAGGCTGGGGCGCATTCTCGTTCGTCGAGGCGGCCGTCTTGCTGATCGCCGCGGCGGTCCTAACCCTTCTGTTTCACCGGGCCGAGGGGCGAGCCTTCCACCTGCCGGGCGGCGACGGTGGCGTGATCACCGCGGCCGGCCTGTGGACGTGCCTGCTGATCGTCTGGCGGATCTTCGACAAGCAGGGCGCAACCACGCACGGCCCCTCGGCCACCTCATCCGGCGTCGAGTGGGGCATCTTCATGGCGCTCGCGGCCGCGGCGTTCCTGGCCTACAGCGGGTCCCGGATCCGGGCCGCCCACCGGCCCGAGCCCCCGCTGCCGGGTGAGGAGGGGGCGCCGGCAGGCTCGAGCGCCGCCGCCCCGACACGGCCCGCGTCGAGGCGGCGCGACTCGCCCCCTCCGCCGCGCGGTCGCGTACGGCGTCCCGCCCCGGTGCCGGCGGATCCCCCGGACTGGGCGGCACCATCAGCTCCCCGGCCGGCCGCATCGTCCGCCCCGTCCGACAGACCCCGCCGCCGGGCAAGCGCCGCTGAGCTGTTCGAGCACGTGACCTTCGAGGACCCCCCGACGATGCGTCTCGCCAGATCGAAGCGACCATCCAGCGGGGATCCGCCACCGGCCGACGAGCACCCGACGGACCCGTTGGAAGATCGCGAGGACGCCACGCTCGCGCTCGGCGAGGACGCCACCCTTGCTCTCGGCGAGGACGCCACGCTCGCGCTCGGCCAGGACGCCACCCTCCCCATGCGCGACGACGCGACGCTCCGGCTCGGCCGGGACGCGACGCTCCCGCTCGGCGAGGACGCCACGCTCCCACTCGGCGAGGACGCCACGCTGCCCCTCGACGATCGCTCCAACCGTCACTGACCGCCGTTACCGGCGCGGCGTGCGAGTGCGGCGGCCACGGTGGCCAGCGCGAACGCCGGCTGCTTGACCACCTGGTCGCGGGTGAACCGCAGCACCTCGAAGCCGGCGGCCTGTAGCGCCAGGACCTTCTCATGGTCGCGGTTGAACGCGTTCGGCCCGCTGTGAAACCCGTATCCGTCGATCTCCACGACCAGCCGCTGCGCCCGCCACATGAAGTCCGCTTCCCATCGGCCGAACGGCACGTTGGCGTCCGGCTCGGGCAGCCGTGCGTCCCGGATGAGCTTCAGGAAGGCTCTCTCGGCCTGGGATCGGGTGATGACCGCCCCGCCGCCGCTGGCGATGACGGCCGCCAGCCGGGCAGCGCCGCGGCATGGACGGTTCCGCTCGAGCACGGCCTCGACCTCGCCGCGCCTCAGGACCCCCGCGGCCAGGCCGTCGTCGATCGCCTTCGCAAGCTCACTGCTCGATAGCGTCGCCGCGATCTCGAGCAGCGCACGCGCCGGCGAGCTGACCCACAGCCCCTGCTCGCGTCGCACCTCCCGGCGGTCGATCTTGCCGATCCGATGCACCCGGATGCCCTTGCGCAAGCCGCACGACCGCCCGACCACAGACACGTCGACCTCGAACGGGTGCGCCTTCCGCAACCCGCAGACGAAGGCGGCCGTGTGGTGGCTGAGGAAGCCACGCTCGCCACACGCCAGCAGCGCGGCCTGCTCGCGCGCCAGGGGCGGTAGCCCCCCGCAGCCGAACGAATAGACGTCACGGAAGACGATGTGCAGACGCCCCGTCTCGACCCGATACTTGATCGCCCTCCTTCCGAGCCCGCATGCGGCCAGCTGCTCGCCGGTCACTATCGTCTTCTGTCGCGCGGCGACGCGCGCGGCGCGTTGGTCCGGCGCCTCACCCACTCCGGCCCAACCCCTCACTCGACGCCCGCCGCCGGCCGAGTGTGCGGTTGCGGCCGCTATACGCCCGCCTGGCCACTCTCGACGCTCGTGACCCGTCGAGTGTGGGCTTAGGCCGGACTCCGGATGCGCGCACAGCCCCAGTCTGCGCCCGCCACCGACCGCCTCCGCCTACTTGTCACAAAGGGGCGCCTATATTTGAACGACCCCGATGCAGACCGGAACGTCCCCGCCACAAACTCCACCGCGGACCGCGACACCCCCGCCGCAAAGCCCGCAGGACCTGGCGGCCGGCCTACGCAACGCGGGCTATCTTCCCGGCAACTCGACCGCGCTGGTCAGCTACCTCGCCATAAAGCTCGGCAAGCCCGTCCTGGTCGAGGGTCCCGCCGGCGTCGGCAAGACCGAACTGGCCAAGGCCCTTGCCACCCACCTCGATCGCACGCTCGTGAGGCTGCAGTGCTACGAGGGGCTCGACGAGGCCAAGGCGCTTTACGAGTGGAACTACCGCAAGCAGCTGCTCCGCATCCAGACCGAGTCAGCGACGGCGGGTTGGCAGGACGTCCAGGAGGACATCTTCGGCGAGGAGTTCCTCCTCCCCCGCCCCCTCATGACGGCGATCGCGAGCCAAGAGCCGGTGGTCCTGCTCATCGACGAGATCGACAAGACCGACCAGGAGTTCGAGGCGATGCTGCTCGAGCTGCTCTCGGACTTCCAGATCTCCATCCCCGAGCTCGGCAAGATTGAGGCGAGGACCCGCCCGGTCGTGCTCCTGACCTCGAACAACACGCGGGAGCTGACCGAGGCGCTCAAGCGCCGCTGCCTGTACCTGTGGCTCGACTATCCCG
>JAFASQ010000462.1 GCA_019244395.1 Solirubrobacterales bacterium | reverse complement strand
GGCCCTCTCGATCATGGACCAAGTCATGCCGAAGGGAAGCGGGCCGCCCGCCCACATTCACCCACGGCTGCACGAGTACTTCTATCTCCTCGAAGGAGACATCTCCTACCAGCTCGGCGACCAGGTGCTCTCGGCGTCGGCCGGAGCCTTCGTGTCGGTGCCCGCCACCACGGTCCACGGCTTCGTCGTAGGCTCAGAGACGGCGCGCGTGCTCAACCTCTACACGCCGGGCGGGTTCACCGAACAGATCAGCGCGCTTGGTACGCCGACGACGGATCTGCGATTGCCGCGCGAGGGAGATCAGGTCGCGGCCACTAACGACACGGAGAACGCCTACCTACGACATTCAGCCGAGCTGAACACCCAGCGCTGGCTCAAGCCTGACGAAGGCAAGGATCTGCTCGCGGCGCAGCGAGCCGCGCCGATCGGCAGCGAGAGCGGTTGGCATGTTTGAGGGAAGCGAGCCCGCGGCTGGGCAGACCCTCCGCGCCTGGGGATAGCCTCCTTGAGGTGGCGCTCGAGCAACGCAGTGATGATCGACCGCTGCGCCGGGATGCCGAGCGCAATCGGCAGCGCATTCTCGATGCCGCAGGACGCCTGATCGGCGACCGTGGACTGGAAGTCAGCCACGACGAGATCGCCCGGGAGGCCAACGTCGGCGTCGGCACGGTGTACCGTCGCTTCCCAACTCGGGAGCGCTTGTTCGACGCCCTCTATCACCGAGAGCTCGACACTATGGTCGCGATCGCAGAGAAGGCAGCGCAGGTCGACGACCCGCTGCAGGGCCTCCGGCTGTTCCTCGAGCGGAGCTTTGAGCAGCAGGCGGCCAATCGCGGGCTGCGCGAGCTGCTCATCGGCCACAGCGGGACCACCGACCTCGCTCGAAGCGCTCAGAGCCGCATTGGCCCAATCGTCGGCGGCCTGGTTGTGCGAGCTCAAGCGGAGGGAAGACTTCACCCCGCGATAGGCCCGACCGACACCGCCATGATCCCGGTCATGATCAACGCGGTCATGCGCGCCTCGCGCGAGGCCGATCCCGATCAGTGGCGGCGTTGGCTCGCGATCCTGCTCGAGGGGATGGCCGTCGGTCGCCGGCGGAAGTCGTTTCCCGGCCACGCCCCCAGCCCGTCCGAGGTCGAACGAATCATCGGAGGGCGGAGCGAGCCGCCGGCCACGAGTGCGACGCTCACGCTACCCCCTCGATCCGGGCGGAGCGAACGGCAGCGCGAAACAATGCCTCGATCGACTCCTCGTCGAGGCCGGCGCGCCGCGCCTTGACGTTCCAGCCGCGCAGCTTAGGGCGCAACGGTCCGTGCGCGGCGATCGCGGGATTGGCCAGCGAGCCGGTGCCGAAGAGTTTGGGTGTGCGCTGGGGTCAGCTTGTCGGCAGCAGCCCGAGCAGCACGGAGAACAATGGCGTCACTAGGCGTGAATGCGGATACACGCGGTAGGTGTTGTAGGCGGCGCCGTCTTGGATCGCGAACACGCTCCATCCCGCGCTGACGGAGACGGCCGATTCGAGGTCCGGCGCGCCGACCTCCTCGCGGTAGTTGCGCAGCCATTGCGGTGCCTCGCGGACGAGCTGGCTCATGTCGAACTCCTCGCGACCGGAGCTCGATATCTCCTCGCGTCGGAACGCGTAGCCGTAGTCGAATAGGAAGTCGGTTCCGTAGGCGGACACCCACGGCACCGTCCATCCGTGCCGCTGCTTGTAGGCAAGGAGCTTCTCGCGCGGCGCCTGCGACATGCAGATCAGCGTCACGCCGCGGTCATTGAGGTGGACGACGGTGCCGCTCAAGCCGTCGGCGAGCGATGAGCACCCGGGGCACGCGACCTCCCAGTTCTCCCCGAACATCAGGTGGTAGATGAGCAGCTGCGAGCGTCCCTCGAACAGCTCCGGCAATGACTTGGGCCCGTCCTCGGTCGCGAAGCTGTACTCCTTTTCGACGGGGACCCAGGGCAGCTCGCGCCGCCGCTGCTCGACCCGCTCCGCGTGTTCCTCGAGCTCGCGTTCGGCCGCGAGCAGCTCCTTGCGAGCGGCCTGCCATTCCTGCTCGGTGCTGACCTTCATCGGACCTCCTTCGCGTTGACCTCGTCCGGGTTGAAACCCCGGCAGGGCGGAAAACTCATCGGCAGTCCACACGCCTCGACCAGCTCCGGTCGGTCCCAGTGGACGACCTCGATGACGCGTCCCTGCTCCACGCTCAGCACGGCGAGCGCGAGCGGGCGATAGCGTAGCTCGCCCGGCGCCGGCAGGTAGACAGCGACGCGGGCTGCGGGTTTCATGCCAGCGTGGCGCGTTTTGCGACTGCTGCGTTTCTCGCCGGGTTGCCCACCCGGCTCGGCACGCGTAGTGTGTGGACATGGCCGCCGGCGACGGAGCGGTGCATGAGCAGATCGCTCAAGGTCTGAGGGAGCACCCGGCCAAGAAGGGGATGCGCTTCACCATCCTTGTCACGGCGGTCGAGATCGGTGGCAGCATCGGACTGTTTCACCTCGCCCAGCGGATGGGCGCCAATGACGTGGTTAGCTACCTGATTGGCAGCATCGCCCCAGTCGTCGGCGGGTTCATGGTCTGGGCCAAAGCCCGCAAGTTCAGCGGGGCCTCGGCCGCGATCTTCGCGTTCACCGCGCTGTCCGCGGTCATCGCCCTGATCGGAAGTACCGCGCCCAAGGTGCTGCTCTATAAGGATTGCGCCGTTACGGCCCTGATTGGTTTGATCTTCTTGGGCTCGTGTGTCCTGGTCCGCAAGCCGCTCGTGTTCTACATGGCTCAGCGGTATGGGACGGACGGCACCCACGACGGGATGGCGATCTTCGATGCGATGTGGGACATCTCCCGAGACTTTCGCACCTGCATGTACGTCATCAGCTATCTGTGGGCGGTGCTGTTTCTCATCCAGGCCGCTGGGACCGTGCTGATCATCCGCCAGACCCGCTATTCCACCGCCTACAACTACGACCAGATCCTGCCCTGGGCCGCGATCGGGCTGGGCATCGTCGGGTCGATCGCGATTGGCCGCTACTTCAACAAGAAAGGCGAGGCGCGCGTCGGCGCAGCCAACGCTGTTCCCGTGCGATGATTATTGAGGCTCTTTACCGACGGACGATGGGGTTATCGGGCTCCGCCGGCGTCTGTTTGGGCTGTAACTTCGGTACCGTCCGTTTCTCATCCCGGCCTCGGTCCGCGAGTTCGCGCGCTGTGCCTGGCCACAACAGACGGCCGCGGCCCACTGCGACAGCCTCACGAACCACCAGCCGCCTCTAAGATCTCGTCGGCGTGGTTCGCGGCTTCCGCTTCGAGTCGGCTGGCTCGGAGAGCAGCAGCGGCATCGACAGCGGGCGTTCGTTAGGCGGCGGGCGTGATCGAGTCGCACCGGGTTGCCGATCCCGAGCGCTGGCCGAGCTCCATCGCCATTACCGCGCGCACGTGCCGTGCCAGGGCGTCCGACGCCACCGGGCCGGCGGGAAGCTCGACCACGAACGAGGTCGTGCCGGGGAAGCTGTGGTTCGACCATCCCGTCTCGACGCCGGAGAGAAACGTCAGACAGGTTGGCCGCAGCCCGGCGAGCTGGGCGTAGCGCCGGGCCACTCCGCGGTCCCCGCCGGCCATGTCGACGAGGTCCATGTGCTGGTGGTACCAGATCGTCACCGCCGGCCTGATCCGCCTGACCAACCGGATCGCGGCCTGAGTCTCGGGCTCGGAGACGGCGCGCGGACCCGAGTAGTAGGTGGGATCGCTGATCGCCTGCCAGCGGTAGGGGAAGTTGCGGTTCAGATCGACGCCGTGGGCGTTCTGCCGCGTGTCGGCCGCAGTGCCGTCCGGGTTCATCTCCGGCACCAGCCACAACTGAACCCCGTTCGGTACCTGCTGGCGCCGAAGCGCGGCGGTGATCGCCAGGCCCGCGCATTCGTTGCCGTGGATGCAACCCACCACGAGAATCTTGCGCCGGGCAGACGCGCGGCCGAACTCCCACGCAACGATCGGCCGGCCCTGGACCGAGTGGCCAATGACCACCCGCGTCGGAGGAGTCCGCGTCGCCGCCCGGCGCGACGCGCGAGCGTCGGTGACGGGAGCGCTCGAGGCGATCAGCATGATCGCGCCGATCACGGCGAACGTCGCAATGTGTCGCAGCAGGGTCATCGCTCAGGGGGGTGTCCTCAGATCACAATTGTCTCGAGCAGCATGACGCCTACGTTCAACCCGTGCCCGGAGGCCGGCGCCGCCGCCAGCTGAGGTTCCCGGACATAAGCACGCGCGCGGCCGGGAGGTGGGCGAGTCGGACCAAAGCGCTCAGCAGCGCATCAAGGGGGGATCGCAACCGCGGCACGCTCGAGAGGGTGTCGCTACCGTCGAGCGTATGACGATTCAGCGGATGGATAATGTTCTCATCGTTGTCGACGACCTCGAGGCTGCCAAAGCGCGTTCTTCGCTGAACTCGGGATGGAGCGGGAAGGCGAGACGACGCTCGAGGGGCCTTGGGTCGACAGCACCGTCGGGCTCAACACGTCCGTGCCGACATCACCATGATGCGGACCCCGGACGGCAACGGCCGGATTGAGCTGACGAAGTTCCACACTCCGCCGGCGGTCAGATCCGAGCCGGAACACGCGCCGGCAAACACGCTGGGCATACGTCGCATCATGTTCGCTGTCGACGACATCGACGACGTCGTTGCCCGCCTGCACAGCCACGGTGCCGAACTCGTCGGCGAGATCGCGCAGTACGAGGACATCTACCGACTCTGTTTCCTGCGTGGCCCTGAGGGCATCATCATCGGACTGGCCGAGCAGCTCAGCTGAGGCTCCGGCGGCCCATTAACCGCCGCCCGAGCGCAACGGGAGCATGCTTGCCCCGCGCAGAGGATGGCTCGGTCATACGCCCGGTGCGGCCCACTCGATAGCCCCATAAGCGGGGTTTTCTCGTTCTCAGGGACAGAGCTCGTTCTGAAATGTGTCCCCACCAGGTCCCGGGATCGTCGCTTGCCAAAGCCTCACGCCTGCCTGTCGTTGCTCCGGGGTCGAGGACTCCATCTGCTCCCGCGCCGAGACCGGCGCGCGATAGAGAACGAGAAATCTAGACACGGCCACTTCTTCCACGACATCGTGTATGCTTTACCGATCGGTGAAGTATAAACACAACAGCCTCGACGCCGTCCTCGCCGCGCTCGCCGACCCAACCCGCCGCGCGATCGCCGAGCGCCTCACCCAGGGCCCCGCCTCGGTAAGCGAACTCGCCGAACCATTCCAGGTCACGCTCCCGGCGATCGTCAAACAACTCGCCGTGCTCGAACACGCCGGGCTAGTCGAACACCAAAAGGACGGACGCGTGCGCTACTTCACCCTGATCCCCGAGCCGCTCGAAAGCGTCGCCGACTGGCTGGAGCGCTACGGCAACTTCTGGCGCGAGCGATTCGACGGCCTGCACCACTACCTACGCTCCGAGCACGAGACATCCCCATGAACGAGGACCGCGCGAGCGTCCGCATCGTCGACGTCTTCGACTTCCCCCGCGAGGTCGTGTTCGCCGCGTGGACCGAGCCCGAACGGCTCAAGCGGTGGTGGGGGCCGGGGTTCTTCGAGACGGTGTCCGCCGAGATCGACCTCCGGCCCGGGGGTCGCTACGAGCTGCTCCTCGAGCCGGGGTCGATGCGGCTGGTCGGTGAGTTCCGCGAGGTGACAGCGCCCCGGCGGCTGGTGTACACGTGGCGCTGGGTCGAGGGGGTGCCCGACACGCGCGAGTCGCTGGTCACGGTCGAGTTCCGCGAACACGGCGCCCGCACCGAGGTGGTGCTCGTCCACGACAACTTCGTGGGGCCCGGCCCGGTGGATATGTACGACGAGGGCTGGCGGAGCGGCCTGTCCAAGCTCCGCGCGTTCCTGCGAGCGAAGGAGACGACCGGTGCCCAGTGCCACTAGCGAGATCGTCATCGACCGAGCGCGCGAGGAGGTGTTCGCGTTCCTCGCCGACCCCGAGAACGACCCGCAGTGGCGCAGCGGCGTTCTCGACCTCAAGCGCGTCACAGGCAGCGGGATCGGCGCGCGCTACACGCAGGGCGTCAAGGGCCCGGGCGGCCGGCGGATCCCCGCCGACATCGAGATCACCGAGCTGACCCCCGGTGAGGCCATCGCCTTCCACACGCTCACCGGCCCCGTCCGGCCCCGCGGCCGCTACCGGCTCGCCGCCGTCGACGGCGGCACACGCGTTCGCTTCGAACTCGAAGCCGACCTAAAGGGCCTCAAACGCCTCATCGCTCCCATGGTGCAAAAGACCATGAACAACGAGGTCCGCCAGCTCGACTCGCTCAAGCGCGTCATCGAAGAACGCTGAGCGCGCCCGTCGCCGGGCGGGCCGCGTCCAACCCCCACCCGCTTCGGCGAGCGCAGGCTCGGAGAAGAAGCCGGCTTCCACCGATTCCCGCTTGCGGACGCCGCGGACCTGCCACGGAGGGTGGTTCAACAGCTGGCGGCGATCCGGTTGCTCCCGGGCGCGATGCACCCGATCTGCACGGTTGGCGGCAGGCTGGCGCGGACGGCGAAGACGTAGGCCTTTCCGGTCCAGCCTGGCTTGGTGATCGCGACCGTGAGCCGCGTATGGGCGCGGAGACGAGGTTGCGAGATCTGGGGGGTCAGGTTGACCGTCCGGCCGCTGGCGCAGCTACTGCTGCCGGCCGGCCCGCATTGCCACGGCGCACGCACGACCACTGTGCTGCGCTTGAATTGGCAGCCTCCGCCGGAGCAGGTGATCGAAACGCGTGATCCAACTGGGGCTCGGCTCAAGATCAACTCCAAGACACGTGTATCGCGGCTTGTGTAGCGGAACCTCCACTGCATCGACGCATCAATCGTGCCGAGTATCTGCGCGGAGTCCCTGAGGACGATCGAGTCCGAGCTCTGGAAGTTCGCATCGCCGCTGTATGACGCGCGGATGGCGTGCGTGCCCGGCGCAGGGTACGTAACGGTGCATGTCGCCGTCGAGGACCCGTCCAGCGGCTGCTGCCGACACGACGCAATGGTCGCTCCGTGGTCGAAGAAGCGCACAAAGCCGGTGGGCGCGACCGCGCCAGCGTGGCCTGGCGTGACGGTGGCCACATACGTCTCGGGCGCGCCGATGACCGGGGTCGACGTCGACGTCACCGAGGTCGATGTCAAATCGGACGCCACCGGAAAGTCGTCAGCGGGGCTCTCCGACCCGCTCAGCAGCGATCCCGCCGCAGGGGTGAACACCGCGGTCAGCTCCGCCGGCGATGGTGTCGCGGCGAACGAGGTAACGCAGGTCACGTTCACCGACCCGATCCCCTGTGCTGATGTGGGAAGCGCCTGGCATCCGGCGATCGGGCTTCCACGGTTGTTGAACGAGATGGTCCCGGTGGGGGCGGCCAGATTGTCGGCGAGCGACGTGACGGTGGCCAGCAGGACCACTCCTTCGTTCGTGACCGGCGGGTTGGAGGGGCTCGCGGGCCGGTTGGTCACGGCCACCACGGAGGTGACACTCGCGCCCACCTGGGTAAGTGTCGCCGGGAACACCTGATCCGTCCCGAGTGCGTCGGTGGCGAAGATCCGTGTTACTTCAGCGCTGCGCGAGCTCGTCAAGGTTGCCGTGTACGTTCCGTCGCCGTTGTCGTGGACCGGGCCGACCGAGATATGCGAATCGAACGGTGCGTAAAGCGCGAGCGGCTGAGCCCGCAGCGGAGGCAAAACGCTCACCGTCGCGGTGCTCTGTGAGGCTCCGTCAGCGGCGATTGACGCCGGCGACAGCGACACCGTCAGCGTGACTCCCGCAGCACGGGCCGGCCCGCCACCGACAAGAATGAGCGCGAGCGTCATCACTCCCGCAAGCGCGCTTGCTCGCGCGCTAACGCGCAAACGTGAGCGCCTGCACGCAGCTTCGTGCCGCGATCGCCGTTTCCAAGTCATCGGCCCGCGCCCCGAGGCTTGGGGGCTCTGCCCCAGGGTGCTCGAAGGCAAATCGGCAAGACGCGCCACCGCATGGCAGTAAGAGGACGCAGGGAACTCAGTAATACGACCCGCGCTGCGATCGCCCCGCCGCATTACTCGCCGCCGGGGCTGCGCTGACGCGATTGCTGCTTCGAGGGCTCCTGGACCCGAGCGGAAGCCGCGAACCACGCCGGCCGGGTCCTCGAGGCGCACGGGGCTTTGTGAAGGGAGCGGTCTGGCTCGCTCCGGGATCGAATCGGCAGCTGGCGGCGTGCCTCGCGGTGAGGCAGTCTAGCCGTCGGGCTCTGTGGGGCTGACCCACCGCATCCGTGCTGATCTCGCGCCGGCGCGGCCTACCGACGCAGTCCAGGAGCGGCGAGATCTTGCCCTTCAGGTCCGGAGCAACGGCGGTGGGCAGCATCGAGTGCACGCCTCCGGCGCGGAGGAGCATGGTCTGCGGGACGGCGGTGGTTGCACCGGGCGGGCGCCGGACGTAGTCTCGTGTCCGATGGTGCTCGCCCGTAAGTCTGTTGGCTTTGCGCTCCTGCTCTTCGCACTGGGCTGGCTGTTCTCAGCGACCGCAAGCGCCGCCTCGACCGACACGACCACGACGGTTACCACGACCACGACGACAACGACGACTCACACAGACACGTCTACGACGACGACCACCCAACCCGCGACGACCGAAACCAAGACCGTCACATCGACAGCGACGAACCCGTCCCACACCACAACCATCAACCAGACCACCACCGTCGCACCGAGCTCAGGCGCCGGAAAGGGTTCGGGCGTGCCCGGGTGGGTTTGGGTGCTGATCGGCCTCGCGGCGGCCGGGGTGGCGATCGCCGCCTACATGCTCGGTCGAAGCAGCGGTGCCCGAAGCGAATACGAGGCGCAGCAGCGCGCCGCCGATGCGGCCGCCGCGCGGGCCGGCTACCCCCCCGGAACCCGGACCGTCCCGCCGCGGAGGCCGCCGCCGCCGCCCGACTGGCCACGACCATGACGGGCAGGCGCGGCGAAGGAGGGGCAAGGGCGAGGTCACCGAGCAGGAACGGCAACCGTTCTCGAGGGGCCCGGAGCGCAGGCGTGACCCGGGGCTGCTCGCACCCGTCTCTCCGGGCAAATCGACGGAAGTGGGGGGTGCCTCGATGCATCTCGGGGGCCACCTCGGCCTGCCGATGTCGCGGTCGCTGCGATAGGTTGTTCGGGAGGACCGGCGGGCGCGATCCTGCAGTCGATTTGCGTGGAGGCTATTGTGAAGCGTTGCTGGAGCGTTCTGCTCGCGTTCTTCGTTGTGCTGACTCTTCCCGCCGCGGCCGCGAGCGCATCGACACTGCCTGGGCTGTCGGTCTCGGGTAGCCGACTTCTCGACGCCCCCGGAGAGCCGCTGCGGATCGCGGGAGTAAACCGCTCGGGCAGCGAGTACGCGTGTGCTCAGGGCTGGGGAATGTTCGACGGACCGACCGACGACGCCTCGATCTCGGCGATCGCCTCGTGGAGCGTCGATGCCGTGCGTGTTCCCTTGAACGAGGACTGTTGGCTGGGGATCAACGGCGTCAATTCCGCCTATGCGGCTGCCAATTACCAGAATGCGATCATCAGTTTCGTGCAGCGGCTTCAGGCGCACGGTCTCGATGTGATCCTGGACCTGCACTGGGGCGCCCCCGGGTCGCAGCTCGCGCTGGGGCAGGAGATGGCGCCGGACGCTGACCACGCGCCGGCTTTCTGGTCCTCGGTTGCCGCTGCCTTCAAGGGCTACAAGGGCATCGCTTACGACCTGTTCAACGAGCCGCACGACATCTCGTGGTCCTGCTGGCGGAATGGCTGCAGCACCTCGTCTGGCTATCAGGCCGCGGGCATGCAGGAGCTGATCAGCGCCGTCCGCGGCGCCGGAGCGATGCAGCCGGTGATCGTCGAGGGGCTGAATTGGGGCGCGGACCTCTCGGGGTGGTCGGCCAATCAGCCGACCGACCCGGCGCACCAGCTGGTGGCCGGGTGGCACATCTACAACTTCAGCTCCTGCAACACGAGCTCGTGCTGGGATAGCACGGTCGCGCCTGTGGCCCAGCAGGTGCCGGTTCTGGCCACCGAGGTTGGCGAGAACGATTGTGGCGGCAGCTTCCTCGACGCGCTGCTGCCGTGGTCGGATCGCCACAACATCGGTTACCTCGCCTGGGCGTGGAACGCCGCCAGCTGCGGTGGCGGGCCGTCGCTGATCAGCGACTACAGCGGCACGCCCACGGCTTATGGCGCCGCTTACAAGTCCTACCTCGCGACCTCGCCGTCGAGCAGCCAGCCACTCGACCCGGCTGTCAAGTTCGACTTCGAGGACGGGACGACGCAGGGCTGGAGTGTCAGCTGGGGCTCAACGCTGGCCGTCGCCAACGAGACCGGCACCGCCTACTCCGGTTCGCACGGACTGGCTCTTGATGTCTCAGGCCCCGGCTGGCCGGCCGCGGGCGTCCGCACCGGACTGGGCGGGCTCGCCGCCGGGGGCGTCGTCACCTATCACGTGTGGGCGCCCTCCGGGGTGTCGGCCGGAGTGTCGCCGATGCTGTTGGACGCCGGCTGGCACGCCGACGTGCTCCCGGGGCAGACGCTCCAGCCGGGCTGGAACACCGTCACCTTCACCATCCCGCCCGGCGTGACCGGCGTCAACGAGTTAGGCATTCAAGTTAACGACGGCAGCGGCTGGAACGGAGCGTTAGTGCTCGATTCCGTAGCGTTCTGAACCGCCGCGCGCCGGGCCCTCCTGAGCCTGCACGGTCGCCGCGGTCCTCGGCACCTAACTCGTGCGTGACCCGATGAGGCTGGCGAACGCATCCAGGGCATTACCCCGGAGAACGGATTTCCCGCCTGTCCTTGACCTGCGCGTTATCCGCGCTCTTGCATGCCCGGGGGGCCGGTCCGGGGAAGAGACCACCAGAAGGGGAGAAGCATCATGAGTCGGATGAGATGCGCCGCGGCGTCGATCGCCGCATGCGCAACGCTCGGGGCTGTCGGCGCGTCCGCGGCTGCGGCCAAGACGGTCACCTTGCATTACTTCTCGAAGCAGGTGTACTCGCGGATCAGCGACGCGAGGCGGCCACCCGCTGGCGCCGAACTCCGCACCGGCTGTGGGCGACCGGATCAGCAATGCGAGCGATGACTATGCGGGCAACCACATGCACCACGCCGAGCAGGCGACGGCGTCTGACCACATCGTTTGCACGCTCATCAGCAACAGCAGCGCGCTGTGCGACGGGATGACCGCGATCGGGAGCGCGATGATTCTCGGTGACGACTTCGTGATCAGCTTCGCCTCCAACGCCCCACCGCGGTCAAGATCACGGGCGGGACGGGCATCTCCCGGCACGCGAACGGCACCATCGTCGCGAACAC
>JAFASQ010000278.1 GCA_019244395.1 Solirubrobacterales bacterium | reverse complement strand
GGTGTCCTGCTCAAGGAGCAGGGGGCGGAGGCCGAGGCCGAGGCGGCGTTCAGGCGTGCCGATGAACGCGGCGACGCGATCGCCGCGTTCAATCTCGGCGTCGTGCTGGAGGCGCGAGGGGCGCTGCGGGATGCCGAGCAGGCTTACCGTCGTGCGACAGAGCGCGGCGAGGGTGCCGTTGCGGACCGCGCCCGGGCTGCTCTCCTCGATCTGCACCGACGGCTGGACGAGGCGGACGCGGCTCGCGTCAGGCGAGCCGATGCTGCGTAGACGGCGGATCGTCCACCGCTGGGTTCGCGCGGGCGATCAGCGGGAGGTCCGCGAAACGCCGCTCGAGGCTCCGATCCCGCCGGCATCGGGCACGGAGCTCCACGACGCTCCGGCGAGCCCGCCGAGGCTGACCGCCGTCAACGGCAGCGGCATGGCCGATCGGATGCAAGTGGAGAACGTTCATCCGATCAGACTCCGCCTCCTCCTGGAGATAGACAGAACGGGCTCCATCTCGGCGGCGGCCGAGCGCTGCGGGATCGGTCAGCCGTCGGCATCGACGCATTTGCGAACCCTGGAAACCGCGATTGGGCAGCGGCTGGTGATCCGAAACGGACGCGGGAGCAGCTTGACCGCCGCCGGCAAGATCGTCGCCTGGCACGCCGCGAAGATCCTGGCCACCCTGAACAGCATGCGATGGGCCCTGGACGCGCGGAGCGCACCGAGTAGCGGCGAACTCCTCCTCGCGGCGAGCCATACGCCGAGCCTCATCCTCGTACCACCGATGCTGTGCGCCTTTTCAGAGCGCTTTCCCGGCGTGAGTCTCAAGGTCCGGACCCTCCCAAGCGAGATGGTCGTTCGGGAGGTCGCGCGTGGTGCCGCGGACATGGGAATCGCCGGCGAGGTCGCGTGCACCGAACCGGTTCTACGGCACCAGCTCCTGATCGACGAGCTCGTCGGAATCGCGCCGGCCGGCCTGCTCGGCTCGGGCCGATCGGTCAGCCGAGGCGAGTTTGCCCGTCACAGCCTCCTGCTCGGTCCCGAAGGCTCGAGCACGAGAATGGTCACGGAACGGCATCTGGCTCGCGCCGAATACCGTCCGGGCCGGATCTGGGCGTTTGACTCAGGCGAGGCGATCAAGCGCGCCGTCGCCGCTGGTCTCGGCGTCAGTTTCATGTCGCGGTCGTTGGTCGATGAAGCGATCCAGCAGGGCGAGATGGTCCGGTTCGGGATCTCGGGAGGCGAACGGATGATGCGCCCGATCTATGCGCTCCAACCGAACCTCGCGGAGCTCACGCCGCACGCCGCCGGGTTCATGACGATGCTCATGAATGCGCATCGGAACGGCACCCCGGCGAAGCAGCTGGCTGAGGGTTAGTCAGCAGCTCGGCTCAGGATTCTCCACGGGCAGGCTGAGGGTCAGTCCGCTCCGGAACCCAGCTCCGGCGGAGTGTCTCCGAGCACGTAGTGTCGCAGCACGGCTTTGCGCGTTTTCCTCCGTCCCCACCAGCCTTCCGTCGCCAGGGCCAGCAGCAGCTCATCGCGCTTGCGCTGCTGCTCGGCACGAGCGCTGATGCTCTCGAGCTGACTCTCTAGGACCGCGGCCCGAGTACGCACAGCGACGAAGTCGTCCAGCAACGGCGCCAGGACGGGCACGAGCAGTTCCCGCAACGCCGAGGCTGGATCCCGTTGCGACTCTTCGCTGAGCCACTCATTTCCCGACTTTGTCTTCTCAAGCTCCGTCGCCCGCGTCAGGTGACTAACGTCGCGGCGGCGCTGCTCGAGCGCGGCCACGAGTGCACGCTTGGAAACCGTTGCCGGGGCGTTCGAGGGGCCCCGCTCGAGTTGTCCCCGCTTGACCATCCTCTCCACCGTCTTGCGCGAGACCCCGAGCGCCCGCGCCGCGACGCCGAAGTGGACGTCATCGTCCCCCTCCGGCTTCGGACTGGCGAGCGACAAGCTCGCGGCCGGCTCGGGCACGTCCTCGTCGGCCGGCGCATTCGTCTCTTCCTCGTCGTCGGTCGCGTCGTGTGGCGCCTCGCGTTCGAGCCATGAGAGATCCACGAGTTCATCCAGCGGCACGGGGGCGGTCGGGGTAGAGCTTGGTTGCCCGGGTCGCACCGGAAGCGCACCGTACGGCAGTTCCTCGGATTTCGGGATCTCTCGCGCGTAGCCTTCGGGTGTCGACGGTTGCATGGCTTTGCCTCTCAGGGTGTACGGAGGGTCAAATTCGGGTGGGTTGCCAGCTCCGGGTCAGGCGTCGCGGCGCGCTCAGCTGGTGCTCGACGGGGTCGTGCCCGGGGCGCGCCGTGGCCGAGATGCTCGAGGCAAGCCCGCTGCACGCCGCTCGCCATCAATCACCACCCTCGCCCGCGACTCCGGCCCGCTGTAGCTCGTTCCGGCGCTGGCGATGCAAAAAGTCCAGGTTTTCGATCGCTCTGGAGTGCCCGCGCCCGGCGTCCCGACGCCAAGCGGCCTCGGCGCCGTCGAGATCGCCGATCTCATAGAGGAGGACGCCGAGATTGAACGCGGCATCGGGGTCGCCCCTCTGTTCAGCGCGTTCGTAGGCGGCCCTCGCTCCGGACACGTCGCCCCGCCTGTGGAGGATGACGCCCAGGTTGTAGGCCGCGCTGGCGACGCCGGATTCGTCCGCGCGCCGGTAGGAGAGCTCCTCGAGCTCCGTGAGTTCTGGCGTCTCGGATGGGGCCACTCCGCCACGCTCCGAACCGGCGCGACGACGGGACAGGAACAGCAGGTTCGCGGCTGCTCGTACGTGCCCGCGCCCTGCGCTCCGTCGCCAAGCCGCGTCGGCGCCATCGAGGTCACCGGTCTCGTATAGCAGGACCCCCAGGTTAAAGCTGGCGTCGGGGTCCCCTCGCTGCTCGGCGCGCTCGTAGGCAGCCAGCGCGTCCGCTACCTCGCCTCGCTGATGCAGCAGAACTCCGAGGTTGAAGGCACCGCTGGCATCGCCGGTCTCGTCCAAGCGCCGATACTCCAGCTCCTCGGACGCGGCCGCCGCGCCGGCGCCGGACGGCGAGCGCTCCCAGGAAAAGCGCGGGGCCGGAGCCGTGACGTTGCCGGCGCCGTGGCGTGCGGCGGCCGACGGGTCGTTCAAATGCGCCACGGCCGGCAGGCCCCAGGCTCGCTGGGCCGGGAGCGAAGGCGACGCGCGACGCGTCCGGAAGACCGCCGTGACGCCGACGATCAGCAGCGCCGCCGCAGCGCCGAAGCCGATCAGGAGCACGGCCGGTAGACCGCCGGAGGATCCTTCGCGAGTCGGCCTGACGGTCGACGGGGTCCCGCCATGCGCCGTCGCAGTGCCCGCGGTCGATCGCGAACCCGTCCCGGTGTTCGACCCGCTCTGCGGGTTCGTAGCGCTCGGAGCGGTCGAGCTGCTCTGCCCGTTCACGCCTCTCTGTCCGTTGCAACACAGGCGCTGAGGACCAAGTGGATAGGCATTCGTCAACTGCTGAGGCGCGGTGGCGGTCGACGCGCCCGAGGCCGCGACCGCAGGCGCGCCGATCACTCCACTCAGCGCCAGACAGCAAGCACTGACCACGGCGGCGATATCGGTCCGAAGCCTCATTCGATCGTTACCGTGGTCCCGACGGGCATGAGCCGCCCAAGCGTAACGATGGCCGCGTTTCGGAGCCGGATGCAGCCGTGGGAAATCCGTCCCGGGATGAGCCAGGGTTGGTTGGTCCCGTGGATTCCGACGACCCCGCCGCCCGGCCAGTCGGTCAGGGTCGGCGACTTCGCGTTGGTGCCAAACGCGAGTGGTCCGTAGATGGGGCTCGAGAAACCGCTCAGGCGGTCGCGGACGTAGAAGTGTCCGGCCGGGGTCGGCGTACCCGGCGCTCCGACCCCGACGGGGGCGCGAAAGATGATGTGCCCTGCCCGGAACAGGGTCGCGGTGAATCGAGCCCGGTCGATAACCAGCCGGGTATCGACAAACGACCAACCCCCGAGCGCGCTGCGCGGCACCCAGCCTTCGGTGCCGTTACGAACCTTCGCCAGGCCCACCCGAACCCACGTTGTGCCGGCGACATCGGCCTCGGCATCAGCGACCACGATGTTCGTCGTGCCATCGGAGGTGCGGGCGCGGAGCAGGCCGACGACCGGGCTCTTGAGGTTCGGCAACCCATGGGCCAGGACCGCTCGCAGCACCGGGGCCCAGCGGGTAACCGCAGCCGGATTCCTCAGGGCGATCAGCCGGCGTATGTCCAGAGCCGATGGCAGCGTCGTCAGCCTTGCGGCCGGATAGGCCCATGGTGCCGTCGTCGGTGGCGGCGCGCCGACTACTCGAGACTGCACTAGGCGAGAGGACACCAGCGCCGCCATGACAAAGCTGGCAGCAAATACCGCGACGGGCACAAATGCCCTCTTCGCTACAGCGCGCCCGCGTGCCATCGCTAGCCGGTAAATCGGGGCGCGGCCTCCGTCGCGGTTTGGGGATCCTTCAGCGTGACGAAGTGCGTAGCGTTGACGATCTCCACCACCTTGGCATCGCTCAGCGGTTCGTCGAACGCGTGCGCGGCCGGAAGGAATCCCGCGAGCCGCCGGATCCACGCGGCATGGCGCGCCTCTACTGAGTGGATGGCCAACGCGCCGGCCAGATAGCTCTTTGACTTGATCAGCGGCGCCTGCTGTTTGTACGCGGCCGCGGCCAGATCCTCGAAGGCAACCGCGGTGCTGCGAAATGCGTCCGGGCTCTCGGTGACCCCGTGGAAATTGAACTGCGGCTCCTTGATCGCGGCCGCGCCCAGCAGGCCGTGGAATGCCGTGACGTGCGCGCGTTCGTGCATGCCGACGACGTGCGCCTGGTGGGCTAGGGCCCCGCTTAGCTTGCCGATCCGTTCGGCCTCGGTGTAGAAGGACGCCTGCAGGTACTCGAGGGCGAGCGCGAAGTTGAGGATCGTGATGTCGCTCGAAGCCGCCTGTGCCGACGCCGCGGGTGACCACACCGCGACCGCGCCGAGCGCGGCGACTCCGGCACCCACCGTCCGGCGGAGAAACCCGGAACGGGTCAGTTGGGACATTCGCTCGAACGTTTCGCGCACCGCGCCGTCGACATCGAAGTCATCGATGCGCAGGGATGGGGGGTTGTGGTCAGCCATCACGCGACGATGAACGGTTGGAAGGTTTGCTTGGCTTGGCTCACGGAGATCGGCGGGTCAACTGCGACGGGTGCCGGGTCCTTGCCGGCGAGTGCGCGGGCCCACGCGGCATGGCGGGCCTCGACCGACACGATCCGCGCCGCCGCCGCCAGCGTTGTCGGCGTCAAGTTGACCGCCTGCCCGTTGTAGACGCCCAGGCCGGTCTCCTCGAGGGAGATGGCCGTAGCGATGAACTTCGCGGGGTCGGTTGCGGCATCGCCGAACTTGAAACTGGGGCTCTTGCCCGCGCTGGACCCGAGCGCAGCCACCAGATAGTTGACGTGCGCCTGCTCCGCGGCGCCCACCACCTGGGCAAACTGCCGCGCCTCGCCGGTAAGCCGTCCGCCGCGCAGCGCCGCCGCGTAGAAGGCGGCTTGCAGTCGTTCGATGAGCAGGCCGAAAGTGAGGATCTCTCCGTCGGTCGCCGCCGAGCCTCGCGAGTCCCCAGCGGCGGCGAGTTCAGCCGCGCCTACAGCGGTGCCCCCGATCGCCCCCATCACGGCCAACGACCCTTTGAGCAGACCCGCCCTAGAGAAACGGCCCATGACGGTGCCACGCTCCTCGTCCACGGACCTACCCCCGGGTTCGGCAGGTTTGACCATCTTGGTCTCCTCTCGTGTAACGGCCCCTATGACCCCGCCTCGATTCTTTCAGACGGCATTGCCGATTGCTAGAGCAAACGATTGCGCGAGGCTTTACACTAGAATACGGTGTGAGAGTCGCCGAATGGGCGGTGCTGTCTGAGTTGAAGCCCTGATGCGAGGTATTGCGCCATCCGGTAGCTCGCTGACAGCTATGTCGCCCGGCAGGGTCACCTGTTCGTTGCTCATCGCGCCGGCATCGTCGTGCTCGCTCTACGACGGCCGCGCCTCACCGACGTCCGCCGGGGCGTAATACACGGTAGCCTCGTCGTATGACGATGCTCAGCTTTCGGGTGGCGGACGACGAAGCGGCAGAAGCCCAGGCGTGGGCGGACCGCCTCGGGGTGGACCGTTCGGAACTCCTACGTGACGCGCTCCACCGCCACCTGGTCACGCTCCGCACTCAACGCGAGGGGGATCGTTACGACCAGCTTCCAGTTACAGAGTCGGAGCTTTCCCTGGGCGAGATCGCTGATTGGGGTCCGGCGGAGGACTGGGCGGATTGGGCTGACGCCGGGGACCATGAAGCGCGGTGAGATCTGGTTCGCCACGACACCCGGCGGCGACCGCCCGGTGCTCGTGTTGACGCGCGATCCCGTCGCCGATCGGATTGGATCAGTGACGGTGGCGGCGTTGACGCGTACAAAACGCGAGCTTGTTTCTGAACTCGAGCTGACCGCGCAGCGCGATCGGGTTCCGAGCGATTGCGTAGTGAACTTCGACAACGTCCACACGATCCCCAGGCGAGCCTTCCGTCGACGCGTGGCGACGCTTTCCGACGCACGCATGGCCGAGGCTTGCCGTGCGCTTCGGGACGCCGTCGGCTGCTAAACCGCACCAGGCGTCACGGGTCTTACGCACAGCGCGATGACTTGCGCTGCCAGCATCGCCAGTTCGATCGGTTGGTAATCGATCGATAGGAGCCGAGAGCACGGTGCCTGGGCCGGCTTTCTCGGACCGCCGTCGTGCCTGCGGGGCGATCGCTAGTCAAGCACTACTAAGCAAACGAACCCGTATGGACTGCTCAACACGCGTCCGAATACGATCGTCGTGCCGGCTCTCCTGGTCAAGATGTCGGCGAACATCGGAAACGCCATCGGACCGAGTCTCGTCGGGATCACAAGTCGAAGGTCGCGGTTCGAATCCCGCCCCCGATTAGAAAATTCCTGGTAATCAAGACCTCCGAGACATCGGAGGTTTCCTCGTAAGAGGCACAGGACTGTTTGATCGCGTTTGACGCGATCGGGAGGGGGAGAGTTTCTAGCGCTGCGGGCTCCTGGGAGACATGGAGTGCCCGTGCAACGGCCACATCGAGCGGTTCGTGAGTGAGTTGCTCTCGACGGGCTCGATGCTCTCGGGGGTGGTCGGGGACCTGATTGACGCCTTACCGGCCGATGCTTACCCGGGTGAGGACCCACGGGCAGTTGTCGTGGAGATGGTCTACGGAACCATCGCGACCGCGCTCGGGGCCGTAGATCCGCAGGACGTCCGAACCGCGACGAGGCTCATAGATCTCGCTGGTACGCAGGTCCTCGAGCATCTCCGACTCGCTTCCGAACTGTCTCGGCGCATGCACCGGAGTGACGTCGGCCCAGGTCGCACGTATGGCTGACCCGACGTCACGGCCTGCGCTGCCCCCGGGGCGACGTCTCCTCAAGACCGCCGAATTCGAGCAGTGGCAGCGCGGTCTCGATCCCGAGCGTCGCGCAAGCGTCCAGGCGGCGATCGAGCGTGTCGCCGAGGTGGGCCCGACGCTCGGGCGGCCTCGCGTGGACACGATTCACGGTTCGCGCGTGGGGAAGCTGAAGGAAGCACGAGTCGATCGGGGCGTCAGGGTGCTGTTCGCCTTCGATTCGAACCGGAACGCTGTCATGCTGGTCGGTGGCGACAAGGGTGGCAAGTGGAACCGCTGGTACCCGCCGATGGTGCGGCTGGCAGAACGTCTCTTGCTCGACCACGAGCGCAGCATCGGAAAGGAGCCGAGGTGTCTGAGCCAACGAGAAACTCGAACTACGTCCAGGCCGATCAGTCGGTGAGGGAGTCGCGCGTCGAGATATACAAGCGGCTCATGGAGGCTCAGGAGCGCATCGCTCACGCGCTGTATCGCCGGGGCCTCAGCAACGAGGTCGTGCAGGACGCGCTCAACAGCGCGGACGAGCGGCTGTCGGATGCCGAGCGGATTGAGGATCTCTACGTCTCGGCGCTCGCCCACTACGTCGATGTCCTGGGTGGCCGGCTCGAGGTGCGGGCAATCTTCGGCGACCAAGAAATCATCCTCCGGCGCGAGCCGGCGTAGTGCTCTGAACGCTGTCGGCGCCCGGAGGAACTCGGCCTGCTTCGGACGTTCGCGTGGACGCTCCACGGGCCCCTGCCCGCCACGACTAGATGCAGTGATGCGTTAGCATCAAATTGTGCGTACCACTCTCGACATCGACGATGACGTAGTAGCGGCGGCGCGCGAGCTCGCGGCCTGCGAGCGTCGTTCGCTCGGCTCGGTGATCTCAGAGCTCGCTCGGCGCGGCCTCACGCCGGCGCGTGTCGAAGCCGAGGGGGATCTCCCAGTGATCAGGGTGCCGCCGGGCACGCCCGCGATATCTCCGGAGATCGTCCGCCGCGCACTCGAAGAAGGCTGAAGCTCCCGTGGGTCTGCTCGACGTCAACGCGCTCGTCGCGTTGGCATGGGACTCCCACATTCACCACGCCGCGACGCGAAGCTGGTTCGCGGTAAACAGCGCCGCGGGCTGGGCCACCTGCCCCCTGACGGAAAGCGGCTTCGTCCGGGTCTCGTCCAATCCGACCGTGCTGCCAAGCCCGATCGGCGTCGAGGAGGCGCGCCGCGTCCTGGCGTTGCTCCGCGCCGTCGGCAGCCACCGCTTTCTGGTCGATGACGTGTCGATGACCGACGCCGACGTGCCGCCTCTCGTCGGTCATCGGCAAGTGACCGATGCGCATCTCCTAAGCCTCGCTCGCCGGCACGGCGTCCGGGTCGTCACCTTCGACGGCGGCGTCCGCGCGCTGGGCGGCCCGAATGTCGAGCTTCTCACGACGCTCTGACTCCACCCGGTGCTACGCGCTCAATCCCGTGCCGTGGCTCGATCAACCGGAAAGCTCACGAATTCATTCGCACGACTTCGTCCCGACGGCGACGGAGTATGGGGCATGGACCGAGTCGCGTCGGCGGTGATGCGCACGGACGTGCACGAACGGAGATTGTCGGGCTCATAACCCGAGTTCTTCGGGCGGAAACCCGAACATTGGCCGCGTATGGCGACGTTTGAACGCCGCCGGGCTTGCTCGCCGAGATCTTGAACTGAAG
>JAFASQ010000261.1 GCA_019244395.1 Solirubrobacterales bacterium | reverse complement strand
CCACGAAATCGCTGCCCGTGGCAATTTGATGGCTGAAGGCAAGGGCGATCGCCAGATACACGTACAGGTGCGTGAAGTGCCACGTCTCGTAGCGCAGCCGCCGCCGCAGGCGTCGGGCGGAGGTGGCGCTCACCGCGATCAGGATCGCCAGCGCGGCCACCGCGGTGATGACCCCGGGATAGCCGGTGAGAAGCCGCCCGATCTCCGCCGGGAGCCCGATCCGGTCGCCAATCGCGTAGCCCGCGGTGATCAGAACCGCATGGGCGCACAACAGGCCGATGCAGCCGATCGCCGCGGGCCGGTGCCAGGCGACGCGGCGGTCGAGCGCCGCGGCCCGCTCGAGTGCCGGCAGCCTCGAGAGCAGCGCGAGCTGTACGAGCGCCAGGTAGGCGCCGAGCAAGCCGGTCAGGCGGCCGGCGCTCACCAGCGCGGTGGCGACGTCTCGCACGTCGCCGAGACCGCTCGGGAGCCAAAGCGAGACGACGACCGCGGCATTGCCGGCAATGACTGCTGCTACGGCGACGGACGGGCCCATCATCCGCCATCGTTTCATGGCCGAAGTCTCGCACCACGACGCGCCGAACCCCGGGCTCTGCCCCGCGCTCGGCGCGGCGGGCCAGCGGCCCTCAGTGCGTCAAGCTGCTGCCGTCCTTGGGGTCAAAGAGCTTGATCTCCTCGGACTCGAGCACGAGCTCGACCTCGGCGCCTGCCTCGGCTTTGGAAGCCGCGTCGAGGCGTGCGACCACGGTGGTGGCGCTACCGCCGTGCGTCGGGAGATCCTCCAACTGAGCGTCTCGAGCGAGCTCCTCCAACTGCTGGGACTCGGCCCGGTCGGTGGCGAGGTCAAAATACACGTACAGCTCGGAGCCCATCGACTCGATCACAGCCACCTTCGCGCGGAACCGGAGGCCTTTGATTGCCTCGCCGGCCACGGTCGCGTCCTCGAAGTGCTCAGGGCGGATCCCGACGATGACGTCTCGCGCGGCGCCGTCTCCGAGCCGCGCCTGCAAGCGGCTGCGCAAATGCGCCGGAACCGGGACATCTCCCATCGGGAGTCGGACGGTGTCGCCATCGATGTGGCCGGGCAGGAAGTTCATCGACGGAGATCCGATGAACCCCGCCACGAACAGGTTGACCGGGTCCTCGTAGAGGAGCCTGGGCGACGCCACCTGCTGGACGATCCCCGCACGCATCACAGCGACTCGGTCTCCGAGCGTCATGGCCTCGGTCTGGTCGTGGGTCACGTACACCGTGGTGGTGCCCAGGCGCTGCTGGATCCGCGACACCTCCGTACGCATCTGCACGCGTAGCTTGGCGTCGAGGTTCGACAGCGGCTCGTCCATGAGGAACAGCTTCGGGTTGCGGACGATGGCGCGGCCCATCGCCACGCGCTGGCGCTGGCCGCCCGAGAGGTTCGCCGGCTTGCGGTCGAGGTGTTGTTCGAGGTCGAGGATCTGGGCGGCCTCCTCGACCTTGCGGTCCATCTCCTCCTTGGGCGTCTTGCTCAACTTGAGCGCGAAGCCCATGTTCTCGCGCACCGTCATGTGCGGATAAAGCGCATAGTTCTGGAAGACCATGGCGATGTCGCGATCGCGCGGCTCCAGGTCGTTGACCCGCTCCCCGCCGATTCGCAACTCCCCTTCGGTGATGTCCTCGAGTCCCGCCATCATCCGCAGGGCGGTTGACTTCCCGCAGCCAGAGGGCCCAACCAAGATCATGAACTCGCTATCTCGGATCTCGAGCTCCATGTCCTTGACGGCTTCGAAGCCGTCCGGGTAGCGCTTCCAGATGTGATCCAGCTCGACCTCAGCCATTTCGCCATCTTCCTCCCTCGGTGCCGGGCGATGGCCAAGATACCACGTGGTCACGGATGCGGCCGCAATTCACGAACCCGACTCAGGGCGAGCGCGCCGCGCCGATGACCCCACCGCGCTTACCGGCGATGACCCTCCGCTAGATTGCCGGGAGGTTAGGGGGTTATGCAGATCGCGGTTCAGCGTTGCGCCGGCCGGATAAATGGGTATGGTTCCGTTCCGCATGCGGCGGAAGCGCCGCGGTTTACGATGGACACGGCTGGAGGAGGACAGATGAGGCGTGGACTTGGTATCGCGGTCCTAACCGCGATCGCGCTGGCGGTGACCGCGTGCGGCAGCAGCGGCAGCAGCGGCAGCAAGACGACCGGCGGCAGTGGTAGCGGCGGAGGCGGTGGCAGCAGCTCGGCGAGTGTCTCGGGTGCGAAGACCCTGCAGGCGAGCGCGCTGGATAACCCGCCGAAGGGCACGATCACATACTGCACCGGGAAGGACACCACGGGCGACGCCGCATACACCGTCGCCCAGTTCAACGCCAAGTACGGCGCGCAGGGCTACCACGCCAATTTGGTGCAGTTCCCGGCCTCGGCCGACCAGCAGCGGGCGCAGTTCATCCAGCGCCAGCAGGCGAAATCCAGCTCCTGCGACGTCTTTTCCTCCGACGTGATCTGGACGGCGGAGTTCTCCTCTCAGCACTGGCTCTACGACCTCACCCCGTACGTATCGGCGAACGCGTCGAAGTTCATCGCCGCGCCGCTCGACACCGTTCACTACGGCGGCAAGTACTGGGGCATCCCGCAGACGAGCGATGCGGCCTTCATCTACTACAAGACCGGTGAGGCCGTGCCGTCGACCTGGCAGCAGGTGTACTCCGCTGCGAAGAACAGCGGCGGGATCGTCTACCAGGGGGCGCCGTACGAGGGACTCACGTGTAACTTCCTCGAGCTCGCTTTCGCGGCGGGCGGTCAGGTGCTCTCGGCCGACGGCAAGAAGTCGGCGATCAACTCGCCGCAGAACCTCGCCGCGCTCCAGCTCATGGTCAGCGGCATCAAGGGGGGCTCGGCCCCGCAGGCCGTGACGACGTACATGGAGCCGGAGAGCGACCAGGCGTTTGACACGGGCAAGTACGGCTATCTGCGCAACTGGACCTACGCATACGCGGTCCACAACACGACGGGTGCGCTGAAGGGCAAGATCCACGCCGCCCCGCTGCCGACCTTCGCCGGCGCAGGCAAGGCGAGCATCCTCGGCGGTCACAACAGCGTCATCAGCGTGTACTCGCAGGATCCGGGCCTCGCGCTCAAGTTTGCCGACTTCTTCGCCTCCCCGGCGATGCAGAAGGCGGCCATCCTCAAGTTCTCGCTCGCGGCCATCATCCCGTCGGTCTACAAGGACCCGGACGTCCTGAAGGCGGTCCCGTACGCGCCGCAGCTCCTCCAGGCGCTCGACCAGGCCAAGGCCCGGCCGGTGTCGCCGGTGTACCCGCAGATCTCGCAGGCGATCTACACGAACGTCAACAATGCACTTGCCGGTCGCGAGAGCCCGCAGGCCGCGCTGAAGGCGGCGGACTCGCAGATTAACTCCGCACTCTCGACGTTCTAACGATCATGGCCACGGTGGCGAATCAGGTTGGAGCGCCGGCGCCCACGCGCCAGCGCTCCAAGGGCCTTTCCGAAAAGGCGCTCGCGCGGCTCATGGTCTCGCCGTCGATGATTCTCATCGCGCTCGTGGCCGCATGGCCGGTCATCTACGCGATCTGGCTGTCGCTGCACCAGTACAGCGTGCGCGTGGCGGGCCTGTCGCGCTGGGTCGGCGTGGACAACTACTGGACGAGTGGTCTGTCGAATCCTGACTGGCGCTCGGCGCTGTACCACACCCTCATCTTCACCGTCGTCTCGGTTTCGTTCGAAGTGGTGATCGGACTGGGAATGGCGCTGGCCATGCACCGGGCCTTCCGCGGTCAAGGATTGCTGCGTACGGTCGTTCTCGTGCCGTGGGCGGTGCTCACGGTCGTGACCGCCGTGATGTGGCGCACGATGTTCGTGTCGCCCTACGGCTTCGTCAACACCATCCTGGGCACCCATACGGTGTGGCTCGGGCAGACGCCGTACGCACTGATCATCGTCATCCTGGCCGACGTCTGGAAGACCTCTCCGTTCATCGCGCTGCTGCTGCTGGCGGGCCTGCAGGTGATCCCGGACGACATCTATGAGGCGGCCAAGGTCGACGGGGCCACGACATGGCAGCAGTTCGTCCGGATCACCCTGCCGCTGCTCAAGCCGGCCATCCTGGTGGCGCTCATCTTCCGCACGCTTGACGCGCTGCGGATCTTCGACCTTCCGTACGTGCTCACTCAGGGCACGGTGGGCACATCGACGCTTTCGACGATCTCCCAGCAGACCTTCGCCACCAACCGGCTCTACGGTGAGGGATCGGCGCAGGCGATCCTCGCCTTCATCATCGTGATGATGGTGTCGTTTGCCTACATCCGATTCATCGGCGGGAATATCCGCGGCATGACGGCGGAATAGGGAGGAGGAGGTAAATGGAAGCATCAGCCGTTAGCTCCGCCGAAGCTGTACCGCGCGCTCGCGCCAGGACGGCCAGGAAGCCGAAGAAGGACCGCACCCCGTGGTACATGTGGGTCGCCGTGGCGGCGATCGTGCTGTTCTGCCTGTTTCCGTTCTACTGGCTGATCAACATGTCGCTCAAGGCGGGCAGCGACCTCAATGGCTCGGCCGTCTTCCCACACAACCCGACGCTGACTAACTACAGCGCGATCTTCAAGAACCCCGACTTCGTCGCCTCGCTGCGCAACAGCGCCATCGTGGCGTTCATCACCACGGCACTGGCGCTCGTCGTCGGCTCGTTCTGCGCCTACGCTCTCGCCCGCCTCAGGCTCCGCGGCAAGTTCGTCATCCTGGGCATCGTGCTCTCGATCACGACCTTCCCGCAGATCGCGATCGCGGCGCCGCTGTTCAAGCTGTGGTCGGACATCGGGATCTTCGACACCTACATCGGCTTGATCATCCCGTACCTCACATTTGCGCTCCCGCTGGCCATCTTCATCCTGGTGTCCTTCTTCCGGGAGATCCCCAAGGATCTCGAGGAGGCGGCGCTCGTGGACGGGGCCACGCGCTTCCAGGCGTTCCGCAAGGTCGTGGTGCCGCTCGCGGCCCCCGGCCTGGCCACCGCGGGGATCCTGACGTTCATCGCAGCTTGGAACGAGTTCCTGCTCGCCGTCACGCTGACCGCGACCACCGCGGCCCGGACCGTGCCGGCCGAGATCTCGTTCTTCACCGGGGCGACCGAGCATCAGGTCCCGTACGGGAGCATCGCGGCCGCTTCGGTGGTCATCTCGGTACCACTCATCCTGCTCGTGCTGCTCTTCCAGAAGCGCATCGTGGCCGGTCTCACCGCCGGCGCGGTCAAGGGATAGATCAGCGGCGCCGATCGCGCTGGACGACGCGCCGAAGCACCTCGTCGTTCCAGGCGTGCGTCCGCAACAGCCGGTAGCGCTCGGTCACGATCCGCATGTAGGCCTCGGCATCGGTAGCGTCGCCGATCAGGTCGGCCTCGCGCAGCGTCGACACGACCGGTCGGTACTCCTGCTCGAGCCACAGGCGGGCGGCGTGCTCGCGGTCGAGCAGCTCGCCATGCTCCTGCATCGCGCGGAACCCCCAGGCCTCCACACCCTCGGCCAGGACCGCGTAGTCCCACGGGTTCGACACCACGATCTCCGAGCGGGCCTCCTCGGGTAGCGGAACCCGCTCGAAGAACACTCGCTCATGGCTCTTGACCGGCAGGTCGGAGAACCGGAGCACGCCGCCCGCGTCGACCCGCGTTATGACTTCGGTGACATACGCGTCGATATCGCCGTATCCGAGCGCGCTGGCCACCGAAACCCGATGGTGGCCGTCCTGCACGAA
>JAFASQ010000183.1 GCA_019244395.1 Solirubrobacterales bacterium | reverse complement strand
GGGTTCACCTGATGCAGGAAGAATGGGGCGCCGGCGATGTGCAGACCGGCCACGCCGCCCAGATTCCACAGCACCTGGGCGCCGAGGGCGCGCGTGTACCAGTCGATCGCCGCGTCAGCATCAGGCACGATCAGCATCACGGAGATGACCGGCCGGCCCGAGAACTCAGACGCGGCGGCCGGCGCCGGCGAGCGGTCCCCCAGCAGCGCCGGACCCGAGATGCCGCCCCAGTCCTCGGGCGACACGTCGGCGATGGACTCCGAGAACGTCCAGCGGTGCCTGCCCAGGTCCTCGGCGGTGTACTGGCGCTCGCCGTAGGGGAAGTCCCTCGGCTCCCGGATGACCCGGACGCCACGGTCGCGGGCGCGCTCGTGGTGCGCGGCCACATCCGCTATCCGGACCATCACGTCGCGCGGGCCCGGCCGCACGTTGGACGTGCGCGGCTCGGTGATGGCCACGGTGCATGTGCCGAACGAGAGCTGGGCGCGATGGTCCCCGACCCGCCAGCGCTCGACGAAGCCGAACCTGTCGCACAGCCAGTCGATCGCTTCGATCACGTCGTCGTAGGCAAGCTCGGGGATCAGCGTGCACGGCGGCATCGTCCGGTTCTCGACGCGCGGCGCGTCGGGGGAAGCGCCGGAGATCGGCGTCGCCTGATCTTGGTGCTCGGTCATCTCGGCAACTAAGCTTTACATCTGTGTCAAGCTTAGCCCCCCGACCGGCCCGGGCCGACGCACGCCGCAACGCCGAGCGCATCCTCGATGCAACGGCCGCGCTCCTCGCGGCCGATCCGGGTGTGAGCCTCGAACGCGTGGCGGCGCGCGCGGGCGTCTCTCGCGCGACCCTCTACCACCACTTCGCCGGCCGCGACGCGCTGCTCGACGCGCTGACCGAGCGCTCGATCGCGGAGGTCAAAGCCGCGCTCGAAGCCGCACGTCCCGAGGAAGGCGCCGCCGCCGAGGCCCTCGAGCGCGTCCTGCTCGCCGCCTGGCAGGCCGTCGGCCGCTACCGCGGGCTCGTGATCGTCAACCCGCACCGGCTCGACCGCACGGAACTGCGGGCTCGGCTCGAGCCGGCACTGGTGCCAGTCCGCTCGCTGATCCGCCGCGGTCAGCGCAGCGGCGCATTCGACCCCGACGTTCCCGTCGATTGGCTGATCGGCACCGTCACCGACCTGATCCACTCGGCGAGCCGACAGGTCACGGCCGGCGCCATGGACGCCGGGGACGCCGAGCGGGCGCTCCTGCGCACCGCCGGCGGGGCCCTCTCCGCCCACCGCGTTCCGAGGTGAACGCGAGGCCCGCTCAGTGACGCTGACGGGCGTGGAGCATCGTGGCAATGGCGAAGAACACGAGCATCAGGACGACGAACGCGCCCACCCCAACCGCGATCCCGACTCCCGCCGGGTGGGGCGCGAGCGCGAACGCCAGGAGACCCGCGGCAGCCGCGGCCATGAGCACGGGCCTCGGCCGGAGCAGCGATGCGACGAGCACCAGCGCGAGCGCCGCGATCACCTCGGGGCGGTGGTGCGTGACCTCCTCGATACCGCGCGCTTTCACGGCGCCGGCGGCGATGGCGAGGATCAGCCATGGCCAGCGGGCTCCACGGGGCCGGTCGAGCCTGGTCTCCGTGCTGTTGTTCCTCTCGAGCACTCCCCAATATTGTCGCTGCCGTACGGGCCGCTCGTATACGGTCAACTTGTGGTGCCGGCCGAGCTTCGCGACCTCTGCCTGACTTTCCCCGGAGCGGCGGAGACCTTCCCGTTCGGTCCCGAGACGTCGGTCTTCAAGGTGGGCGGCAAGATGTTCGCGCTCTCTGCGCTCGCCCGTAGCCCGCTCAGCATCAGCCTGAAATGCGAGCCGACGCTGGCCGAGCAGCTTCGAGAGATGCACTCGGCGGTGCTCCCGGGCTACCACCTGAACAAGCGTCATTGGAACACGGTCATACTCGACGGCTCGCTCACCGATCCGATGATCCGGGACCTGCTCGAAGACTCCTACGACCTCGTGGTCAGCGCGCTTCCAGCCTCGCGCCGCCGGGCGCTGGGCTGGCGCCTCGACGAGGGTTGAAGCGCGGTGGACCGTACCCTGGCCGTCCTGACCGCGCTCACCGCCGATGAGTTCCGGCCTGCTCGCCGGTCCATGACCGCATGACCCGAATCACCTCCCATCTCTCCATCTCGCTCGACGGATTTGTCGCCGGGCCCCACCAGAGTCGCGAGAACCCGATCGGGCTCCGCGGCCTCGAACTGCACCAATGGCACGTCTCCGATCCCGTGCACGAGGCGGATGCCCCGTTGGTCGACGAGCTCCTCGAGCGACGGGGCGCGTACGTCATGGGCCGAAACATGTTCGGCCCGATTCGGGGAGAGTGGGACGAGGACTGGCGCGGATGGTGGGGCGATGATCCGCCTTACCACGCTCCCGTGTTCGTCCTCACCCATTACGCCCACGACCCGATCGAGATGCGCGGCGGGACCACCTTCCACTTCGTGACCGACGGCTTCGACGCCGCCCTGGCCCAGGCGAGGTCCGCTGCGGGCGATCGCGAGATCGCCATCGCCGGCGGTGCCTCGACCGTGCGCCAAGCGCTCGCCGCGGGCGCGATCGACGAGCTCGTCCTCGACATCGCCCCCGTGCTGCTTGGCGACGGCGAGCGCCTGTTCGACGGTGTGCAGGATCCCGGCCTGGCGCCGGTCGAGGTGGTCCACTCCCCTCGGGCGACGCACGTGCGCTACCGGATCGGCAGCTAGACCGTCGGACCATACGCGCCGGGCAGCAGCCGTATCTTGGCCACGCCGCCGTTGCGGTTTGCTCGGCGGCCGCCTAACGGTCGGCAACGGAAGGAGGGTTATGTCTGAGGTGCTCCTGTTCCACCACGCACTGGGTCAAACCGAAGGCTTACACGCTTTTGCCGATCAGCTGCGCGAGGCTGGACATGTCGTGCACACCCCCGACCTATACGACGGCCTCATCTTCCCCACGCTCGAGGAGGGGATGACCCACGCGGATGAGGTGGGGTTCGATGAGATCATCGCACGCGGTGAGCGGGCCGCAGAGGCGCTGGGCGACCGTCTGGTCTACGCGGGCTTCTCGCTCGGTGTGCTTCCGGCCCAGAAGCTCACCCAGACCCGGGCGGGCGCTCGGGGTGCCCTCCTGCTCGACTCCTGCGTCCCCGTCTCGGAGTTCGGAGACTGGCTGGCCGGCGTGCCCGCGCAGGTGCATGCGATGGAGGACGATCCGATGTTCGTCGAGGAGGGTGACCTGGAGGCCGCCCGTGCGCTCCTCGAGCGAGCCGACGACGCCGAGCTCTTTCTCTACCCCGGCTCGGCGCACATCTTCGCCGACCCCAGCCTGCCGTCCTATGACCCGGATGCGGCCGCGCTACTGACTGAACGGATTCTCGGTTTCCTCGCGAAGAAGACTTGACAATAGTTGCCTTACCGGGTAACTATTTCCCATGCCTGCGTTGCGCCAAGACTCCGAGTTGGCGTCGCTGTTGCGCGCGCTGGCCGACCCGGCTCGTCTACGGGTGGTCGAACTGCTCAGCCAGGGCCCGCGGCGGGCCGGCGAACTGACCGATGATCTCGGCGTAGCGCCGCCGACGATGAGCAAGCACCTCCGGGCGCTGCTCGAGGCGGGCATCGTGGCCGATGAGCGGCGCCGCGAGGACGCGCGTGTGCGGATCTTCCGCCTGCGCCCTGAATCTGTGGTCGCGGTGCAGACCTGGCTCGACCAGATCCAAGCCCACTGGGACGAGCAGCTCGGATCGTTCAAGGCGCACGTCGAACGAAAGGGAAAGCGATGAGCGATTCGACGGGTCCTTCCGCTCCGCAGGCCCGTTCGGTCACCTCGACCGTCGAGGTGGGTGTCGATCCCGACACGGCCTTCGCCGCCTTCACCGAGGAACTTGACCTGTGGTGGGTGCGGGGACCGATCAACCATCACGCGGCAGGCCGCGTGCTCGCCATGCGCTGTGAGCCAAGTGTGGGGGGAAGGCTGCTCGAGGTCTACGACGATGCGACCGGCGATGCGCTCGAGCTCGGGCGCATCACGGTTTGGGAGCCTGGACGCCGGCTCGCCTGGACCAGCTCACTCGATGATGTCAGCACCGAAGTCGAGTTCGAGCCCGGGGAATCCGGCACGGTGGTGCGGGTCGTGGCGCGCATCCCGGCCGGCGGCCAGGACCGGGGCGGCACCGCCTGGACCCGGGTCGTCCCGAAGTGGTTCGGCCGTTGGTGCGCCAAGCGCGACGGCGCGCCCCGCGAGGTCCGCGACCTTGCGCGCCTGGCGCTGGCGGTCTCCTACCGCAAGCCCGCCGCCGCCGCGCGCTGGCTGGCCGATGTCTTCGGGTTCGAGTCGCCCGATCCGCTTCCTGAGGGAACGGATCCATTGCCGGAGACCGAGTACGGCCACCCCTGGATCGAGTTTCGGCTCGGCAACAGCTCGCTGATGCTCTTCAAGCGAGAAAGTGACGGCACACCAGACCCGCCGATCCATGTCCCGTGGGTGTACGTCGATGACATCGAAGCGCACCACCAGCGAGCCTCGGGGCGCGGAGCGGACGTCGTCCAGCCGCTCTCTAGCCCCTGGGGCCTGCCGTTCTACGTCGCCGACGATCCCGAGGGCAACCGCTGGACCTTCGCCCAGGCGCGCCCGACCATGCGGTAGCGCTCACGCTTTGAAATCGCTCCATGACCGAGCTTCGCGTCGGGGGGGCGCCGGTGTAGACGTCGAGGCGGGCTATGACCGGCGCGTACTCGCGGTGCTCGCGTACCTGCGGAGCGGGACCTAGTGCCCGTCAACTCGGGTCTGCGAGCATGTTAGGTATCGGTCGTCGTCGACCTTGCTGGGAAGTGAAGGAGACGATCTGTTTGGACACCTATCCGGCGCCATCTGCCGGGCTCGAGTCCCTCGCTGGACCGATCCGGATAACGAAGATCGAGGCGATTCCGTTCGCTCTGCCCTATCGGCGTGCGCCACGGTTCGCGTCAGGAACGGTCGCCACGGCGGACAACGTCCTCGTTCGCGTGCACACCGACGCCGGGTTCGTAGGTCAGGCTGAGGCACAACCTCGCCCCTACACCTACGGGGAGACCCAAGCCTCGATCGTCGCCGCCGTGAGCGGACAGCTGAGCGACGCGCTGACCGGTGTGAATCCGCTGCGCCTCGAGCGTGTCGCCGAGCGCTGCGCCGCTCTGGAGGGCAACTACGTGGCGCGTGGGGCGGTCGACCTGGCCGTGTGGGACGTTGTCGGGCAGATCCTGGGCTGCGCGTGCCACCTGTTGCTGGGTGGCTACGCCGAGGATGTCGCCGTCACCCACATGGTGTCGTTCGCGGAACCGGCCGCGATGGCAGAGGACGCCGTCGAGGTGTACGAGCGACTCGGGGTCAAGACGTTCAAGGTGAAGGTTGGGCGAGCGCCGGCCGTGGACCTCGCGGCCCTTCGGGCCATTCGCGAGGCCCTGCCCGACGCCGAGCTGTACGTCGACGCCAACCGGGGCTGGAGCTACGAAGACGCGGTGCGGGCTGGGGATGAGCTCGCCGAGCTCGGAGTGCGGGCGGTCGAGGAGCCGATCTCGGTCGAGGATCGGGCCGGTCGGCGGCGCCTGGCCGGCCGCTGGACGATGCCCCTGGTCGGTGATGAGAGCTGCATCAGCCTGGCCCACGTCGACCGCGCGCTGGAGGAAGGCGCGGTCGGCGTCGTGAGCGTCAAGACGGCACGGACCGGGTTCACCGAGTCACGCCGGATCCTCGATCTCTGCCTGGCCCGGAAGGTCGCGGTGATCGTGGGCAGCCAGTACGAGGGAGCGATCGGTGCCACCGCGACACTCGCCTTTGCCGCCGCGTTCGCCGCCACCGCCGGCCAGCCGGCCGAGATCGCGAACTTTCTCGACCTGGCCGACGATGTCGTTATCGCACCGCCCGAGATCCGCGACGGGCGCGCGGCAGTGTCGGCCGCACCGGGCGTCGGTATCGAGGTCGACGAGGAGCGCCTGGCGCGCTACCGAGTGGATCGTTGATGCTGTTCCTGGCCGAGATGGAGGTGCGCCTGCCCCCCGACATGCCGCCGGAGCGCGTCGACGAGCTGACGGGACGCGAGCGCCAGTACTCACAGGCGCTTCAGCGCGACGGGCGCTGGCCCCATCTGTGGCGGGTGGCCGGCCGCTGGGCGAACGTGAGCGTCCTCGATGTCAGCTCGGTCGACGAGCTTCATGAGCTGCTCTCCGGCCTTCCGCTGTTCCCCTACCTGGACATTCGCGTCACGCCGCTGGCGCGCCACCCCAACGCCATCAACCGAGGAGAGGACGATGCCTGATCGCGCTAACCAACTCATCACGGACATCCTGCGCCGCATCCACGAGGCGATCGTCGAGAACGAGGTCACCTACGAGGAGTACCAGGCCGCCAAGCAGTGGTTCATCGACGTCGGCGAAGCCGGCGAATGGCCGCTGTTCGGCGACGTCTACATCGAGCACGTGGTCGAAGAGCACGCGTTCGCCAACCGCGACGGCTCCCAAGGCACCATCCTCGGCCCGTTCCATCTTCCTGACGCTCCGCGGCTGGACGCGCCGTTCGAACTGCCCCACCGCCCGGACGAATCCGGCGATCGAACCCGCGTCTCGGGCCGGGTGACCGACGCCGACGGCAAGCCGCTCGCCGGGGCAAACCTCGACATATGGCAAGCGGACGCGGAAGGTCGCTACTCGGGTTTCATGCCCGGCCCGCCGGAGGGCAACCTGCGCGGCCAGATCCGCAGCGACGCCGACGGCCGCTACGAATTCACCACCGTGATCCCCGGGCCGTACACGATCCCGCTGGACGGGCCGACCGGCAAGATGACCGCGGCCGCCGGTTGGAGCCCGTGGCGGCCGGCGCACATCCATCTGATCGTCGGTGCCGACGGATATGAGCCCTTGGTCACCCAGCTGTTCATCGACACCAGCGACTACCTCGACAACGACGTTGCCAGCGCCGTCAAGCCCGAGCTGATCGTGCATCCCGAGCCGACCAGCGGCGGAAGCTACGCCATCACCTACGACTTCGCCCTAGCTCCCGCGCGCGCCCCGGCGATGGCGTAGGCGATGTCGGATCTCAGGGTCGCCGTGGTCGGCGGCGGGATCGGTGGGCTGGTCCTCGCGCTGGCCCTGCGCGAGCACGGGATCAGCTTTCAGGTCTACGAGCAGGCGGACGAGCTGCGGGAGATCGGGGCCGCGGTCGCGCTGTCGGCCAACGGCACCCGTGAGCTGCGGCGGCTCGGCCTCGGCGATCAGCTAGAGGCGATCTCGGTCGTCCCGTCTGCGCTGGTCATCCGACGCTGGGATACCGGAGAGATCATCGCCGACCATCCGATCGGGCGCGACGGAGCGTACGAAGCAAGGTTCGGCGCGCCTTACTTCGGCGTGCATCGCGTCGCGCTGCTGCAGGCGCTATCCCAGCGACTGTCTGGCGAACGGCTGAGGCTCGGCCACCGCTGCGTGGGCCTCGAGGAGGGTAGTTCGGGCGTCGAAGTGTATTTCGCAAACGGCGCGAGCTCTACGGCCGACGTGGTGGTCGGGGCCGACGGCGTGCACTCCGTGATCCGCCCGCACGTGGTCGGAGAGGTTCGCGGGCGGTTCTCGGGAACGGTCGGATACCGGGGGCTCGTGCCCGTCGAGGACCTGCCCTCGCTCCCCGATCCGACGCCACTTCAGTTCTGGGCCGGGCCCGGCCGACATCTGCTGCACTACGCCATCGACGGCGGCAGGACAGTCAACTTCCTCGCCGTGGTCCGGGTCCCTGAGTGGACCAACTCGGCGTGGATGGAGGCGTGCGCGGTCAGCGACGCGGTCGATGCATTCGCCGGTTGGCATCCAGCCGTGACCGAAATGGTCGGCGCGACCGACATCGGGAGCCGCTGGGCGCTGCACGATCTCGCGCCGCTTCCGCGCTGGCACAGCGACCGCGTCGTGCTGGTAGGCGACGCCGCGCACACCATGGTGCCCCATCAGGGGCAGGGGGCCAATCAAACCATCGAGGATTCCGTCGCGGTGGCCGACTGCCTGGCCGACGCGCCAGCCTCGGGCGACCTTCGCTCCGCGCTTAGCCGCTACGAGAAACGGCGGCGCAAGCGCACCGTCGTCGTACAGTGGCTCTCGCGCCGCACGGCCGACCTGATGCATCTCCCGGACGGTCCGCAGATCGCCCACCGCGACAGCCAGTTCGCCGCTCTGTACTCCGAGCTGGCCTGGATCCACTCCTACGACGCGCACGCGGCGCAGCCTGCGGCGCTCGGCGCCGCTTGAGGGTCACGCTGCCCGCGGTCGAGCCACCGCCGACGGCGAACGGCCCGCCGCCCGCCACACCTCGCTCACCTGCTCGAGGACGTCCAGCATCGCCCGCGCCGGCCGTGACTGGTATCCCGCGGGCATCACGGCGACGATCGGCCGTGTGACATCGATCCCGCGCAGGGCACAGATCCGAACATTGCCGGGCGCGTTGCGGGCGACCATCTCGGGGACCGGAGCCACGCCGACCCCAGCGCCCACGAAGCCGAGCACCGCCATGTAGTCGTCGTTGTGGAAGGCGATGTCGGGATCGAAGCCGGCGGCGTGGCACGCGCGGATGAACCTGCCGGCGTCGGGGCACGCCTGGGCGGTGCCGAGCATCCAGCGATCATCGGCCAGCTCGGCCAGCCGCAGGTCGCGGCGGTGCGCCAAGCGGTGCTCGGCGGGGAGCGCGACCAACATCGGCTCGTCGAACAGCAGCACCCCGTCCACATCGGGAAGCTCGAGGTAGCTCTCGTCGTTGCAGAGCGCGAGATCCACCTCACCGCCCCGCAGCAGCGGCAGGACGCCGTATGGGTCCACCATCGACACCGACAGCTCGACGTCAGGCAGCCGGTGGCGGAACTCCGCGATTGCCAACGGGACGATCGTCGCCGCGGCCGAGGTCAGCGTCGACATGCGTAGTCTGCCGGCTCGCAGGCCCAGCAGCGCGTCCAGTGCCTCCTCGGCGTCCCTCAGGCGCGCCAGGATCGCGTCGGTGTGAGCCACGAGCAGCTCACCTGCGTCCGTCAGCCGCACGCCGCTGGGCCGTCGCTCGAGCAGCGTCGCTCCCGTCTCCTGCTCCAGCAGTGCCACCTGGCGCGAGATAGCCGGCTGCGTGTAGCCAAGCGACTCGGCCGCCGCGGAGAACGAGCCGCGTCGAGCCACCTCGCGAAACACCCGTAGCCTCCTGACGTCGAGCATAACGAAAGCTTATACCAGATCAACAAGACCCATATTTGCATTCATACTGCCTCTCCCTCACTCTTTGTCTCATGGACACTGGAATCGCGGAGTACCGGCACTCGCCCGCCGTGACGATTCGGTGGGCGACATCGGCAGATGCGGGCGCGCTCGAGCTTCTGGCCGAGCTCGACGAGGCGGGTATCCCTGAAGCTCCCATCCTCGTCGCCTTCGTCGACGACGAGCTATGGGTTGCCATGTCGCTCTCGACCGGAGCGATCACCAGCGACCCGTTCAGGCGGACCGCGGAGGTTGCCGCCCTCGTCGTCGAGCGAGGACGGCAGCTCACGGTGGGCGCCCGTCCTCGGTACGCCTGGGTCCCGCGCCGCCGCCGCTCGTCCGCCGCCAGGCGCTTCGGGGCTCGCGTCCAGCCACGATTCTGATCGTCGGCCTTTACCGCGGTACGCCGGCGCGCGGCGGTGCGCACTCCCCGTGGCCGGGGTCGATGTCCGTGTTCGGCGACCGGACGCCGATTTTGCCTGCTACGGGGCAGGCGAGGCGTTAGGGTCGGCTCACGGCTCCTCTGGGTGAGGAAGATGCGATAGCCGGACCATATGCGGCAGGCGGGCGGGCGCTCCGCGCCTCGGTGGAGCGTGCCGCGCGGCGTGGGATCGTGCCGCCGACCAACCGAAAGGACGGTTCGATGCAACGTTCCCGTGGCATCTCGATCGTGGCCGCAAGCGTGCTCGCGCTCGCGGTCTTTTTGGTCTCCGCCGGATCGGCGCTCGGCGACTCGGGGGCGGGCAAGCTGGCCCTTGACGACCCGCTGTGCGCGAGTCAACTATCCGTGTGCGCGGATCCGCACGGCCTCCTGAACGGCTACTACGTGGGCCATGACGAGCCGTCGGTCGAGTTCAAGTCGAACGTGCCCGGATCGGGCAATGACGTGACATACCTGACGACGTTGCCGAAGGATCCGGCCACGCAGCCGAACGCCAGCGGTGCGAACAGCACGACGTGGAACTTCCAGCTCCGTGCGACGCACTGGTTCGGGATGACCCTGTGCGACAGCGAATCGGCTCCGGAGTTCACCAAAAAGTGCACGCCGGACTCCGACAAGAACGATCTCACCGGGACCAACCCCAGGTCCGCGAACTACATCGGCAAGCACCCCGGCAACGCCTACATGGAGTTGCAGTTTTACCCGCCCGGCTACGTCGAGCAGTTCGAAGGCTTCGGCTGCACAGCCACTCAGTACTGCGCGGCGATGACCATCGACAGCCGCACTCTGGACCAGAACCACGGCGACCCCGGCTCGCAGGGGACCGAGAACGCCGCCGCCTGCAACGCCTACATCCTCGGCGGCCCAGAGCCGATCAACTGGGCCTACGTCACCCGAAGTGGGCGCTCCCAGGCCCCGGCCAATCCGCTGTTCACGGGAACGGGCTCGAACCCGAACTTCACCGCGGTGAATCCCGACCCGAGCCAGGACCTGATGATGAATCCGGGTGACAGGATCCTCGTCCACATGCACGATACGCCGGCGGGGTTCCAGGTCAACCTGGTCGATCTCAGCACACGTCAAACCGGGTCGATGACGGCGTCGATCGCCAACGGGTTCGGCCACATCCTGTTCACGCCGAACTCGAGCACTTGCCAGGAGGCTCCGTACGCGTTCCACCCCGAGTACTCCACCGCGAACGCCCGGGGGAACACTTGGAGCGTTCACACCTACAACGTGGCGATGTCGGACGAGCTCGGGCACTTCGAGAACTGCCTCGCGCTCAGCGCGGATCTGAATTGCACGCAGCCAGGGAGCCAGGACGCCGGCGGATTGGACGAGGACGACGACAACAATTTCTGTGTCCCCGGCACCGACTCGACGCTGGTGCACATCGATGGCTGCTTCAGCGCGGACTTCGACTGGGATAACCAGTCCTACCGAAACGACTGGCCGGGCACCAACCCGGATCCGTCGTTGGACCGCGCGCTGCACCCGACGCCGATCCTGTTCACGAGCCCGCTGACCGTGCGTGGCACGAGGTACCGGACGATCGCATTCGAGACCGATCTCCCCCAGCTGGAGGCCTCCCAGGACAATCCGCCGCTCTGCGATGTCAATACCGGCGCGAACTGCACCGTCCCCCCGCAGGGGGCCTCGTTCTACCCGTTCTTCACCACCGGGATCCACGACGGCATCTGCCAGTGGCAGGAGGGCGGGAACTTTATTCCGGACACGATCGACCATTTCGGCGGCAGCGCGGCCGCCGAGTACGGACAATTGCTCAGAGTTGTCTTCCCAGTCCCAGGGTTCACCACCGTGAACCCGATCTCGGACTTCAACAGCGGCGATCGGTTCAACCCCTGTTAGGTCCGCCTCCGCCACAACCGATGGACTGACGCGACGGATCGATCCTGAGAACGGCGATGGGGCACGGCCGGTCGGCCGTGCCCCACGTTCCCACCGGCCGAATCTAGCCGACCTCTCAGTGGACGGCCAACCCCTCACGCTGCCTGACCTGGCCGAGCAGATCGACGAGGATGCTCTCGAGCTCGAGGGCGAGGTCGTGGTCGAGGAGACGGCCGTTCTCGTCGAAAGCCTCGCCAGCGTAAGCGACTGCGAGCTCACGATCGAGGACCCGCCCGCCGGCGGCACCCAACGCCTTGCGGAGCTCGGCCTGGGACCAGACGGCGCCGAACATGCTCGTACTGGCTCCAATGACCGCGACCGGTTTGTTCCGTAGCACCGTGTTATCGAAGGGTCGCGAGGCCCAGTCGATCGCGGTCTTCAGCTGCCCGGGGATCGAGGAGTTGTATTCCGGCGTGGCGAACAGGATCGCGTCGGCATCGGCTATTGCCGTACGCCAGCCCTCGACGGCTGCGCCTGGATCGGGCTCGTCGTCCTCATCGAACGGCGGGATTGCCTTCAGTCGCTCGTATTCGACGAACCGCACCTCGGGCGGCAGCAGTGCTGCTGCCGCCCGAAGGAGCGTGCGGTTGTGAGAGGCTTGACGCAGGGATCCTGGCACTCCGAGCACTGTCATCGGGTTCACCCCTGGATGAGCTCGAGCTCCACCGTCAGCTTGACCGCGTTGGCCACCGCGAATCCGCCCCTGGGCAGCGGCGCGTTCCAGTTCAGCCCGAACTCGGTGCGGTCGACAATCGTCTCGAGCGTGAGCCCGACCTTAGTCACCTCGCCGAGGGTCACAGCCGGGCCGGCAATCTCGCCGCGGGCCTCGACGGCGCGCGTGTTGCCCTTGATCGTCAGCTCGCCGTCGACGATCACCTCGTCGCCCTCGCGGCGCAGCGAGGCGGAGCGAAAGGTGATCTCGGGGTACCGCTCGACATCGAAGAAGTCGGGCGAACCAAGGTGGCCTTGGAGGTTCTCGTCCTTGACGACGATCGAGCTCGGATCGACCGTTCCCACCAGGCCAGCCGAGCTCTCGTCGACGGTCAGCGTGGCATCGAACTTCTCAAATCGGCCGCGGAAGGTGGCGACGCCCATGTGCTTGACGGCAAAGCTCGCCGACGAGTGAGTCGGATCGAGCTTCCAGGTGCCGACCGGAAGGCCGGTGGTGTTGGTCGCGATTACGTCGGTAGCAGACATGCAGGCTCCTTTTGGACGGGTGGGAGATAACCGGACTGTGGTCCGCTTCTTGTCGAACAGGATATCATGAACCGGACCATGGTCCGGATCGCCGCTCCGAGCGCTTCAAAGCCCCATTGGCCTCCCCCCGTCCCCGACGGACTTCTGCCTCCCTACGATGCGGAGATGGAGCTGCCTCAGGTCGAGGGCCAACGGGCGCAGCGCGTCGATGCCGTTCGTAACCGTGAAGCGATCCTCGAGGCCGCGACGCGACTGCTGCGCGACCGCGGTGCCGCCGCGATAACCATGGACTGCCTGGCCAACGAAGCCGGCGTCGGCAAAGGGACGCTGTTCCGGCGTTTCGGGGACCGCGCCGGCCTCTTCCACGCCCTGCTCGACGAATCCGAACGACGGCTGCAGGAGGGCTTCATCCGCGGACCCGCGCCCCTGGGCCCCGGCGCACCGCCGGTCGAGCGGCTGATCGCCTTTGGGCAGGAACTGCTCCAGCTGACCGCCGAGCGCGGCGATCTGTTCCTTGCCTCACTACCTCCCGAGCACGACCTGCGCTACCGCTCGCCCGTCTACGGCGCCTATCGTGCCCACGTCAGAACCCTACTCGAGCAGGCGGCGGCCGAGCATTCCGACTACCTCGCCGACGCGCTGCTCGCGGCGCTCGACCCCGAGCTGATCATGCACCAACTCGGCCGGGGCCTCTCCCTCGAGGAGTGCAAACAAGGCTGGGCAGCCCTGGTCCGGACGACCGCTCAAAGCGAGCCGGCGCCCACCCCGAGACTCACTCGCCTTCCGGGTCGCTCATGATCGCCCTGAGATACCGCTCCGGCGCTGCGAAGAAGGCGCGGGTGATCTGAACCGCCTCCACGTCCTCGTAGGCGGCCCTGTTGATGCCGTCCTCGTCGAGCTCGTAGATCGTGCTCTCTGGTGCGGCGAGCAGGATCGGCGAATGGGTGGCGATCACGAACTGCGCTCCGGACTCGGCAGCGCGGATCACGATCGCGAGCAGCGCGAGTGCTCCGCTCACCGACAGCGCGGCCTCCGGCTCATCGAGGAGATAAAAGCCTTCGGCGCCGAACCGGTTGGAGGCAAGCGCGAGGAATGACTCGCCGTGAGACTGCTCGTGGAGCGGGATATCTCCATACAGCGACAGATCCGGCGCGAACCGGGCCCCGCTGTCGATGAACGCCGCCACGTTGAAGAAGCTCTCAGCGCGCAGGTAGTAGCCGTTTCGCGGCTTTGTGTCGCTGAGGACTGGAACGAGCGACCCCTTGAGTACGCTGCGAGGCACCGCAGGTAGCTCGCCGAGTCGGTCAAGCTCGCCTCCCTGATCGGCGAACCCGATTGCCGCGGCAATCGCCTCGAGAATCGTTGATTTACCGCTCCCGTTGTCGCCGGCCAGCAACGTCACGGGCCGCTCTAGGCGCAGCCGTTCAATCGTCGCCATCGCCGGCAGGTCGAACGGGAACCCCTCGCCCCACTTCTCGCGTTCGAACCCCAGCACGTATGGCCCCGGGCCGAACCGCCGCGTATCCCGCCACCTAGGCACCGGAACACAGTACCCGGCGCGTCTGCCGCCTCAGCGCGGCGCCGGCCAGTCGTCTCGTCCGAGACCTCAGGGTGCGACTGGGAGAGGAACGGCTGCCAAAAGCTCTTCGGTGGGTGCCTCGATGAGGGCGCTGTGAGCAGTTTCGCTGGCCTCTGAGGCCTTGACGATATCGATCGCGATGGAGCGGACCTGGCCGGCGATCTCGTTGATCGCGAGGTCGGGATGGCGAGCGCCGGCGACCGTGGCTTGGCCCGCGGCTCGAAGCGCCGTCTGGAGGACATCACCGCTGCGCCATGGCTCGTCAAACTGGGCCGGGACCTCCCAGGCAGCGCGCGCCAGCTCGCCCATGGCTTGCGCCAGCTCGGCTTGCGCGGGCCGACCGCTACGCACGTAGATCCGGACGTTGCGCGCGAGCATCCGAGCGCCGCGGGCCGCAACCTCGAGGTAAGCCACTGCTCGGGCGTAGCGGTCGAGCTCGGCCCGTGCCGGACGCCGCAGCGGCGCCCACCGCGCAGTGTCGGCGCCGAGCAGCACCGCTTCGCGCAGCTCGGCTACGCGAGTCTCGAGGCTCTCGGCCGCATGGGATGCGGACTCGGCCTCGCGTACATCGACGGCGGCTAGGGCCGCGGCCCCATCACGTAATACGGTGCCGAGTTCACCGAAGGCGGACGACGCCGCGCGCGCCACCCCGAGCCGCGGATCGGGTGGGAACAGGAGCATATGTACCGCCAACCCCACTCCGCCCCCGATCAGCACCTCGAGCAGCCGCACCTCGGGCGTCGAGGACAAAGTGGCGACCAGAATTGCCGAGACAGCCGCCTCGGTGACCAGCAGCTCACTGCCGCCGAGGATGATCGCGGCCAGCATCGACAACCCGACCAGTACGCCGATCTGGGGCAGGCCATAACCAATCGCCCGCACCAGTAGATCGGCAAGCACGATGCCGAGCATCACGCCCGCGATCAGCTGGACCGCCCGCTGCCTGCGCTCTCCGAAGGCCGCGCCCAGGGAGATCACCGCGGCGATCGAGGCAAACCCCGGCCGCGAATCCACACCTAACAAGACGGCCACATACCACGCCCCGACCGCGGCCAGAGCTGTCTGCGCGACCGGCCACAGCCGCCCGTGCACCCGGGCGCGCGCCAACTGAACGAATGCGCTCTTCACTACGAGGAACAACCCCAACGGCGACGACCGTTACACCCCCCCGCATGGGGGTTCTCTCGCGGGCCGCGCACCCGGATCCGCCGCGCATGCGGGCACCCAAGCAAGAGCGGGGGGTGTCAGGAGACACCCCCCGGGGAAAAGCGTGTCTGCCGATTCGGCGAGATCAGCGCAGCAGGTTCGGAACGTACTCCGGCCTGCGAGTGGTGGTCGCCTGGACCCGTGACAGGGGCAGCCTGGCAATCGCCGCGGTGGCGTGGGTGAAGTCGAAGTAGTCGAACATATCCCCGATCGCGGCTCGATTGAGGGGCACGTACGGGTTGCCGCGTCGGCTCCTCGGATTCGGCAGGTTGTCGAGACTCCGAGGCGAGAGCGGCCGCAACCTCCAGTTCCGCTCGATGAACTTCAGCACCGAGGCGTGGTCAGTGTAGGTGTGGCTGACGTACCCCGGCTTCGCGTACGGGGAAACGACGATCATTGGCACCCGGGTGCCGTCGCCGAAGAATGAGATCGGCTGTACGTACCCCGAGTCGTAATATCCGCCACCCTCGTCGAAGGTGACGAAGATCGCCGTGTTGCTCCACAGCTTCGGGTTGTTCTGGACCTCGGAGATCGCATGCTGGACGAACCCTTCGAACGCAGCGAGCGTCGAGTAGGCGGGGTGGCCATCGTCGTCGCCTGGCTTGAGGAACGTGACGGCCGGCAGCGTTCCTCTGGCCGCCGCGATGTCGAAATCGCCCACGCCGTGTTCGATGTGCGCGCGCCGCGCGCCATTGGTCATGATCGAGCTCGCGTATTGCATGGGATCACAGATGCCGCAGTAGTTCGGGCCTGGATGACCGTTGTCGTAGCCCTCGCCAAAGTACCCCCAGCTGATGTGGTGAGCGGACAGCTCGTCACCGATCGTCCGCAGCGAGTGTTGCGGCGGAACCGTGAACGTAGAGGTATTGAGTGACCCGTCTACGTTGTAGCCGGGGTTGTAGTTGTTCAGCAGGTAGTAGTGGCCCGCCGCGCAGTCGCCGTTGTGGAAGGTCCTGTACGACAGCGTCCGCAGGTACGCGAACACTCCGCTGACTCCGGGGGCTGAATGATCGGAGCAGTTGGAGTAGCTGCCGCCGTTGGTCGTGCCGGACTTGCCGTACCCGTCCTGGGTGTAGAAGTTGTTGGAGCCCGGCTGCGGGTTCGGGTTCTCGATCTCGCCCGCGGGAGGCGCTGTCGGGTTCCCGGTCCCGTCCTGGTAGAACGCGGCGTCCCCGGTGCCTAGCATGATGTGGTTGGCGCCGGTTCCGCCCATCACCCCTTGGTGATAGTTGTCAGACATCGCGTAGTGGGTCGCGAGGAACCTGAGCGTCGGTGCATCGCCCCGCGCCATGTTGTAGAAGCCCATGTCGAGCGCGCCCTGATCGGTCGACTGCGGACCGAATGGGGTCGGGGGTGGCGCGCCGTTGGAGTCCCCGGCCGTCTCGTGGACCCAGGTCCACAGCTTCTGCTTGGCGCCGTCGACCTCCTGGTACATCTGGTAGAAGCGGTGAATTGGATCCCCGACGAACGCCCCGTCGAACGTGCAAGTGTCGCCGTACTGGCCGTGATCGTCGAAGTAAGGAACGTACTTGGTGATCTGATACGGCGCGTTGCTGAGGTTCGCCGGAAAGCGCGTATCAGGCTGGTTCTCCGGCTGACCGTCGCAGCCCTTCGACACATATGTCGTGTTCGGCTGCGGCAATGTGCCGTAGAGCCCGGTCGTCGCCGGTCTTACCTGGTATGTGCTGGTGTCCGTGGCGGTCTGCTGTGCCGCCCTGGCTGCCGCCGGCCCGGGCGCTCCCGATGCAGTGACGATCCTCTCCGAGAGGAGGTTCAGGACACGCTGATGGTCGGGCGACCGGTAGGTCGCGAACACGTTGTCAAACGTGTGGTTCTCCCCGATGATCACGATCACGTGCTTGATCGGCGTAGCCGTGCGGCCGAAGCCTCCGCGCGCCTGGCGGGCGGCACCGCTCGCCCGCGACGATGCTGTCCCTGGCACCGCCACCGCCGCTGTCGCTCCCAGCCCCCCGAGTGCTGCAATCAACCCGACAAGCGCCGTCGCGAGGGTACGCGCGCGGCCCTGGAAATCGATCATCAGGCTCCTCCCTCCTTGACCGAAGCGGCGTGGCCCACGTCCTGCGCCGCCGCCGGAGCCGGACGATCGCACCGCCTTATGTAGACGAGACCTAGATGATTCCCGCGGGCGACGGAATCTAACGGTGGGCTTAATCGTCTGATGGGCACGGTCGTGCTCGCCACGATTGGCTCTTGGGGTGACCTCTTCCCCGCGATCGGACTGGCTAAGGGGCTGATCGAGGCGGGTCACGACGCGCGGATCGCGGCATCGCCGGCCTATTACGAACTCGTGCAAGGAGAGGGACTGGAGTTCTCAGGCATCGGTCCGGCACTGGGTTTCTCTAACTATGCGAGAGATCCGAAGATCCTCAGCGGCCGTCTCGGAGGCTTCGCCGGCTTCGCGCGTGTGTTTCGCCGCTTCATCTTCCCGGCCCTCGACCGCTACGTAGACGACCTCGCCGCCTCAATCCGCGACGCCGATCTGCTCTTGGCGCATCCAGCCCTGGTCGCCGGCCCGATCGCGGCCGAGTACGTAGGCATTCGGTGGGCCACGTTCAGCGTGTTTCCGGGTCTTATCCCGACCGCGTACTGGCCGCCGGCCCCGACGCGGGCTTCCCTTGGCTCGGGACGGACCGGTCGGATGGTGCACCGGGCGGCATGGTCGGCCACAAGGTTCAACATGGCGCGCCTGTTCGACGGGCCCGTCAACCGGGCGCGCTGCCGGGTGGGGCTTGCCGCTGTGTCTGATGCGTTCTTTGCGCCGGTCGAGTCCGGCTGTCCCTACCTGGTCATGGCCTCACCGCTCGTGATTGACCGGCCCCCGGATTGGCCACCTACCGTGACGCTCACCGGGTTCGTCGCTTGGGATCGGGTTAGCTCGTTCCCGGATCCCGCGGGACCAGCCTGGTTACTGGCCGCCGGCGAGCCGCCCGTGCTGGTGACGGTGGGGGCAAGTCCTCGCTCGACCCTCAGCATTTCTACCGCCACGCCGCCGAGGCGGTGACTCGTCTCGGCCACCGCGCCCTCGTCCTGACCGGTCCGACGCCGACCCAGGTCGACCTTCCGGACGATCCGGCGATCTTCGGCACGGCCTTTGCCCCGCTGTCGCTGGTCGCCCCACGCTGCCTGGCCGCGGTGCACCACGGCGGAGCAGGGACGACGATCGGGCTCCTGGCGTCAGCACTCCCTCAGCTAGTGGTCCCGCGAGGCTTCGACCAACCGCAGACGGCATTCCGGATGACCCGGCTCGGCGTTGCCCGCGCCCTCCCTTGGCGCCATGCCAGCCCCGACCGCCTCACCCGCGAACTACGGGCACTCCTGAGCGACGAGCGCCATCGCCGGAAGGCGGCGGCGCTGGGATCCCGCCTAACCAACGAGAGCGGCCTACATGAGTCAGTACGCCTCCTCGAGGAGACCGTGCGCGCCTGACGGCCCCTTACGCGTGCTGGACGGGGCGTCTACCTCGACGAGGCCTGTCTGGTATGCCAGCGCGACGGCTTGGACGCGCGGGCCGCGGGACACGGAGTTCGACGTGCCCCGCGCCGGCAAGTCCAGCGCGCAACAAGTCGTGACCTCGCCGGGAGGCTGAGTTGGAGGCCTGGACCCCCGCCATCCTCAAGATTCTGGCTTTTGTGATCCGCGGCCGGTAACCTATTCACAACTGCACATAGTTAGCCGAGTCACGGGATCGCCAGATCTCGGGAGCGGGGGACCCAGTCGAGGTCGTTGGTGGCCTCAGGGGCGAATCGCCGTCGCTGAGACGACGTAGCGCGAACTCTTTCAGCGCGAGTCCGTCAGCTAACCCCGTAGGCGATTGGAAGAGGGAGGGGAGTGTTGCCGTATCCGGGCGTTCGCCGGGTGATGGTGGGAGCGCGCTTGGCTCCGCCCCAGAGCAGCAGGTCGTGCGGATTGTGCGCCGGCTAGCACCGCACAGGGAGAGCGTGCTCGCTAGGGACCTGAACCGAGATGCTGAGGACGGCGGTGCTGTGTGGGCCAAGGTTGCCGAGGTTGTCGATCGAGTCGAGGCGGAGCTCGACGTGCTTGTAACCGCCATCGAGGATCGGGTCGTGGCGCGGGTCCAGGCGACGCACGGCGCGCTGTCGGCCACGCTTCAGGAGGCGTTGCGCAGGGCCTTGTCGGCCACCGTGCGCGACGTGCTCGCCCGGCTGCGCTCGCAAGCGGAGCTTCCGCAGGAGCTGCCACCGGACCTCATCGAGCTTGCGCGTTTGTGCGCAAGCTCCCGTTGCGATCTGACCGAACTCGCGGATGCGTGGCTCCTGGGCCAGGAGGTCTTCTGGGACCGCTTCCAGGTGGTCGCAGAACGAACGCTGGCAGACCCTGCGGTTTGCTGGGACGTAGTCAAGGCTGCGCGGGTTCGGCTCAGGGGCCACGCAGCTCGCATCAGCGGGCTGTTCCGCCGAGCGTGCGAGAGCGAGGTCGCACGGGCGGCGGGGATCCACGGAGGCAGGCGCTTGCGGGCGGTCTCACGCGCCCTCGAGGGCCAGTGGGTCGACCCCGGCGAGCTCGGCTACGACCTGGCCTACCACCACATAGCCGCAGTGGCGGATGCCTCACAACCTCTGGTTGCCTTGGCGCGCCGAACCGAGCGACAGGTGCTCCTGGTGGAGGCTCCCGACGGTGCGGTGTGGGGGTGGTTGGGCGGGCGGACGAGGATTTCTGACAGCGACCTCGACGCACTGATTGCCTGGCAGAACTCCCGCGACGGACTGGTCGCGTTCGGAGAGCCGGCGGCAGGAATCGCGGGCTTCGCGGCCAGTCATCATCAGGCGCTTGAAGCGAGGACGATCGCGGCGGCGACCAATCACCACGCGGTGCGCTTTGCCGATCTGCGCCTCCTTATCGCGTTGCTGCGCGACGGCGATCTGGCAAAGGAGTTCATCGAGCGCGAGCTCGGCGAACTCGATGATCCCGGCGAGCGGATGCGCGAGCTGCGCGAGACCCTCCGCGCGTACCTCGAGCACGGGCAAAGCGTGTCGGCCACAGCCGCTGTGCGCCGGCGCGATCGCAAGACGATAGAGCGGCAGCTGCGTTCCGCCGAGGTACTCATTCACCACCGGGTGTCCGATCGGTGCGATGCGCTCCTGGTCGCGCTGCGCATCTCCGACATCCTGCGACACCGCACGTAGCTCCGTCCCCGGTTCCCGGGTATGGAGCAACGCTGCCACACATTGGCCCTAGGCACGGGAGTGCCGATGCGGATAGATTGCCGCTCGCAGTTCGTAACGATCTCAGATCGGCAGGGGTCACACCCCCTCGTGGCGCCTGCAGATCGTGCCCGTGGGGACATGAGGAGCTGAACACCGTCATCGGCGGTCGTTGGCGCGGTGTCTGACGTGCCTATGCCGTTTCGGCTTGGTCGGTGTTCGGCTCCCCGTGGCCTGTGTGTGGGATGCCTGATTTCACTGGTATCGCGCTCCTGCCATGGGCGACAACCGGTGACCCAAGGTGAGATGTGCCGTTTCGAAGCAGGAGACACGTAGATGATTCGCGACCGCCACGCCCGCCGTAAGGCCGTTGAGAGCGAGATGGTTAAGAAGCTGGTGGCCGCGACGACAGCGTGCGCTACGGCGTTTTTGTGGCTGAGCGCCAGCCAGGCGTTCGCAGCTACCGGTTGCGCCGGCGCTAGTGTGGACGGCCCCGCGCCCCAGACCCCAACGTGCTTCGGGACGATGTTCCCGCAGCTGCCGGCGTTTCATTACACCGATCAGGCTTCGGCTGATCTTGCCGCCACGATGAACAATCCGGCGCCGGACGCGCCGGGGATCGATCGCGGGACCGCGGATGACAGTGCCACGCTGCCGGCGGAGTACACGTATCTCGGCCAGTTCATCGACCACAACCTCGATTTCGACCAGACCCCTCAGCCGACGGCAGACGTGAACCCGAGCTCGCTCAACAACTTCGAGAGCTTCCGGTTCGATTTGAACAATGTGTTCGGCGGGGGGCCGTCGGTAGATCCCCAGATGTATGCCAGTGACCGTACGCACTTGCTGGTGACCGGGAGGCTGGGAACGCCGCAGGCGGACGGTTTCCCCACGGTGACGGCCAGCAGAAAGAGCATGTTCGACCTGGCCCGCAATGGATCGGGCGGGGCGATCTTGGTCGAACCGCGCGATGATGAAAATCAGATTCTCTCGCAGATCTCGGCCGCATTCATGGCCTTCTATAACGATCTCGTCGATCAGGGGAACAGTTACGCGCAGGCTCGCCAGCTGACCGAGGACTACTACCAGGAGATCGTTCTCACCGACGTGCTGCCGGCCTACGTGGGACAGGACACCATCAATAAGTACCTCAGCTTCGCTCCGGACGGACAGGCGCGGGTTAATACTCCCGACCTGCCCAACGCCAACTTCACCCCGATCGAATTCTCGGTAGGCGCCTACCGCTTCGGCCACTCGCTGGTCCGTCAGGACTACCACATCAACGACATCGATCCCACGACCAGCGACATCGACGACAACGTGGCGATCTTCGACGTCAACAACTTCCAATCCGGTGACCTGTCCGGCGGCGGCCCGCTCCCCGGGCCCAGCCAGCCCGGCGGATCGACGTGCACCGCCACGACCGTCTGCACCCAGCCC
>JAFASQ010000139.1 GCA_019244395.1 Solirubrobacterales bacterium | reverse complement strand
GCTCACACGATTTCCTGCGGGCGCTGGAACACGATCTCGGGCACGAGGCACATCGGCGAAACGCGCAGCAGGAAGCGCAGCCCCTCGCTGATGTCGCTCGGGCGGAGCATCTCCTCGGCCGGAACCTTGTCCTTGACGTAATCGGTCATGTCGGTGTCGACGAAGCCCGGCGCGAACGCGACCGACTTCACCCCGTGCTTGGCGAACTCCTTGTTCATCGACACCGAGTAGGCGGCCACTGCGGCCTTGGTCGCCGAGTAAACCGACAGCCACGACTGCGGCGACTTGCCGGCGATCGAGGCCAGGTTGACCACGAGCGCATTGCGGTGCTCGGCCCCTGCGGCGCGCAGCAGCTCGGCGCACTCGCGATAGAACAGGATGATCGAGCGCAGGTTCACGTCCAGCTGCAGGTCGATGAACTTGGTCATGTGCTCGTCGGCCCGGGCGCCGATCCCCACCCCCGCGTTGTTGACCAGCACATCGAGCCGGCCGTATCGCTCGCGGTGGCGGGCGACGACCTCGCGCACCCCATCTTCCCCGGCCAGGTTGGCCACGACGTGCTCGACCTCGAAGCCCCGGTCGCGCAACCGGGCCGCCGCCTGCTCGAGCGACTCCGGCTTGCGGGCGCTGATCGTGAGCGCATGTCCTTCTTCACCGAGCGTCTCGGCCAGCGCGAATCCGATCCCCCGCGAGGCTCCGGTGATGATCGCCGCACGCGCAGGCATCGTCGGCACCTTAGCGGGCGGCGGTACGCCCGCGCCGCGTAAGGACCTGCTCCGGCCCTAAGCTACCGCGAGCTATGCGCATCGAGTGGTACGGCCAGGCCGCGTTCCGCCTGAGCGGCAGCGAGGGAACGGTGTTCATCGACCCGATCGGTGACACCTCGGGACTGGCCAGTCGCGGGATCACGCTCGACTATCCCGCGCTCGTCGGGGTGAACGCCGACCTGGTCCTGGTCACGCACGAGCACGCCGATCACAACGGCGTGGAGATGGTGGGCGGCGATCCGGCCGTGCTCCGCTCGACCGCCGGGCGTCTCGCGTCTCCGATCGGCGAGGTGATCGCGATTGCCTCCGAGCACGACGAGGCGGCGGGCACCGAGCGGGGGCCGAACACGATCTTCGCCTTCGCACTCGAGGGCCTACGTCTCGCCCACTTTGGCGACTTCGGCCAGCGCTCGCTGCGCGAGGAGCAAGCCGCCGCGCTCGGGGAGATTGACATGGTGTTCCTCCCGATCGGCGCCGGCCCGACCATCGGACCCGAGCAGGCGGCGGCGATCGTCGAGCGGCTGAGCCCCCGCTGGGTCGTGCCGATGCACTACCGCACCCACCGCGTCAGCTTCCTCGATCCGCCCGACGCGTTCCTCGAGCGGATGTCCCGCGTCCACCGGCTCGACGAGCCCGGGTTCGACACCGAGACGCTGCCGAGCGACGGGCGCCCGCTGGTGGTCCTGCCGGCGGTTCCCTAGACGCGCGGGTCCTAAGCCGCCGCGCGGGCCAGAGCCTCGCGGGCTACCCGCTGCAGGTCACGCAAGTAGTCGAGATGGGCCGCCCACGCCGGATCCGTATCCAGGTCGCAGGCCAACCTCATCGTGTCGACATGAGCGTCCAGCAGCTCGTAGACGAGCTCGGTGACATAGCCCCCGGCGGTGACCGCAATCTTGTTGGCGTCCAACACCGTTTGATCCTCCTGTCAAACGATGAACGGTGGATCGGACGTCACACTTGTGCCGACGGTCCGAATTTCGAACGATTGTGCGGTCAGCGTCGCCGGCGCGCTTCGGGAGCCAGCGCGGGGTTCTGCCAGCCGCCGTCGACGGGGTTCACGGTCACGCCCGGCGGCACGATCTCGTCAATCCGATCGAGCACATCCTCGGACAACTTCCGGTCGGCGCCCGGAAGCTGGGATTCGAGCTGCTCCAGCGTGCGCGGCCCGATGATCGGTGCGGTGACCGCCGGATGTGAGAGCACGAAGGCCAGCGCCATCTCGATCAGGCTCATACCCGCCTCCTCGGCCAGCCCGGCCAGCGCGTCGGCTGCCTCCAGCTTGCGCTGGTTCTCGGGCACCGACATGTCGTAGCGCGCCGGGATCCGCTTCGCGCGCGTCGAGTCGGGTATCTCGGCGTCCTTGCGATAGCGGCCGGTCAGCCAGCCTCCGGCCAAGGGGCTCCAGGGGATCACCGCCATCCCGTAGCGCCAGCAGGTCGGAAGGAGGTCGTGCTCGACGCCGCGGACCAGGATCGAGTACGGCGGCTGCTCACAAGCGAACCGCTCACGGCCGCGCTTCTCCGCCACCCACTGGGCCTCGACGAGCTGACTCGGAGGGAAGGTCGAGGAGCCGATATAGCGGACCTTGCCGGCGCGCACGAGGTCGGTCAGGGCGCCGAGCGTCTCGTCGATGTCGGTCGTCTCGAGCTCCGGGCGGTGGATCTGGTAGAGGTCGATCCAGTCCGTGTTCAGTCGTTTGAGCGAGTTTTCCACCTCGCGGATGATCCACCGGCGCGAGTTGCCAAACTGGTTCGGGTCGTCTCCCATCGTCCCGTGCACCTTGGTGGCGAGGATCACGTGCTCGCGCCGTCCGCCCGCCAACGCCTTGCCCACGATCTCCTCCGACTCGCCCCGCGAGTACACGTCGGCGGTGTCGATGAAGTTGATCCCGGCGTCGAGCGCGCGATGGATGATCCTTATGCTCTCGTCATGGTCCGGGTTGCCCCACGCCCCGAACATCATCGCCCCGAGGCAGAGCGGGCTGACCTGGACTCCGGTACGTCCCAGCGTTCGGTAGTTCATGCCGGGACCCTAGCGATCGGTCACCCGCGGCGTCCTCGCTCACGCGTTTCGTCGTCGGCCGTCTGAACGCCGCGAGCCAGCGCCCAACTGCGGCTACGTACCCGTTCCTCCTCCTCCGGCCATTCGCCGTGCTCGTCGAAGTAGGCTCGGGCGCGCTCCTCCTCTTCGCGCTCCTTGTCGCCGCTGACCCCGAGCCGGTAGAGGAAGTTGATCAGCAGCACGGACAGGCCACCACCGACGGCCATCGCGAAGCCGTCCACGCCGAGGCCGGACGGATCGACGATCAGCATGACGATCCCGGCCAGCACCATCACCGCGCCGATGCCGTAACGAAGGGCCAGCATGGCGATCGAGCGGCGGGGTGCTGGCCCCGTAGGCGGCGTCTGTCTCATAAGCTGATGGCGTGAGCCCGTGGGATGACGACGATGATTGGGTGGGTACCCCGCCGGAGGGCCGCTATACCCGCGACCGGGCGAAACCCGAGTTCTGGTGGCGACAGCGCCCGGTCAGCGTGGCTGCGGCGGGCATCCTGGTCGTGGTGATCGTGCTCGTGATCATCGCCCTGCTGCACTGAGTTAGCTAGCGGCGTGGTCGCATCGCGGCTTATCCCGCCAGGTCGCGGATGGCCCGCTCGGCCTCGTGCAGTTGGGCCTGCGCCTCATCGACCTCGCTCTGCGCGTCAGCCAGCTCGGCCTCCGCAGCCTCCAGCGCCTGCGCGGCCCGCTCGCGGCGCTCCGCCGCCGCGTTGGCCGCGCGCTGCGCCCGCTCCAACCGGCGACGGGCCTCGCGCTCTGTGGCGCGGGCGGAGGCCCGGGCTTCGGCTTGTTCGCGGGCGGCGCGCTCCGCCGCGGCGCGATCCTCGGCTCGCTGCTGCGCCTCGCCCGCAGACGCGGACCGCCCCCGCCGCGCCCGCGCCGGCGCGCGGGGGGCCGGCGCCGGCGCGGCACCCGATGACACGGCCATCCCCAAGCCGACGTGGCGCAGCTCGCGCTCGAGACGGCCGTTCTGGACCTGAGCTCGTGCATCGCCGTCGAGGGCCGCCGCGTGCAGCGTGTCCGCGACCCGGTCGATGATCGTCGGACTGAGCTCGTGCCCGTCGGAGGTGAGCAGCCCGCGCGCCGCGCCGACCAGCGACTCCACCGCGCCTCGCTCACCCTCGACGGCGTCCCGCAGCGAGCTGCCGTCACCGGAACCCCTCATTACATGATCATGCGCGTCGCGAAGCCCATCCCCGGCCTCGAAGAGCTCCGCCACCGCGCGGCGCTGGGTCCGCACCAGCTGGTTGACCGCCCAGGCCGCCACGGACGGCTTGCGCAGCGCCGCCACCTCGGCCGCATCCTCGCGCCGCCCGGAATTGCGTAACTCGCGTGCCAGCGCGTTGCGCGCTGGCACGAACTCGTCGAGCGGGAGGCCGTACAACTCGTCGACGTCCACGCCGCCATGGTGGCAGGCCGTGCGGCGAGACCGGCGCGCGTCACCTTCTCAGCACGACACCTCTGCTCCAGCGCACGACTGAGCCACCGGTTGGCGGGCCCTCTCGCGTCTGACTACCAGCAGCTCCGGGCCCCCGGATTGCGGGTCGCCCCCCCGATGCGCCGGACCACGAGCAGTTCGTTTGGTAGGTATCTACCGTTCACCATAGCCGCCCGCTGGTGCCGCCGTCAAGGCCACGGGCGGGCGGCCGGCGCGCGCCGGCCGGCACTCGCGCGTGCCCCGATCCAGTCCGCGGCGGAAACGTTCCGCTAACGATCCCGGCGCAAGTGCCGCCCGGCGTGACAGGCCGAACCGCCAGACGCTACGGCGACGCGACCAGTCCTGGGATCCAGGTCGTACCGGCCAGCGGGACCCGGGCCATCGCCGCCGCCTCGATCGTCAGCGCCACCAGGTCCTCGGGCTCGAGATTGTGCAGGTGCGACTTGCCGCACGCCCGGGCCAGCGTCTGCGCCTCGAGGGTCATCGTCCTCAGGTAGTTGGCCAGCCGCCGCCCTCCCTCGACCGGATCGAGGCGCGCCGCCAGATCAGGCTCTTGGGTGGAGATCCCGGCCGGGTCCCGCCCAGCCTGGTAGTCGTCGTAGTAACCGGCCGCCGAGCCGATCGCCCGGTACTCGGCGTCGTGCTCGGGCGCGTTGTCGCCCAGGGCGATCAGTGCCGCCGTTCCGATCGACACGGCGTCGGCGCCCAGCGCCAACGCCTTGGCCACGTCGGCGCCACTGCGAATGCCGCCCGAGACGATCAGCTGCACCTCGCGGTGCATCCCGAGTTCGACCAGCGACTCGACCGCCTGGGGGATCGCGGCCAGGATCGGGATGCCGACGTGCTCGATGAACACGTCCTGGGTCGCCGCGGTGCCCCCCTGCATGCCGTCCAAGACGATGGCGTCGGCGCCGGCCTTGACCGCCAGCGCCACGTCGTAGTAGGTGCGCGACGCGCCGACCTTGACATAGATCGGGATCCGCCAGTCGGTGATCTCGCGCAACTCCTCGATCTTGATCTCGAGGTCGTCCGGCCCGGTCCAATCGGGGTGCCGGCACGCGCTTCGCTGATCGATCCCAATCGGCAGGTCGCGCATCTCGGCCACCCGGTCGGAGATCTTCTGGCCGAGCAGCATGCCGCCCCCGCCCGGCTTCGCGCCCTGTCCCACCACGACTTCGATCGCGTCCGCGCGCCGCAGGTCATCCGGGTTCATCCCGTAGCGCGAGGGCAGCAGCTGGTAGACCAGCTCGCGCGAATGCTCGCGTTCCTCGGCCGTCATGCCCCCGTCCCCCGTGGTGGTCGACGTGCCTACTTCAGTGGCGCCGCGGCCGAGAGCCTCCTTGGCCGGACCGGACAGCGCGCCGAAGCTCATGCCGGCGATCGTGATCGGGATGTCGAGCTTCACGGGCTCGCGCGCGTGACGGGCACCAATGAGCACGTCGGTGCCGCAGCGCTCCCGATAGCCCTCCAGCGGGTAGCGCGACACGCTGGCCCCCAGAAACAGCAGGTCGTCGAAATGGGGAACGGGCCGCTTGGCTCCGAACCCGCGGATGTCGTACATGCCCTCGCGCGCCGCGCGCTGGATCTCGGCGATCGCACCCCGGTCGAAGGTGGCCGACTCGCGCAGCCCGGGATGCCAGCCGTTCGAGACCGCGGCCATGGCTAGTAGCTCCCCAGGTTGTCGACGTGGAAGTTGTAGAGGCGCCGGGCCGAGCCGTAGCGGCGGAACTCGGAGGCGTCGACGTCGTCTACCTCCGCGCGGGCCAGCAGCTCGCGGACCTGCTCCGCGTGCTCGCGGCGCATCTCCTTCTCCACGCAGTCGGCCCCGAGACCCGCCACCGAGCCGCGGACGTACAGCCGCGCCTCGTAGAGCGAGTCCCCGAGCGACTCGCCGGCGTCACCGCACACCACAAGAGCTCCCTTCTGGGCCATGAACGCGCCCATGTGCCCGATCGAGCCGCGCACCACGATGTCGGCGCCCTTCAACGAGATCCCGCAGCGGGCCGAGGCATCCCCGTGGATCACCAACAAACCGCCACGCGCACTGGCGCCGGCCGACTGCGAGGCGCTCCCCTCGACCACCACGACGCCGGACATCATGTTCTCGGCCACCCCGACCCCGCAGTTCCCCCGCACGCGAACGGTGGCGAGCTTGTTCATGCCGGCGCAGTAGTAGCCGACGTGGCCTTCGATCTCCACCTCGAACGGAGCGTCGAGCCCCACCGCAACGGCATGGCCGCCCCCCGGGTTGCGGACGACCACCCGCCCCCCGTCCAGGTCGCGGTGCAGGGCCTGGTTGAGCTCGCGCACGCTGTCGACGGCGAGGTCGAACGACCGGACGGCCTCGCGGATCACCTCGGGGGTGGCCATCACGCGACCAGCGACGCGGTGCCCCAGCTGTACACCTGGCCGGGCGCCGGCTCCCAACTCACCGCGTCCTCCGCACCCGGCAGTACGGCGATCGCCCGGTATTCGGAGGCCATGGCCACCCATTCGTCGGTCTCGGCCATGACCGCCGGCTTGCACGCGATCGGATCGCGCAGCACCGCGAACCCGTCGGCCGTCCCGATCGCGAACGTGTAGAACCCGTCGAGATCCTCCAGGCATCCCTCGAGCGCCTGCTCCAGCGACGCGCCCTCGCGCAGCCGCCAGGTCAGGTAACCGGCCGCCACCTCGCTGTCGTTGTCGGTCTGGAAGCGGATCCCCTCGCGCGCGAGCAGGCGGCGCAGGCGGTTGTGGTTGGACAGCGAGCCGTTGTGGACCAGGCACAGGTCCAGCCCGGTCGAGAACGGATGTGAGTGCTCGGTGGTGACTCGGCTCTCGGTCGCCATCCGGGTGTGGCCGAGCGCATGGCTGCCGGCGATCTCGCGCAGCGCGAACCGCTCCACGAACCGCTCCGGCAGCCCGGCCTCCTTGTAGATCTCGATGCTGCAACCGGCGCTCATCAGGGTGAGCTCGGGATGGCGCTCGAACAGCCAGGCCTCCGCCGCCTCGGCCTCGGTGGCGATCGAAAACACGGCGTGGGTGGCGCGCACGCGCGGCGGGGCCACCTCTCCGAACTCCACCTCGAGCTCGACGCGCAGCGCCTCCCAGTCAGCGGCGGCGGACGGCGAGTGCAGCGACACCTTGCACCAGCCGGCCGGCGCCGGGTCCCGGTAGAACGCGACCCCGGCGCTGTCGGGGCCACGGTCCGAGAGCTGCTCGAGCATGGCCGCGAGGTGCCTGCCGAGGTGCTCATGAAGCGTGGCCGACTTCGTGTAGAGACCGGCGATGCCACACATGGCGAAATCCAGGCTAAACGCTCACGCAGACCCGGCCAATGGCCCGCACGCGCACACTTTGGCGGGCAAATGTGGTTGCGAGCGCTACTTCTTTACACGGTCTTAGCGGGGGTGAACGGGGATCAGATCACGGCGGCGACCACGCCCCCACGCGCTTCTGGGCACGCCGCACCACGTGGAGCGCCTCGCGCAACTCGGCGCGCGCGATCGGCGCCAGCGCCTCCGGGTCGAGCAGGTTGTCAGGGGTGAGCCCGGCCTGCACCTGATCGGCGTGGTGCTCGAAGCGGATGCCGTTGATGACCACGAACGCCTCGCTCAGCCCGTCCGCCACCGTGCGCTCGAGCGCGCCGACGCTGGCCGCCGCCTCGATCCGGTCGAGCGTGTTCGCGATCGTCACGCCGCTGGCCAGCGCGTGGAAGCGGACCAGGTTGACCAGCGGGATGATGGCTCCCCGCTTGAGGTCCAACCGCCCGGGCGGATCGCCGTCATGCCCGGTGGCGAGCTGGCCGCGGAAGCCGAGCGCCACCGGATAGCCCGTGGCCGTGCGAGCCATCAGTCGCATGAACTGAGGGTGCCGGCGGGCGGCGCGCATTCGCTCGGTCAGCTCGGCCGCCACGCTCATCCCGCCGGCGCTCGGGCGGAAGTCGAACGACACGGTGGCGCGGATTAGGTGTGACTCGTCGGGCTCGCGGAAAACGTCGTCGAACGTCGTCAGCCAGTCGTCCTTGGACATCCGCCACGGGCGGTTGCGGGCCAGCACGCCGTTGTTGTCGATGCCGATCCCGCACCTGACCAGGCCGTCGTTGACGTCCGCCCCCAACGCCGCGAAGTACGCGTCGATCCCCTCCGCAGCGGCGGGTTCCACGGACGCGTAGGCCAGCGCGTTGTCCTGATCGGAGGCCAGCGTGAACTCCCGGCGGCCCGCGCTGCCCAGATCGAGCCACGTCCACGGGACCGGCGCCGGCCCGCGCGCGGCGATCGAGAACTCGATCAGCCGCGCCACCACCGTGTCGTGCTGGAGACTGAGGACGCGGCCGAGGTCCCGCGGGGGGACCCCGGCACGCGCGAGGAGCAGGAACAGCTTGGGAATCTGCCCGGTGGCGCGCACGAGCGCGTCCTCGTCGGGCGCGGCGAGCAGGACGTGGCGCAGGGCGATGGGGCTCCGAGCATCGAGGCTCAGGAGGTCGGTGGCCGAGAGCATGCCCCGGATCTCCTCCCCCTCGACCACGGCCAGGTGCTCGGAGCCCGAGGCCAGCATTTCCACCGTCGCCTCGATCGCCAGCTGGCCGGCGGGAACCATAGGGACGGGCCTCCGAGCCGCGAGCCGGACCGGCGCGTCGAGTGGCACGCCATCGGTCGCCACCGCGAGGCGCACTCCGGCGTCGGTGAGAATCCCCAGCCGAGCCTCGTCGAGCCGGACGAGCAGTGCGGAGACGCCGTCGACGCCGAGCCGCCGCGCCGCGTCGCGCAGCGAGTCGTCCGGATCGCAGAAGACCGGTGGCCGCATGATCGCGGACACCGGGGTGGTGCCCACCTCGAGCAAGCCGTGCACCGTCTGTCCCGTGTAGGTGAGGCGCTTGCGCATCGAGACGGCCACGTAGGCCGCGCCCGCCTCGGTGCCCAGCAAGCGCCGCCCGGCCTGCGGGCTGAGCAGCGCGCAGCGTGCCTGCTCGCGCGCGCGGACGGTGAAGGTCGGCGCCATGCCGGTGAGCATCGAGGGATGGCCGAAGCACTCACCCGGCTCGAGCACCTGGATCGGCTCGCCCTCGTGCACTAATTCCATCGATCCGCTGAGGATCACCCACAGCCCCGCCGCGGGCAGCCCGTCCTCGACGAGCACCGCCTGACCGGCCTGGAAGGTGTGCTCCTGGGCCCCGGCGGTGAGCTCGCGCAGCTCCGCGGCACCGAGCGCGTCGAACGGCGCGTGACGTGAGAGAAATGTGTCCAACTGCTCCATGCGAAGCGATGCAATTGTGTGCGCATCACGCCTGGGACGCACACCGGCCACGTGGGAGCCTAATCGCGGCTACTGATAACGGGGTCGACTGGAGGACGTATGACGGTGTCCGCGACGGAACACGACGAGCTCAGCTACCAGGGCGCGGGACTGCCCAAGACGGGCAACTGGTGGAGCGCGTTCGTGATCGGGCTGGCCGGGACGATCCTGGTCACCGGAATCGCTCCGGTAATGGTCACCTCGCTCGGCGCCGCGGCGATTCCTGTCACCTTCCTCATCACGCTGAGCGGATGGCTGCTGTGCATGTTCCTGGCCGAGCTCGCGGCGATGATGCCCGATCGGTCCGGCGGCTCCCCCACCTACGCGTACGTGGCGTTCAAGGAGCGCTGGCCCCGGTTCGCCGAACACGTGAACGGGATCACCGCCTGGGGCTACTGGCTCGGGTGGTTCCCGGTCGCGCCGCTCAACATGATCCTGGCCTCGTTCTACATCGCCAGCCTGTTCAGCCTGAACACCACCAGCGGGATCGACCTGCTCGGCACCCACATCGCCTGGTGGACGGTCGGAATCTCGGTCGTCGGAATCTTGCTGCTCTTCATCCCGTCCTACCGCGGTCTGCGGTTCGGCACCGTATTTGCCACGACGCTGGCCTTGCTGTCCATGATCCCGCTGACCTTCCTGGCCATTTCGTGGATC
>JAFASQ010000024.1 GCA_019244395.1 Solirubrobacterales bacterium | reverse complement strand
GCCGCCGCCACCGCCCGCCCCCGCCCCGCTGCGGCGAGGAGGCCGCCGAGCCCCAGGCGCAGCAGCGCCCGCCGCAACCGCGCCGTTCACTGCCGCGCCGGCTCCGCCCACCGGCGGCCCGATCACCTTCACATCAAAGCGCTTGCCGGAGACCTCGACCGTGTAGCTCTGCTGAACCGCGGCGTCCTTGGCTTCGGCAGGCGGCTTCTCCGCGGGCGGGAACGCGAGCGTCTTCAACCACTGGCGATCCTCGATCAGGTCCCGGCAGGTCTCGGCGTCATGCCATTGCCGGGTCGCGAGGATGGCCTCATGGAAAGGCAGCAGCGTCTTGAGGCCGTCGATCCGGTATTCGGCCAAGGCACGCAGCATCCGCGCCGTGGCCCTCTCGCGATCGACGTCCCAGACGATCAGCTTGGCCACCAGGGGGTCGTACATGGGCGAGATCTCCGAGCCTGACTCGACGCCCGAGTCGACGCGCACGCCCGGCCCCGCAGGCTCGCGATAGGCCGCGATCCGCCCCGGCGCGGGAGCGAAGTTCTTGGAGGCGTCCTCGGCGTTGATCCGGCACTCGATCGCGTGACCGCGGAGCTCGACGTCCTCCTGGGTGATCGACAGCGGCTGACCGGCAGCGACCCTGATGCCCTCTTTGACGATATCGATGCCGGTAACCATCTCGGTCACGCAATGCTCGACCTGGACACGGGTGTTCATCTCGAGGAAGAAGTACTCGCCGTCCTGGAGCAGCCCTTCGATCGTCCCCGCCCCGGTATACGACACGGCCGCCGCCGCCTCGGTGGCGACCTTCCCAATCCGGGCTCGCAGCTCGAAATCCACCGCCGGCGCCGGCGCTTCCTCGATCAGCTTCTGGTGGCGGCGCTGGAGCGAGCAGTCGCGCTCTCCCAGGTGGATCACGTTGCCGTGAGTGTCGGCCAGAACCTGGACCTCGACGTGGCGCGGGTCGGGCAGGTAGCGCTCGAGATAAACCGTGGCGTCACCGAAGAACTTCTCCCCCTCGCGCGCTGCGCCCTCGAACGCCTCCTGCAGCCTGGACTCCTCGAGCGCGACCCGGAAGCCCTTACCGCCGCCGCCGCCGGCCGCCTTGACCGCGACCGGATAGCCGATCGTCTCTTCGATCACGCGCCGGGCGTCTTCGATGGTGGCCACCGGCTCGGTCGTGCCCGGGACGATCGGAACGCCGGCGCGCATCATCAGTTCCCGGGCGCGGGTCTTCGATCCCATTGCTTCGATGGCCTTCGAGGGGGGGCCGATGAACGTGATGCCGCGCTCCTCGAGCGCCGATGCGAACGCGGCGTTCTCGGCCAGGAAGCCGTAGCCGGGATGCACCGCCTCGGCCCCCGAACGCTCGACCGCGTCGATCAGCTTCTCGATCACGAGATAGCTCTCAGCCGCCGGGCCGGGCCCCAGCAGGTACGCCTCCTGCGCGCGCTTGACATGCACGGCGTCGCGATCGAGCTCCGAGTAGACGGCGACGGTGCCGATCCCGAGTTCCTCGCACGCGCGCATGACGCGGACCGCGATCTCGCCGCGGTTGGCGATCAGCACCTTCGAGAACATGCGGCGCGGGACTTTAGCGGGCGACTGTTCGGTCGAGCGCCCGGTGGTAGCGTGCGAAGGCACAGCGTAACCGCAGAGCGGAGGTTCATCGTGAGCAATCGGGAAGCCATTCTCGATCCGACCGGCCAATCTGACGTGCCGCGCGCCGCGACGCTGACCCCGCGCATTGGCAACCTCGCGGGGGCGCGCCTCGGGCTGCTCGACAACGCCAAGCCCAACGCCGCCCTCGTGCTGCAGACGGTGGCGGCCCAGCTGCGCGCGCAGCATCACCTCGGCGCGGTGAGCACCTACACGAAGTCGTACTTCGGCACACCGGTCGAGGAGGACCGGGCCAAGGAGATCGCGCAGAGCTGCGATGCGGTGATCGCCGGGGTTGGTGACTGAGGATCCTGTTCGGCGGCCAGTTTGGCCGACGGAATCGTGCTCGAGCGGGCCGGCGTACCTACGGTGTCGATCTGCACGGACGCGTTCGTGGTGCCGGCGCGTGCCATGGCCGACGTGTACGGCGCGCCGGAGTTCGAGTTCGTGACCATCCCCCACCCCATCGCGAGCCTCAGCCCGCCGCAGATCGAGGCGAACGTGCGGCCGGTGATCAGCGAGGTCGTGCGCATCCTGGCGGGAGGGTGACCGCCCCCATGGATGGCGCGCCGGCGGGGCTTCCGGTCATCGACGTCGACGCGGTCCGGCGGGTGTTAGAGGAATACGCCGAGCGAGGCTGGACCGATGGGCTGCCGGTCATGCCGGTGACCGAGTCATACCTGGCGGAGTTCCTCGAGCAGACCTCGCGCGGACCGGATGAGGTGCTGCTGTCCATGCCCCACCTAAACCGCGCGTGCACCGTCCGCGTGGCCGCGATCAACGCCGCGATGGCCGGCTGCCGGCCCGAGTACTTCCCGGTCGTGCTGGCGGCATGGTCGGCGCTCGAGGCCGAGGGCTACGTGACCCGCGGCATCTGGCAGAGCACCACGGGGACCGCGCCGATGCTGCTGGTCAACGGTCCAATCCGAGAACAACTCGGTCTCAATAGCAAGGGGAACATGTTCGGGTCGGGCTTCCGGGCCAACGCCACGATCGGACGTGCGATCCGCCTGACCGCGATCAACGCGTTCGGCCTGCGCCCGCGCGAGCTCGACCAGGCCACCCAGGGCAACCCGGCGAAGTACACGGCGTGCATCGCCGAGAACGAGGAGGAGTCACCCTGGCCGCCGTTCCACGTCGAGCATGGCTTCGATGCGTCAGAGAGCACGGTGACGGCGATGACGATGCGCTCGGTGGTGCACATCGAGGCGCGGCACACCACGGTGCCCGAGCAGCTCGGGCGCGACCTCGCCGACACGGTTCGGCGGACCGGCGCCCTCATCCACGAGACGATCAGCGCCTGTATCGCGCTCGGACCCGAGCATGCCTCGCTGTTCGCGGGCGCCGGATGGACGAAGGATGACGTGCGGCGCTTCGTGTACGAGCACGCGGTGAACAGCCGGGAGGCGCTGGCCGCGGTGGGCAAAGACGCGGTGTCGGGGAAGACGCGGTGGCGCCTGTCGTCCGAGCATCCTGACGCGACGGCGGACACCGCGGCGGAACAGGGCTCGGGCAACGTGGTCAGCGTGCTGAACTCTGAGCAGGCGGTGCAGATCGTGGTGGCGGGGGCTCAGAACGCCGGCGTGTCCGCCGTGATCGAGACCTTCGGGCCTCGGGGTGGGCCGCCGGCGACTGCGGCGGTCGAGTCGGCGTCGGCCTGAAGATAGGCCCCCTGCCTGCGCAGCTCCGCCTGGAGCGCGCCCGCGTCGAGTTCGCCCACCGGGATTTCACGCGATGCGGCCAGCGCGGCGGCCACCCCGGCCGCCTGCCCGGTCAGCCAGCACTGCGGGATCTCGCGCATGAACGCCTGGGTCTGGGGATCGCAAGACATGTGACGACCGGGCGCCAGCAGGTTCTCGGCGTCACGCGCGACCAGCGCGCGGTAGGGCACGGAGACGTTGGCGAACTTCTGCGACGGCGAGGGCGAGACGCCGATCTCGTCGTGGTGGCGGATGCCTTGACGCCAGTCGTCGGCCGTCAGTTTGTCGAGGCCTATGAGGCGGCGCGTGTGGCGCACCCCGATCTGGGGCGCGGACAGCATCAGCCAGGCGTTCTCGAACCCGGGGGCACGGCGGCGGAAGTGATCCAGGTGGGCGACCATCCGCCGGCGCGACTCCACCTCGACCCGCGTCAGGTCGGTCACGTCCACGCCGCTATAGCCGCTCAGCCGCGGCCCAAGGAACAGCGCCACGTCGTTGCTCCAGCCAACCACCGGCCGCTCCGCGAACCCAAGCGCCTCGCCGGCGTCGGTCATGAGCTGGCGGTGGGCCTGCGGATCGTCCCGCTTGAACTTCAACCACCGAGCGAAATCCACCCCGGCCCACAGCCAACCGGTGTTCAGACAGTGGGCGATGCCGCCCCCGCCGGCCTTGGCGTCGGCCTCGAATTCCAGGCCCGCCCGCGCGCACAGGTCCAGATCGCCAGTGGCATCGACGATGACCTCGGCCAGGATGGCGCGTCGGCCCTGCTTGCTCTCGAACGTCACGCCGCGGACGCGCTGGCGGTCGAGCAGCGGCTCGGCCACCCAGCTGTGGAGCAGGAGCTTCACGCCCGCGTCGATCAGCATCTCGACCGATAGGTACTTCAGCCATTCCGGGTCGATCATCGGCGACCACGTCACGGTGTCACGGAAGGCGCCCTGGCGTTCGCGCCAATAGGCGACGCGGTCCTCGGAGTTCGATCCCCAGAGGTTGCGTGGAGCGCCGGCGACGGCATCCTGCGGCAGGCGCTCCAGAAGCTCCTGTCCGATGCCCGCGATGACCAGACGCCCGTTCCAGTCGGTCATGCGGTCGATCCAGATGACCAGGCCGCCAGTGGAGAGGCCGCCGAGATGGTTGTAGCGCTCCACGAGCAGGACCTCGGCGCCGGCGCGACGGGCGGCGAGCGCGGCGGCGAAGCCGGCCGGGCCGCCTCCGACCACCAGCACCTGGGTGATGGCGTGGACGGGCGTCTCACGGGCCGGTTCGGCGACGGTCAGGGGCTCGGTCGGCGGCGATGGCGTGAACGCTTCGTCGAGTGCGGCGTCGGTGGACATCGCCGCCGTGCCGACGTGGTACGCCTCCTCGTCGGCGGACCGTTCCCTCATAGTGCTTGGGAAGAAAGTATCGCCATATAGACGTTTCTTCCCAAATGGGTGACGCGTCAGCGCGCGCTCAGCACCATCCCGGCCGCCACCGTGTCGTTGCTCGCCTCATCGATCAGGATGAAGCTGCCCGTGCTGCGGTTGCGAGAGTAGGGGTCCGCCATCAGCGGCGAGCCGGCACGAATCCGCACCCGCCCGATCTCGTTCAAGGCCAGCTGATCGGCGGGCTCATGGCCGAGCGTGTTGACCTCGACGCGGTAGTCGAGCTCCTCGACGCGCGCGCGGGTGATGCGCGTGGTGTGCTTGATGGTCAAGCGGGCGCCTGGGCGCAGCGGCGTTTGCCCCATCCAGCAGAGCATCGCGTCGAGCTCGCGCGCGGCGAGGGGGGGATCCTCGGGCTCGGCGATCATGTCGCCGCGCGAGATGTCCAGGTCGTCGTCCACCCGGATCGTCACCGACATGTTCGGGAAGGCGGTCTCGACCGGACCGTCGTAGGTCTCGATGGCGGCCACGCGCGTGCGCCGGCCGCTCGGCAGCACCATCACCTCGTCGCCGGGATGCACCACGCCGCCGGCGATCTGACCGCCGTAGCCGCGGTAATCGTGGTGGTGGTTCATCTGGGACCCGCCCACCCGGATCACCCACTGCACCGGGAACCGCAGGTCCGTGAGGTTGCGGTCGGGCGCGATCACCACGTGCTCCAGGTGATAGAGCAGCGGCGGCCCGTCGTACCACGGCATCACCAACGAGCGGTCGACGACGTTGTCACCGTGCAGGGCCGAGATCGGGATGAACGTGACGTCGCCGATATCCAGGCGCGCGGTCCAGTCGGTCAGCTCCTCGACCACATGGTCGAAGGCTGCCTCGTCGTAGCCGACGAGGTCCATCTTGTTCACGCACACCACGAGATGGGGGATGCGCAGCAGCGAGGCGATGTAAGCGTGGCGACGGGTCTGCTCGCTCACCCCCTTGCGGGCATCGACGAGCACGATCGACAGGTCCGCGGTGGAGGCGCCGGTGACCATGTTGCGCGTGTACTGCTCGTGGCCAGGCGTGTCGGCGATCACGAACTTGCGTCTCGGCGTCTGGAAGTACCGGTAGGCGACGTCGATGGTGATCCCCTGCTCGCGCTCGGCGCGCAGGCCGTCGGTCAAGAGCGCGAGGTTGACGTAGCCGTCGCCGCGGCGCTCGGAGGTCCTCACGACGTGCTCGAGCTGGTCCTCGAAGATCGCCTTCGAGTCGTGCAACAGCCGTCCGATTAGGGTCGACTTGCCGTCGTCTACCGAGCCGGCGGTGGCGAAGCGCAAAAGCTCGCTGGTACGCGTGGTGACCGCGTGCCCGTTGGTGGCGGCGCCCGGAGTCACCGCTCAGAAATATCCCTCGCGCTTGCGATCCTCCATCGCCGCCTCGGTCACGCGGTCATCCGCGCGCGTCTCTCCGCGCTCGGTCACGCGGGTGGCGGCGATCTCGGACACCACCTCGGGCAGCGAGGTGGCGTAGGAACGGACGGCGCCGGTGCACGTCATGTCGCCGACCGTGCGGTAGCGGACGGACGCCTCGAAGGGTGTCTCGCCCTCGATCAGCTGCACGTGCGGACTCATGGCGTAGAGCATCCCGTCGCGCTCGAACACTTGCCGGGGATGCGCGAAGTAGATCGAGGGCACCTCGAGGCGCTCCTGGGCGATGTACTGCCACACGTCGAGCTCGGTCCAATTCGAGAGCGGGAACACGCGGACGTGCTCGCCCTTGCGGATGCGGCCGTTGTAGAGCGCCCAGACCTCGGGGCGCTGGCGCTTGGGCTCCCATTGACCGAAGTCGTCCCGGAAGGAGAACACCCGCTCCTTGGCGCGGGCGCGCTCCTCGTCGCGCCGGGCGCCGCCGAAGGCCGCATCGAAACCGTGCTCGGCAATCGCATCGAGCAGGGTGACGGTCTGCAGGCGATTGCGCGACGCGCGCGGCCCGGTCTCCTCGACCGCCCGTCCCCGATCGATCGATTCCTGCACGCTGGCCACGATCAGCCGCTCGCCGAGACTCTCGATCAGGCGGTCGCGGAACTCGAGCACCTCCGGGAAGTTGTGGCCGGTGTCGACGTGCATGACCGGGAACGGGAAGCGACCGGGACGGAACGCCTTCTCGGCCAGGCGCAGGAGCACGAGCGAATCCTTGCCGCCGCTGAACAGCAGCACAGGACGCTCGAACTCGGCCGCGACTTCGCGGAAGACGTGGATCGATTCGGCCTCGAGCGTCTCGAGGTGCGACAGCTCGTAGTGCAGGGGGTTCAACTGGTGGTCCTCACTCGTGGATCACGCGCGTGCGAGCGCGTCACTCGTGGATTCCGCATTCGGTCTTCTCGAGGCCGACCCAGCGGCCCTCGCGACCGTTGCCGGGACGCGTGCACGGCGCGCAGCCGATCGAGGCGAAGCCCTGATCGTGCAGCGGGTGGTAGGGAAGGTCATGCTCGAAGATGTAGCGCCACAGGTCCTTCTCGTCCCAGTCGGCGAGTGGGTTGACCTTCCAGATCCCGCGGCGCTCGTCGCGTTCCAGCTTAGCCGCGTCGGCGCGGGTGGGCGCCTGCTCCCGGCGGATCCCGGTGATCCAGGCGTCGATGTCGTCAAGCGCGCGCTCGAGCCCGTCGACCTTGGCCTCACCGCAGCAGCGAGCCATCGTCCAGGGCTCGTCCGGGCTGCGAGCGTCGACCACCTCGATGTTGACGGCGAACCGCTCCTCGAAGCGCTTCCAGGTCTGGAGCGTCTCGGGGAACAGCACACCCGTGTCGATCATGAACACCCGCGGCTCGGGGCAGGTCGCGGTCAGCATGTGCAGCAGGACGGACTCCTCCTTCTGAAAGGAGCAGGCCATCTTCAACCGCGGGTGGAAGCGCTCGACCGCGTAGGCCAGCACCTCCTGGGCGGACACGGTCTCGAGATCTTGGATCGCCACGCTCATCGTCGGCACGCGTCAGACCGCGCACTCGCCTTCCCCGCGGATCACCTCGAACGGCGAGCTCTTGGTCCAGTCGATGAAGTAGTTCATGTTCTCCAGGCTGAACTCGATCGGCAGCGTCAGGTCCTTGACCTGGGCTTCGAACTCCTGCGGCCCGACGCGGTCGACAAAAGCGTTGAATTCCTCACCGTCTTGCCGCTCGGATTCGTAGAAGCGTACCCATCGCTGCACCGCCTCAGGCACGCGCTTGGCCGGGAGCCGGGCCTTGAGGCGCTGACCGTAGCGCACATCGCCGCCCTCGTACGCACCGCCGACGTGCGGGATGTAGGCCGGAATGGTGTGCTCGCCGACCTTGATCGAGGCGCCGTAGAAGCCGATGTTGGCGATGTGGTGCTGGCCGCAGCCGTTGGGGCAGCCGCTCATCTTGACATGGATTCGGCGGGTCAGCTCATCATCGACCTGCATCTGGACCAGGCGCTCGTGGATGGCCTGGTTGAGGCCCATTGAGCTGGTGATGCCGAGCTTGCACGAGTCGGTACCGGGGCAGCTCACCACGTCGGTGATCTCGTCCGCGCCGGGATCGTTCAGCTTCAGCTCACCGAGCCCCCGCCACACGTCATACACGGATTCGTCGCGCACCCACCGCAGGATCAAGTTCTGGTGGACGCTGGTCCGCGCGAAGCCGCCGGTGTACGCGCGCATGATGTTGGCCAGCCCGCGGAACTGCCCGGGTGTCAGATCGCCGAGCGGCACCTTGACCTCGACGGTCGAGAATCCGTGCTGACGTTGACCTTGGACGTTGGTCTCGACAAAGCGCGTGAACTCACGGTTGTCTCCGTTGGGTGACGCGAAGGATTGCGGCCGTGCCGGCGCGTTCGCCTCTTCGTCGTACTCGAACAGGATCCTGTCCGGGCTGAAGTCGCGCTCGTCGACCCAGTCGCCGGCCAGCTCCTCCTCGACCATCTCCCGGAAGGCGTCGATCCCGATCTTGTCGACCAGCACCTTGATCCGGGCCCGCGCGCGGTTGGGGCGCAACCAGTCGGTCCGATCGAAGATTCGCACCACGGCCTCGGCGACTTTGAGGTAGTCGCCGTTGTCAAGCTCGACGAAGTCATACAGGGTGGGCGCCAGCCGCGGCATGATCGAGGTCCCGCCGCCCACGAGCACCTCCGCACCCCGCACGCCGTCCCTGATTTTGGGCAGGAAGGCGAGGTCGTGGATCTTGGTGATCGCGTTGTCCTCGTCGGTGGCGGCAAACGCGGTCTTGAACTTGCGCGGCATGTTCTGCGTGGTGGGGTGGCGGACGAAGTAGCGCACGTAGGCGCCCGCGTACGGGGTGATGTCGAACAGCTCCCCCTCGAGCGTGCCGGCGCGGGGGTCGCCGGTCACGTTGCGCATGGTGTTCCCGCAGCCCTCGCGGGAGGACAGCCCGGCGTCGCCGAGCTCGCGGATCAGCTTGGCCGCGTCCGGCAGCGGGACGTGGTGCATCTGGATGTTCTGGCGGGTCGTGATATGCCCCTTGCGTAGCGGCACGTACCTGTCGATCCCGTCCGCGAACGCGTCGAGCTGGTCGGGGGTGACGCCGCCCAGCGGCAGCTTGACCCGGACCATCTGCACGTTGGGCTGGCGCTGGCCGTACACGCCCTGCTTGAGGCGGAACTTGGTGAAGTCCTCGCCGTCGAGCTCGCCCGTCAGGAAGCGCGTGGACTCGGTGTCGAAGTCATCGAACTCGCGCTCGAGGATCGGGATGATGTGCCCGGGTACGTTCTCGAGTACCTCGGGGCTCTCGAGCGATCCGGTGCGGGCGCTGTGCATCGGTCTTCCTTCCAGTCGCGGACGGACGACAAATGTACCAAAAGGCAATCGGGGTTCAGGGATTTGCTTCAGCTGCAGGCCATTCCAGCGGCGTGAGCGCGGCCGCGGGGCCAAGAACCCGGCGCCGCGACGGCGGGGGCCACCGCCGCGGCAGCCGGCGCGCTCTCAGCCGGCGCAGATCGACAGCCCGGGCATCGACTTTGGGGGCTGAACGATGCCGGTGCCGCCGGCGCAGCGGCGAGCGCGAGCCTGGGCGCATCTAGCGTTCGATACGCCAGCAAAACCCTTTAGCTGAGGGTGATATCCCGCCACAAGCACGACTGAGGAACGACTCCTCATGCTACGCCCCCGGACGCTCTGCCGGCGGGCGCTGGTTGGCCCACCAGCCAACGATTGGACGCTGGCAGACGCATCGGTTCCTGTCAAGCCGTTTCCGGCGCCGATCGGGGCCCGACCGGGGGACCTCTAGGCGCCGGGGCGTCGGCTCGGCCGGGGCGCGACCGGGGACCTCTAGGCCCAGGGCGCCGGCTCGGCCGGGGCGCGGCTCACGCCCTCCTCGAGCGCCGCGCGCTGCCACGGATTGTGGCGTGGGGCCGGCGGGGCGGGGCGGGGAGCGGTGTCACGCATGAAGCGCTCCAGCGCGGCGACGACGGCGGCCGCCTCCTCGGGGGTCGCGGCGGGCGCGACGATGCTGAGCTTCGGTCGCCGGTTCACGGAGGGTCTGAGCGTATCGTGCCCGGCGTGCCTGAACTCCCCGTTCTGGATCACCAGGCAGTGCTGGCGGCGGTGTCGCCCGCGTCGGCCATCGAGCGTGTGCGTGAGGGCCTGCTGCGCTTCCACGCCGGCGAATGGGCGATGCCGGCCAAGGTCTATTTGCCGAGTCCACCACACGGAGATTTCCGGGCCATGCCGGCGCGCGGCGATGGGCTGGCGCTCTTGAAGTGGGTGACCTCCTTCCCAGATAACCCCGCGCGCGGCCGGCCCACGGTGACCGGGGTGATCTGCCTATCGAGCGCGGAGAACGGCGAGCCGCTGATGCTCCTCGACGCCCGCTCGGTGACTGCGCTGCGCACCGGGGCGGTGGCCGCGGTGGCGGCCTCGGCCCTGGCCCGGGCGGACGCCCGGACGGTCGGAATCATCGGCTGCGGGCTGCACGGCACCTGGGCGGCGCGCTGCCTGGCGGCGGCCGGATACGGTCCGGGCGTGTGCCACGACGCCCAGGCGCCGGTGGCGGACGCGCTGGCTTCGGAGCTCGGCTGGAGCGCGGGATCGCTGGCCGAGGCGGCCGCCCGCGATGTCGTGTGCTGCGTGACGCCAGGGAACGAGATCGTGATCGACGCCGGCCGCCTGCACGCCGGATCGCACCTGAACATGCTCGGCGCGGACGGACCGGGCAAGGCCGAGGCGAGCGTCGGCGCGGTGGCGTCGTGCGTGCTCTTCTGCGACGAGTGGGAGCAGGCCTCGCACGGTGGCGAGCTGACGGGCGCGGTGCAGGCGGGCGTGGTCACGCGCGAGCAGGTGACCGAACTGGGTGCGGTTCTGGCCGGCGACGCGCCCGGCCGCCCGGGAAGCGAGGCGGTCACGCTCTTCGATTCCACGGGGTTGGCTATCCAAGATTTGGCGGTCGCGTCGGCCGCTTTCGCCGCGTGGGAGGACAACCGGGTGCGCGCCCAGACGGTCCGCCTATGAGGGGTGCACGTAAAGCGGCCACATATCGTCCGTTTCTCGAGCCGGCCCCGGTTAGAGAGGGATGTTGCCGTGCTTGCGCCACGGGTTGTCGAGCTTCTTGTCGCGGAGCATCGCCAGCGAGCGGCAGATGCGGCGGCGCGTCTCGTGAGGCATGATCACGTCGTCGATGAACCCGCGGTGG
>JAFASQ010000401.1 GCA_019244395.1 Solirubrobacterales bacterium | reverse complement strand
GGCCCCGTTGAGGGCCAACACGGCTCCGAACAAGATGATGACGCGCGCGCGGGCCGGCCCGCCGACCCGCTTGACCACCTCGCCGCGCAGCTGCCGGCCGGTCCAGCGCGCCGCCCGCCCGAACGCGACGCCGGCACGTGCGAGCATCCCCCGCTCGCCCCGCCCCGAGGCCATTCCGGCTCAGCCCTCGCTCACCGGCTGGCGCTGCTCGCCGTCGGCCACCCGCCAGCCGCGCACGGTCGAGCGGAGGGTGAAATAGCCACCGATACCCGGCAGCGTGGGCAGCCAGAACGAGATCGCCCGGTAGGCCAGTACCGCGATCACGGTGCGGCCGGCGGGCACGCCGAACGCCGCGAAAGCGCCGATCATGCCGCCCTCCACGCCGCCGATCCCGCCGGGCAGCGGCAGCAGGCTCCCCAGGGTGCCCAGGAAGTAGCCCATGATGAGAACCGCCACCGGCACCACGGTCCCGAAGGCCCGGAACGACGCACCGAGCACGGCGATGTCGAAGCCCCAGTAGCCAATCGCGCCGAGCAGGCCCCAGTGCCGCTCGCGGATGAGCCCGAGCGCCGTGCGGACGCCCGCGCCGAGCGTGGCGGGCAATGTGGCAAACCGCGTCGCCAGCCTGCCGATCCGCCCTTTTCTGCGCGAGAGCCGCTCCAGGCGCCGCTCGAAGTCGTCCGGAACCAGGCCCATCGCCGCCCCCAGGCCCAGCGCGACCGCGCTGAGAATGGCGGGGATCAGGGTCAGCGCGGTCGGCCCCTGCCCACCGAACGCGCCCGTCCACAGACCGAGCCCGCACACGACCAGCGCGAGGAGGTAGATCGAGTACTGGATCGAGTAGTTGGCCGCCATCCGGCAGCCAATCACCCTCGATGACATCCCTGCCCGACGCAGCGCCCACACCGTGACCGCCACGCCGCCCGCGCCGGCCGCGGCCAGGAGCCGGATGGCGGCGATGCCGGCGAGCGGGATCTCGACGCTGGCCCGCCAGCCGAGGCGCGGCATGCCCCGGGCGAACACGGTTCGGAACAGCACGGCGTAGCTGGCCACGGATAGGAACTCGAGGCCGGCGGCGACCGCCAGCCACAGCACGTTGCCACGGCTGATCTGCCCCCACGTCTGGTGCAGGCCGGCGAACTTCGGGATCAGGAAGTACAGCCCGACGATCGCCGCGACGATGAACAGCATCGCGAACACGAGATTGCGCCGCGTGATCGGGCCGGTCGGGCCCATCGTCGGCATCTCGGGCAGGCCGACGTCGACGTCGTCGTCCTCGCCCGGCGTGAGGTCGAACGCGACCCGCTGCTCTTCGTCCGGGCTCGACTCGCCGCCGTCACGGGCGCGCAGCGGCTCCTCAGCCGCGGCGCGCCGCGGCTCCTCAGCCGCCACCGGCTCGTTTCGGTCGCGCATCGGGTGAATTTCGCCGCCCATATGAGAATCTCTCCATCTCAAGTTACCCCTCCGGTTGATCGACACGCGAACGGCGGCCCGGCAGCGCGCGCCTACGCTGTTCGTCGATGGAGTCGTTCGACCTTCGTGCGATCCCGCTCGAAGAGACGCGCGCTCTGCGCCGCGAGGTGCTGCGCCCCTGCATGACGCTCGATGAACTCGCTGCGCACGAGCCCGCCGGCTCGGTCGCGTTCGGCGCGTTCGCGGGTGGGGAACTCGTGGCCGTGGGTCTGGTCGGGCCGGAGGGCGAACCGGGCGACTGGCGGGTGCGCGGGATGGCGACCAGGGAGGACGCCCGTGGTCGGGGCGCCGGCTCGGCGATCCTGCAAGCCCTCGTGCAGCACGCGATCGAGCGCGGCGCCACGCGGGTGTGGTGCCACGCCCGGACACCGGCGCGCTCGCTGTATGAGCGGGCCGGCTTCGTCGTCGCCTCGGGGGAGTTCGAGCCGCCGCGGCTCGGTCCGCACTACCGGATGGAGCTCGGAGCCGAACAGATGGATCTCGGAGCCGAACAGATGGAGCTCGGAGCCCCCGAACAGACGCCGCAGTGCGCCACCGACTAGGCTTCCGCGCCGTGGCGAGGACGGTTCGGGTCGAGCGGGTGCAGACGTCCGACGGCGTCATGGACGCCCACGTCTCGCTGCCCGAGTCCGGCGCCGGCCCGGGAATCGTCGTGATCCAGGAGATCTACGGCGTCGGCGACTACATCAAGGAGTCGGTCGACCGCCTGGCCGGGCTCGGCTATGTCGCGCTGGCTCCCGACCTGTACTGGCGGATCGAGCCGGGGATCGCGCTCGAACACGACGAGGCCGGCCTGGCCAAGGCGTTCGAGACCGTGCAGAAGCTCGACCAGGAACTCGCCGTACGCGACTCGATCGATGCCCTCAAGGCCCTGCGCGAGCTCCCCGAGGTGACCGACAGGCGAGCCGGCGTGCTGGGCTTCTGCCTGGGCGGCACGCTGGCCTTCGGGGTCGCGATCCAGGCCGACCCGGACGTCGCCGTCTGTTACTACGGATCGGGTATCGCCGGCGCACTCGAACGCGCCGACGCGATCTCCTGCCCTGTCCTGTTCCACTTCGGCGGCCAGGATCAGTTCATCCCGCGCGAGCAGATCGACCGCGTGTGCACTTTCGCTGAGTCACGTCCGGATATGGAGTGCCACATCCAGGAGGACGCCGGCCACGCCTTCGACAACCATGAGGCGCCGATGTTCCACCAGCCCGGGGCCGCCGCGCGCGCGTGGGAGATCACGCGCGAGTTCCTGGGCCGGACGCTCCCGGCGTAACCCCACACTCGAGGATTCTCGCGGCTCGAGTGCGCGATTTCGTGCCGCATAGCGGCCCTATCCCTACACTCGAGCCACGTAGTGCGCCGAGTGTCAACTTATGGCCGTTGGTGAGTTGGAAGCGTCCGCAGCGTACGCACCGGATTACGGTCCGAGTCGCACCAGAAAGCGGCGCAGCTTATCGCCCCCCCAAACGGAAGCAGCGCCGGCTCACGTCCCCACCCGCGACCCGCGTCCCCGGCGACCAGCGCCGGCCACGCCCCAATCAGCGACCCGGCGCCGGCCACGCCCCAATCAGCGACCCGGCGCCGGCTATCGTCCCAATCAGCGACCCGGCGCCGGCTATCGCCCCACCAGCGCCAGCGCCTCCTCGTGCAACAGACCGTTCGTGGCCAGGGCATCGCCGCCTTCGGCAGTCGGCACTCCACCCAGATCGGTGAACCTCCCGCCGGCCTCCTCGACGATGGCCTGCGGGGCCGCCAGGTCCCATAGCGACACGACCGGCTCGCACCCGATCTCGGCCACCCCCTCCGCCACCAGCATGTAGATCCAGAAGTCGCCGAACCCGCGGGTGCGCCAGCAACGCCGGGCCAACGCCAGCACCCGGTCCAGACCGCCCGGGGAATCGCCCCAGCCGTCGAACCCCGACACGCAAAGCTGGGCGTCCTCGAGCGCCCGCACGGCCGAGACCCGGAGCGGGCGCGGTTCCCGAGACAGGCTGTCCGCGCCGAACGCGCCCGCCCCTCGGGCCGCCCACCACCGCCGTCCCAGGGCCGGCGCCGAGACGACGCCGATCGTGGTCCGATCGCCTTCCTGAAGCGCCAGCAGAGTCGCCCACACCGGAATGCCGCGCACGTAGTTCTTGGTCCCGTCGATCGGGTCGACGATCCAGCGCCGGGCGGCCTGGTCCCCCGACGAGGATCCGAACTCCTCGCCGACGATCGCGTCGCCGGCGCGGACCGAGGTCAGCCGTTCCCGCAACGTGCGCTCCACCGCGGTGTCGGCCTCGCTCACCGGCGTGAGGTCCGGCTTGGTCTCGACCACGAGGTCGGTCGCGCGGAACCGCGCCAGCGTGATCGCGTCGGCCACGTCGACCAGCTCAAGCGCCAGCGCCAGGTCCTCGTGAGGAGCAGCCACCGGCCGGATCCTACGCACCGGATCGCTACCCTCCCGCCTCCATGCCCGCCGACGACCTCGAGCGCGAGACGACCGACGTCCTGCGCGAGCTCGTGCGCTTCAACACGGTCAACCCGCCGGGCAACGAGCGCCCGGCGATCGAGTTCCTGGCCCGCTACCTGGGGGACGCCGGCTTCCACACCGAGCTATTGGCCGCGGACCAGGACCGGCCGAACCTGGTCGCCGAGCTCGCAGGTGGCACGGGGGGTCCGACGCTTTGCTACCTCGGCCACGTCGACACGGTGCTCGCCGATCCATCCGAGTGGAGGCACGATCCGTGGTCCGGCGACGTCGTGGACGGCTTCCTGTGGGGCCGGGGCGCGATCGACATGAAGTCGCAGGTGGCGGCGGAGGCGGTCGCGGCGGCCACGCTGGCCCGTAGCGGCTGGCGCCCGGCAAACGGGTGCCTCAAGCTCGTTTTCGTCGCCGACGAGGAGACCGGCGGCGACGTCGGCGCCCACTGGCTCACCGATACCCAGCCGGATCGCGTGCGCTGCGACATGCTCCTCAACGAGGGCGGCGGCGAGTTCTTCGAGTTCGCCGGCCGCCGCCGCTACGGCGTGTGCTGCGCCGAGAAGGGGATCTTCCGCTTCAAGCTGACCGCGCGCGGTGAAGCCGGCCACGCCTCGCTGCCCAAGACCGGCGACAACGCGCTGCTCAAGCTCGGACCGGTGCTCGCGCGGATCGCCGCCGCGCCGCCGTCGTTCGACCTGACCGAGGCCCCGGCGGCGCTGCTGCGCGGGCTGGGCTTCGATTCCGAAGACCCCGCAAACGCCCTTGACCGGATCGCCGCCGCCGAGCCCGGGCTCCTCACCCAGGTCGAGCCGATGCTCGGCGTGACCCTCGCCCCGACCATGGCCCACGCCTCGGACAAGATCAACGTGATTCCCTCGCGCGCCTATCTCAAGGTCGACTGCCGGGTGCCGCCCGGCCTGGGCGAGGACGCCGCGCGCCGGCGGATCGCCGACGTGCTCGGCGCCACGGCGGACGGGCTCGAGATCGAATTCACCGAGAAGGTGGTCGGCAACGCGTCACCGCTCGAGAGCCCGCTGATGGACGCGATCGACCGCTGGGTGCGGACCAACGACCCGGGCGCCGAGACCGTCCCGCTGATCCTCCCCGGGTTCTCCGATTCGCGGTGGTTCCGCGAGCAGTTCCAGGACTGCGTGGCCTACGGCTTCTTCCCCCAGCGCCACATGAGCCTGGTCGACACCTCGCCGCTCGTCCACAACGCCGACGAGCGGATTGACGTGCGCGACCTCGGCTTCGCCGCCGCCTGCTACCGCGACCTGGCCCGCGAGCTGCTGGGCTGAACGCCCGCCGGCGCGCCGGCCCGCGAGCTCTCGACTGAACGCCCAGGCGCCCGGCGCCCCGCCCGCCGGGCGCCTGGGAAGAAACTTCAGGATCGATTCGTTTTATCCCGAGCGCCACCGTCAGCCGCGACGGGCGTACCCCTGGTCGGCGCCGCCGCCACCACCGATCGGCTCATAGAACAGGTAGTTGCCGATCCAGGCGGTGTAGTGAGCTCCCGGTGAAGTCACCGGATGGAAGCTCGCTGCGTCATTGGTGCTGCCGCTGCCGTTGTACCGCGGGATCTCCGGGTACGGATAGACCGGCCGGGTCGCGGTGCTGCCGTACTGAACGGTGAGCTGGCTCGGTGCGCTCCCGGCCTCGACCCACTGCACCATCGGATAGATCATGTCCGGCACGGTCGCCCCCGCGTAGCTCCCGCCGCAGTGGTAGACCGACGGCACCATGAACAGCCGGGCGAACTGCTGGGTTGTGCGCAGCCCACCCATCCGCCGCGAGAGCACGTCGTAGTAGTCGACGGTGCCCGATGGCGGGATGCCGTTGTCGGACCACCCCTGCCACATGATCAGCTTTCCGCCGTGCGCCCGGAACGCCCGCAGATCGGTCGACATCGCGTCCCAGAT
>JAFASQ010000391.1 GCA_019244395.1 Solirubrobacterales bacterium | reverse complement strand
GCACGAACTCGATCACCCGCGGGTAGGCGTAGGCAGAGTGGTGGTCACGGACGAACGCCTTGATCTCCTCCCCCAGCTCGTCCGAGGGCTCGTGGTCTGAGGCCAGCACCACGAACGCCTTGACCACGTTGCCGCGGCGTTCGTCGGGCGCGGCGACGGCTGCGGCCTCGGCCACGGCTGGGTGCTCGAGACAGGCCGACTCCACCTCGAAGGGCCCGATCCGGTAGCCGGCGGAGATGATCACGTCATCGGCGCGCCCCTCGTACCAGAAGTAACCGTCCTCGTCGGTCCGGGCGGCGTCCTTGGTGTGGAACCAGTCGCCCCCGAACACCTCCTCGCTGTCTTCCGGCGGCCGGTTCCAGTAGCCGAGCGGGTAATGCGGGTTGGAGCGCGCCTTCAGGCAGATCTCGCCCCGCTCGCCATTGGCGACCGGACGCTCGTCCTCGTCCAGGATCGCCACCTCCCAGCCCGGCATCGGCCGCCCCATCGAGCCCTCCCGCACCTCCATGAACGGGTAGTTGGCGCACAGCGGATAGGACTCGGTGAGGCCGTAGAAGTCGAGCACGGTGATTCCGTACTGCTCGCGGAACCAGCGGATCGCCTCGGGGTTGAGCGGCTCGCCGGCTGAACAGACGATTCGGAACTTCTGCGGGTAGCGGGTGCCCGCATCGGAGATCGACATCATCGAGCGGATCGCGGTTGGGGTGGCGAACACGTTGCTGACCCCATGGCGCGAGAGGAAGTCGAGCTGTTTGGCCGGGTCAAAGCCGCCCTCCCGCTGGTAGACCGCCTGCACCGCGCCCAGGCGCCACGGGCCGATGAGCGGGCAGATTCCGGCCGCCCAGGCCCACTCACCCATGCCGTGGAACAGTTCGCCGTCGCTCAGGTCGTGGCAGTAGGTGAACTCCTCGTGGCCCAGGATGTAGCGATGGGCGTGGAGGATTCCCTTGGCCAGCCCGGTGGTGCCCGACGAGTAGTAGAGCTGCGCCGGGTCGTCAGCCGCCGTGTCGACGGGCTCGAATGCGGTCGATCCGCGCGCCAGCAGCGCGTCGTCGAGGATCAGCACGTGTTCGACCAGGTCGCGCTCCACGCGGCCCGCGTTCGCTTCGTTGGTCAGGAGTACCCGGGGCTGCGAATCGCGCACGCGGTGGCGAATCCCCTCGTCGCCGTAGAGCACCGACATCGAGAGCAGGATCGCCCCCGCCTTCCACGCCCCGAAGAACGCCGCCGCGGTCTCCGGCGTCGGCGGCAGCAGCATGGCCACGCGATCCCCGGGCTCGACGCCGTGCGCCCGGAGCACATTCGCGAGCCGGTTGGAATTGTCCTGAAGCTCGCCCCAGTCGACCTCCTGGATCCGGCCCCGAAAGTCCTCGTGGATCATCGCGAGCTTGTCTGGCGGGTGCCGGTCACACACGTCGACTGCGATGTTGTAGCGCTCAGGCACGTTCCAGCGGTGCTGCTCGCGCGCCTGCTCGTAGGAGGTGAAGGTCGTGGTGGCGCTCATGGACCCATCATCGCGCGCGCGGACAGCCGACACAAGCGGAGGACGGCGACTCCGTAAGAACCGTCAAAAGCGCCGGTACCCTTTGCATGGCTCACCATGGAACTGGTTCTGGGCGTAGCGCTGGGCATAGGAATCGCGGCCATCGTCGCGGCCGTGTGGAGAGCTCTGCGCGCGCCGCGCACCGCCGGCCTCCCCGCGGCCGCGATGCAGGCCGCCCTGCATGCGGCGACCGCGACCCTGCCCCAGCTTCGCAAGGGCCTGACCGGGCGCAATGCCGAGCGCGCCGTCCCCCACCTGCGGGCGCTGACCGGGGCCGCCGCCATCGCGCTCGCGGACACCCGCGCCGTGCTGGCCATCGACGGTGAGGGGCGCGAACAGGTGCGGCCGGGTGACCTGCTCTCGCGGCTGCTCGAGCGCGGCCGAGAGAACCGGCTGCACATCGAGCCCCGCCTGGTCTCCTCGGATCCGGCCTGCCCGTTGCGCTCCGCCGTGCTGGCGCCGCTGGTCGCGCAGGGCAACCGCATCGGAACCCTGATCGCCTTCTACCGGTCGGTAGGCCGGCCCAGCCATCACGAGCTGCGGGTGGTCCAGGAGGCGGCGAGTCTGGTCTCGGCGCAAGTCGAGCTGTCGCTCGTGGCCGCGCAGGAGGAGCGCGTGGCCCAGGCCGAGCTCCGGGCGCTCCGGGCGCAGATCTCGCCTCACTTCATCTACAACGCGCTGGCGGCGGTGGCCGGCGACATCCACGCCCGCCCCGAGGAAGCGCGCGACCTGCTGATCGACTTCGCCGAGTTCACCCGCTACCTGTTCCGCGACGGGCGCTCCTACGTCACTCTGGGGGAGGAGCTCGACCACGTCGAGCGTTACCTCCGTCTGGAGCAGGCCCGCTTCCGCGACAGCCTGCATGTCACCGTCGACGTTCCGCCCGGCATGCGGTGGACCATCGTCCCCGCGATGTCGGTGCAGCCGCTGGTGGAGAACGCGGTTCGCCACGGAGTCGAGCGGCGGGCTGGCACCGGGCGGGTGGCGATCTCGGCCCGGCGCGTGGGGGGCGACGTCGAGCTACGCGTCGCGGACGACGGGGTCGGGATCGAGCCCGAGCGGCTCGAGGCCGTGCTGGCCGGCGCGGGCGGGGGCATCGGCGTGTCGAACGTGGACGCGCGGTTGCGGGCGACGTTCGGCGAGCGCTACGCGCTGCGAATCGAATCCAACCCCGGGCAGGGGACGACCGCGCTGATGACGGTCCCCAACCTGCAGGGGGAGATCCCGCAGCCCGAGCTGGCGGAGACGGTATGAGCGCGGACCAGCTGACGATCCTCGCCGTCGACGACGAGCACACCCAACTGGAAGACCTGGCGCGTCTGCTGCGGAGCTTCGCCGGCGTGCACGAGGTTGAGTGCGCGTTCGGGGGTCATGACGCGCTGCTCAAGGCCTCGAGCCAGGCCTATGACGCGATCTTCCTCGACGTCAGGATGCCCGACCTCGATGGGGTCGAGCTGGGGCGCGTTCTGAGGCGCTTTGCCTCCCCACCGCAGCTGGTGTTCGTGAGCGCGTACGACAATGCGGCGGTCGAGGCGTTCGAGCTGCGGGCGCTCGACTACCTGCGCAAACCGGTCAGCCGGCGTCGGCTCGAGGAGGCACTCGAGCGCGTCTCCGCCGCGGTCGACGCGGCCGAGGACCAGCCCGACGGCAACGGACGGCGCCCTCGCGCGGCGAGTGCCGGCGGCGAGAGCGAGATGGTGGCGGTCTCGGCCGCACGCGGGGGATCGACCCGCCTGATCAACCGCGGCTCGATCCTGTACGTGCAGTCGCACGGCGACTTCGTCCGGATCGTGACCGAGGACGGCCGCTACCTGCTGCGCACCACGCTGAACGAGATCGAGCGCCGCTGGGAGCCGTTCGAGTTCGCCCGCGTGCACCGCCAGTACCTGGCCAACCTGGCTCGCGCCGTCGAGCTCCGCCCCCTCCTCGGTGGCACCGCCGAGCTCGTCTTCGCCGACGGCCAGGTCATCCCCGTCGCCCGCCGGCACGTCTCGGACCTGAGCCGCCGCCTCGGGGT
>JAFASQ010000257.1 GCA_019244395.1 Solirubrobacterales bacterium | reverse complement strand
CCTCGCGAGAAATGGACAGAGGAGGCACCCTCAGATCGAGCCGCCGAGTTATGTGGCCGACTGCCGCGCGTTACGCACGCCGATCCCCGTAATTGCGGGAACTACTTCAAACGCCGGCACATAACCCGGTCGGGAACAGAAGACCGATAACGAGAAGACGGTGACGGTCGAGCACGTGTGCGGGATCGCGGTCCGCAACCCGACGATGGTGGAGGTCTCCCGTCATTACGGGCTGACGATCGCGACCTGCGAGCCCGCCGATCCGCAGAGCAAAGGGCGGTTCGGAAGCGACGGTGAAGATCGCGAAGGCCGATCTGGTCCCGACCGATCACAACCTGCGCGAGGAGTACTCGGACTTCGCGCAGTTGGAGGCGGCGTGCGAGCAGTTCATGGCCGAGGTCAACACCCGTCCGCACAGGGTCACGCGCCGGCCGCCGCTGGAGATGCTCGCCGCCGAGCACGAGCACCTGCACCGGCTGCCGAGGTTGCCTCATACCGTGTGTTTCGGGCAGACGCGGAAGGTCAACTGGCAGTCGACGATCAGTGTGGGCGGCGCGATCTACTCGGTCCCGCACGAGCTGGTCGACGAGCGGGTGTGGGTCAGGATCGACGGCACCGAGCTGATCGTGGTGCACGTCGACGGACCCGGCGGGCCCCGGGAGGTCGCCCGCCATCAGCTGACCACGCCGGGTCGTCCAGCGCTGCGTGACGAGCACTACCCGCCCAAGCCGGACGGCGCGCTTGACCGCAAGCCCAGGGCACGCACGCTCGAGGAGCGCGCATTCCTCGCCCTCGGTGAGGGCGCCGAGCGGTGGCTGATCGCCGCGGCCGCCGCCGGCACGTCACGTGTGCGGCGCAAGATGGCAGAGGCGATCGATCTCTCAAAGCTGCACGGCACCGAGCGGGTCGAGCGTGCGCTGCGCACGTGCGCGGACGCTGGCCGGTTCGCCGACGGTGACCTGGCATCGATCCTGGCTCACCAGCAGGCCACGGGCGAGCTGATCCTGTTCCCCGCCCCAGAGGACCGTTCGCTGCAGCGCTCGACCCGCAGCTGGGAGGGATTCGGACGATGACGGTCAAGCCACCCGCTCCGCCCCCGTTGCCCTCAGAGCTCGAGCAGCTGCTCAGGCGTATGCGGCTGCCATACATACGCAGAGCTGCGCCGGAGGTGATCGCCACCGCGACCGCGCAACGGTGGGAGCACGCCGAGGTTCTGCGCGTGCTCCTGGCCGAAGAAGTCAAGGGCCGCGAACAGGCAACGATCCGGAACCGGCGCCGCGCCTCCGGCCTACCGGCCGGCAAAACGTTCGACGCCTGGGAGCCAGACCGATCGGCGATCCCGCCCAAGACCCAAAGGGCGCTCCGGACACTTGAGTGGATCGACCGCGCCGAGGTGCTCGTAATCTGCGGGCCGAGCGGCACCGGGAAGAGCCATCTGGTCGAGGCGCTCGGCCACCTCGCGATCGACAAGGGCAAGATCGTCGCGTGGCACACACTCGAGACGCTCGCACAACTACTGCGCCGCCACCGCGCCGACGACAGCATCAACAAGGCGATCTCAAAGCTGATCCGAGCCGATCTCGTGGTCGTTGATGACGTCGGCCTGCTTCCTGTGTCCACCGACGCGGCCGAAGCGCTGTTCCGCGTGATCGACGCTGCCTACGAGAAACGATCAATCGCGATCTCCTCCAACGTCCACCCCTCCGGATTCGACGAACTGATGCCTAAGAGCATCGCGACCGCGACCGTCGACCGGCTCCTGCACCACGCCCACGTGATCATCACCGAAGGCCAGGACAGCTACCGGCTCGCCCAAGCGACCGCCGGCAAGGGGGTCAAGCCCCTGGTCTGATCACGCGCGAGCAACCCTGAAGGTGGGGAGATTTGATGGCCACCAGCGGGGAGAAAACATGGCCACCAGTGGGGAGAAATCATGGCCGCGGATGGGGAGAAACAGATGGCCGTTGACACTGCTCAGCTGAGTTGGCCGCGCCGACACGAAGACGTCCCGGTCGCGCACGGCGCGAGCTACGGCGACCGCTTATCGCCTCGCAGCGGCCGGCGACCGGCGGGAAACCGCTCGCCCGGAGGTCCCACGGCCGAAGTGACGTCAGTGGCGACGGTCACGATCTCGGCCAGCGCTTCCTCGGGACCACCGAGCGAGAGCACGAGATTCCGAGGTGCTTCACCACGGACACTCTCGCGCCTTCGGGCGGCAGCGTTGCGTGAAGTAGCGCGGTAAGGTCGCGACGTGATCGACGAGGGCACCGAGTTCGGCGCGAGGGTCGCGCGGCGCCTCCGCGAGGAGTTGGTTGTGTGGCTAACGACGGTGACGCCCGCCGGCGCTCCCCTCCCCCGTCCGGTGGGGTTCCTGTGGGGAGGCGGCGAGGTGGTGTCGATGTACAGCCAACCCGGGACGCGCGTGCGCAACATCGCGGCCAACCCGAAGGTCACGTTGAACTTCGACGGCGACGGGCGCGGTGGCGACATCGTCGTCCTCTCGGGCACCGCGCACGTCGATGCCGACGGCCCGGCGGCGGACGCGAATGCCGCCTGGCTCGACAAGTACGGCGCGCAGATCGAGCAGATCGGGATGAGCCCGGCCACATACGCCCGCGCGCTTCAGCGTCCCGGTCCGGATCCGGCTGACGCGGCTCGACGGACGCTGAAGCTTCGCCCGGCTCGCCGGCGCTGAGGTCGACTCCGGCGCGGTGGGCCCGCTCGTTTGGCACGGCAGAACGCAAAACCGCTGCCGGTGCTGGGTGCCCACGGCAGGATTCGCCCTCGCGCCGGAGATGGATCCTCGTACCGTCAACGAGCGGGACGACCTCACCACTGCCTGTGACAACGGTCACAGAGTGCCACTGCCGGAGCAACTCTGGCGCCCGTTCGGGGGTTGATACCCGCTAATGGATAACCCGGGTATGTTTGCCCGGGGAAAGACGCCGCGGCACTCAACTACCACGCCACGGCGCAGTACGGGCGGCGCATAACGCGCCGCCGCCCCCACTGAAAGGACTCAACTCATTCGTCTTCGCCTAACCCTGTTCATGTCCGTCGCCGCTGCCCTTGCGATTCCCGGAGTCGCCCACGCTGAGTCGCTGGCCGATCAAGCCAATCATCTGCGTGACAAGGTCGTCAGCGCCCTCGGCAATCGCGCTCCGGGACGGGATATCGTCCGCTGGGGCGTCCTGGACCGCAACGGAAAGACGCGTCGCCCCACGCAGCCCGAGCTGATCAACTATCGGGACGCGCTGTCGCGGATGCTAGCTCCGGCGATGCCATCGCCGAGGCCGCCCTCGCAATCGTCGACGGACGGATCATCATCGTCAGCGAGCCAGCGAACCCCGGCCAATTCGAGCTCGCGCGGCTCCAACACGGGGAGCCTCCCGACCTGCACCTGGCAGCCCGAGTCGGGCGGTGACTGGCACGCGGTCAACCCGTCGAGCGGCGCGGGGGGCCGCTACCAGATCGAGCCCGGGACCTGGGCTGCCTACGGCGGAACCGGCCGGCCGCAGGATGCCTCGCCGGCCGAGCAGACCACGGTTGCCCAGCGGATCATGCAGTCACAGGGCGCGAGCGCCTGGGCCAACTGCTGAGGAGGGGCAGCGAGCGCCGCAGGCCAGTCGCGAGCCGCGGCCGCGACGCCTACGGCGCTCCACCCCGACGCGATCAGGGACGAATCACTAAGGAGACCCGCATCCTGCTCGCTATAGGGCCCCCGCTCGCGTGGACACGCGACACCGTATCGTGCCCACACTATGGCGGAGGCCGCAACTAGTCAGGGACAGCTGATCGAAGGTCAGCCTTGCTGATCGCGGCAGTGAACTGGGCTGCCGTCACCGCGATCGCAACGTCCATCCTGGCCATCGGCCTGCTCGGGGGGTTCGCTGCCGCGGTATTTGCCGCGCAGCAGGCGCGGGAGACTCGCAGAAGCCGCGAGGCGCAGATGGCGGCCGAGTTCTTCCGGCGGTGGAACGAGGATGCGCTTGTCGAGACACGTCGACTGGTAGCGAGGTTCAAGTCGGCCGACGAGCTACGCGACGCGTTCGCTGGCTATGTCGCCGCGGATGCGCACGAAGCGTATGTGCTTTGCCGCGAACTCGACTACTTCGAGCAGCTCGCCGCGCTTGAGCGCTGGGGGGCCTTCGACCTGGAGCTGATCAAGCTATTGCTGGGCCGCACCCTCGTTCAACGGTGGGAGATGTGGCGGCCCGCGATTCACCAGGCCTACGGGCCAGGCGTGTACCCGCTGTTCGAGGGTCTCGTCGAGAAATTGCGGCGCGAGTTGCATGATCCGGTAGGTAGCGCCCGCTCATGACCGACCTTCAGCAGGTCCGCTCAAGGCTTCCGCCTACCTCCGACCTTGGCCAACATCACGCACTCGGCGAGGACTAACTTCGGCGGCGGACTGCCGCTTCGGCTGATGGCACGCCTGGAGGAGAACCGTCGCCGGCGCCCGCTTGCGACGCCGAGGTGGTTGGTATTTGGTGGATGCAGAAGCGAGCGGTCGCCTCGGTCGCTGCCGGGCTCTGAGGTCCATACTTTCGCCATGACGCGTGCTGATCGAGTAGCAGCAATGAGGGTCTACGCCGAGGGGCTCCCACCGCAACAGCGAGGCGCCATGCGCAACCGGGACCGCCGGGACAGCCGGTGCGGGTGGTAACGGAGGCGGCGGTAATGGCGGCGGCGGCGGCGGCGCTGGGTACTTCGGGGGTGGCGGCGGCGCTGGCTCCGACGGCGGGATCGGAAGCGGCGGCGGCGGCGGAGGCGGCTCGAGCTTTGGCCCCAGCGGAAGCGTGTTCGGCTCCGCGACGACGGGGCCCTCCGTGCTGATCAGCTACACGGCAGCCGCGGCACAGGCGAGCCCGGCGACGCTGAGCTTCCCAACGCAGCCTAGAAGTACGCTCAGCGCCCCGCAGACGGTCACGCTGACCAACCGTGGCC
>JAFASQ010000254.1 GCA_019244395.1 Solirubrobacterales bacterium | reverse complement strand
CAGTCGGCTTCATGTCCCAGAGCGGGGGTCTCGGGATCGCGATCATCGAAGCCGCGAGCCGGCTGGGCATCGGGCTGTCGTCGTTCGTGTCGGTGGGCAACAAGTGCGATCTGTCCGGTAACGACTTTCTTCAGTACTGGGAGCAGGACGACGGCACCGAGCTGGTGCTCCTTTATCTCGAGTCGTTCGGCAACCCCCGCAAGTTCGCCCGAATTGCGCGCCATGTCGCGGCGAGCAAACCGGTGCTGGCCGTAAAGAGCGGCCGGTCGGCAGCCGGTGCGCGGGCCACCTCGTCTCATACCGGCGCGCTGCTGTCGGCGTCGGACGTCACGGTTGATGCCCTGTTCGAGCAGGCCGGAGTAATCCGCACCGACACCACGTCCGAGCTGTTCGATGTCGCTGCGCTGTTGTCGGCGCAGCCGGTCCCTCGCGGCGATCGAGTCGCGATCGTCACCAATGGCGGGGGGCCCGGGATCCTGTGCGCCGACGCGTGCCAGGCGTTCGGCGTCGAGATCCCGGAGCTCCCGCACGACGTGCAGGCGCGACTTCGCGAGCTACTGCCGCCCAGCGCGGCGGTCGGCAACCCGATCGACATGATCGCCACCGCCTCCGCGACCGACTATCGCCGCACGCTCCAGACGCTGATCGACGGCAACGCCTGCGACGCCATCATCGCGATCTTCGTCCCCACCCTGGCGACCACAGCGGCCGACGTGGCGACGGCCGTGCGTGAGGTGGCGGAAGGCAACCCGGCCATTGCGGTTGCGAGCACGTTCATGGTCAGCGGCGGCACTCCGCCCGCGTTGGAGTCGCCTCGGGTACGGGTACCCGGCTATGAGTTTCCCGAGGCGGCTGCCCAGGCAATGGCGCGAGCGGTCCGTCACGGCCGGTGGCGCGCCCGAGACGTGGGAACGGTGCCGGGGATCGAGGGTCTGCGTTCGGTGGAAGCGGCCGCCATGATCAGCCGGGAGCTTGCCCGGGGCGAGGGCTGGCTCTCCCCCGCGTCCGTCAAGCAGCTGTTCGATTTCTTCGGACTCCCGCTGATCACCACGGAGGAGGTGAGGGATGCGGCGCAGGCCGCCGACGTCGCGACCGGGCTCGGAGCGCCGGTGGCGCTCAAAGCGGTGGCGCGCGGGCTGCTGCACAAGACCGACGCCGGCGGCGTACGCCTCGGACTCGAAGGCGCCGATGCGGTGCGCTCCGCGGCGGGCGAGATCGAGCACGCGGTCGCCCGCGCGGGATACCAGCTCGAGGGCCTTCTGGTGCAGCCGATGGCGCCGGATGGCGTGGAGCTGCTCGTCGGCGTGGTCAACGACCACAGCTTCGGCCCGGTGGTGGCGTGCGGCGCGGGTGGCTCGCCGGCCGAGTCGATCAAGGACGTTTCTGTTCGCATCACCCCGCTGACCGATCTCGACGCGCGTGAGATGATCCGATCCTTGAAGACGTTCCCGCTGCTCGACGGGTACCGCGGAGCCCCTCGCTGCGACGTGGCAGCGATCGAGGATGTCCTGCTCCGGGTCAGCGCGATGGTCGAGCGCCACGCCGAGATCGTCGAGCTCGACTGCAATCCGCTGATTGCAACGTCGGACCGTGCGGTGATCGTCGATGCTCGCGTGCGACTCGAGACGACCGCTCCGGCGCGCCCGATGCCCTCAATCGCCCCGTAGCGCCCCATGCCGTCGATCGCGTCGTAGCCGCCGGTTCCGTCGCCCCGCATCTAAGAAGCGTCACATCTCGGGCCGCAACGATGAATGCGTAGTTACCCGAAGTAGTCCGGCACGTCAGGCCCGATGGCCTTACGCGCCACGAGCCGTAGGGTGCCGCGCCATGGCTGCTGTCTTCAACCTCAATCATCACGCCAGCTATGTGCACTGGCACTTCTTTCAGATGTCGGTGTCGAACGTCATCGTGATCGTGCTCATGCTCATCGTGTTCGCCGTCGCGATCCTCGCCCCGTTTCCGAAGGGAGGCTCGGCATGAGCGCCGTCGAGGAGCGCTCGTGGACCGGCCGCCTGCGCCGGCGGGCCGTCGCGGCGCTGCCGCCCGAGAAGCTGTTGCCGGACAAGCAGCCTTCCTACGTTGCGTCGTGGATCTACGTCTTCGGCGTCCTGTCGCTGAGCGCGCTGATCGTGATTATCGCTTCGGGCACGATCCTCGCGCTGAAAGGACCGACCTGGTGGCACTTCACCGGTGTCGGACACTTCTTCAACAGCATCCACCTGTGGTCAGTGGAGCTGTTCTTCTTCGTCATGGTCATCCACCTGTGGGGCAAATACTGGATGGCCGCTTGGCGGGGTGGGCGCGCGCGGGTATGGATAACAGGCGCCGTCACCTTCTTGGTGGCGATCCCGTGCGCGCTCACCGGGTACGTCTCGCAGCAGAACTTCGACGCACAGTGGATCTCGACCCAGGCCAAGGACGCCATGAACGCGGCCGGCATCGGCGCGTTCTTCAACCTCCTCAATTTCGGACAGATGTACAGCTGGCACGTGCTGCTGCTGCCGGCGGCCGTGGTGGGAATCGTGATCGCGCACATCCTGCTCGTGCGCAAGCACGGCGTAGTGCCGCCGTTTGTCCTCCAGGACAAGGCCGCAGGCACTCCGCAGCCCGCCCCGCCGCCCGCGGAACCGGCCGCCACGGCCGCGGATGGGGAGCGCTCGCTGTGAGCCGCAAAGACCGTCACGCCTACGACATCGCCACCTACGAGCACTGGCGGGGCGGCTATCGCTCCTACGACATCGTCAAGGAGGCGTGCATCGCCCTGGGCGTGGTGGTTGCGCTCTGCCTGCTGCTGACGATCCTGTTCTCCTCCCCGGATGAGAAGCCGAGCACCGTCCAGAGCTGGGCGCGCACCGACCCGGTCGACTTCGTCACCACAGCCACTACGGAGCTCGACGGCTCGAGCGGCACCGGCGGCTACGGTCCGCCGTACAACCACGCCTCGGACGGGCAGCACATCGCGTTCATCTACCTTGCCAAATGGCTCGGGGTGAGCCATCCCGTCGACACCTCGCAGGACTTTGTCCTGGCGCCGCTGCGCGCGGTGACGGGGCAGCCGGCGCTGCAAGCGGCGGTGGATACCTACCGCTCCGCCCCCAGCAAGCAGCAAGCGGCGTGGACCACCGCGTACGAAAAGGGCCTCGGCAACGCCAAGGCGAACCCCGATGGCTCGATCTCGGTGCCGACCGGCGGCTATGGCCCCCTGCCGGTAATGATGGGCGCCTTGCTCAGCTTCGCCCAGTCCGGGGGCCTTGATGGGGCGCTTCTGACCAGCAAGCAGTTCTACCAGACCGACTACACCAAGCCACTGCTGTTCATGGCCGACGGCGGCGTGCTGTCAAACCGTGCCCACGCCGAGCACCTGCTGGGGACGCAGTGGGGCATCATGAACGAGACCGGCAGCTATCCCGGTCAGGTGTGGCTCTGGCTGTACACCTTCTGGTACCAGATCAAGCCGTTCTCGAGCTCGTCCAACGCGGACATCCTGGTGATGGCGATCATGGGCGTGCTCAGCCTCGGGCTGATCCTCATCCCGTTCATCCCCGGCGTCCGCGATCTTCCGCGCTGGATCCCGATCTACCGGCTGATCTGGCGCGAGCACTACCGGTCGCCGGCGTAACTCGGGCTGCATGGAAGGTCTGGTGTCTGGCGTATGCCGTCCTCAGATCAGATCGGGCCGCTGTTGGGGTCCGCGCTCGCGGAGGGTGGCGACGCGGTTGCGCTTGCCTGTCCCGAAGGCACGCTGAGCTATCGGGAGCTGCGCGAACTCGCGGACCTGTTGGCCGCCAGCATGCGCGTTCAGCCGGGAGACCGCGTTGCGGTGGTCGCGCCCAATGTGCCGGGGTTGATCGTCGCGCTGCTCGCGGCATGGAAGCTCGGCGCCGTCGCCGTGCCGTTGAACGCGCGGCTGCGCAGCTTCGAGCTGGGCCGGGCCTTCGCCAGCGTGCAGCCGGCCGCCGCCGTGTCCCTCGCCACCCACGGCCGCTTCGAGCTGGCGCGCGAGATACTTGCTCAGCGCGACAGCACGCCTACGCTCGGGCAAGCCGTGGTTATCGATTCCCTCGGCAACCAGACGGAGGAACGGAGCTGGTCGGCCGAGCGGGACGCGCCGCTGCCCGAGGACGTGGCCGCGGTTCTGTTCACATCGGGCAGCACCGGCGAGCCGAAGGCCGCGCTGGTATCGCACCGCCAGGCACGGGCTCAGGCCGAGAACCTGCCGCCGCGGCTCGAGGATCTCGCGGGCCGACCCGCCGCACTCGTTTCGCCGGCCACCCACTCGTTCGGCATGGGCTGCCTGCTGGCCACGCTGGCCTCCCGTGGGACCTTGATCATGATCGAGATGGCGGCGTCTGTCGCTCCGCTCATCGAAGCGCTGCGCCGATTCGAAGCGCGGCTGATGCACGGCTCACCGGCGCTGTTCGTGAGGCTGCTGGCGACCGCGTCTGACCTGAACATCAGGAGTGGGTTCACCGCCGGATCATCGTGTCCGCCAAGCCTGCTCGAGCGACTCGACGAACAGGGGGTGCGGCTGCTCAACCTGTACGGCATGAGCGAGATCGGCGCCGCCTGTTGCCCCCGCCAAGACGATCCTCCGGAGGTTCGCTATCGGACGGTCGGGCGGCCGCTCCGCGGATTCGAGCTCCGGATCGCGCCGCACCCGGCGGGGAACCGAGAGGTAGGCGAGATCGAGGTGCGCAGCGACTGCATAACGCCCCGCTACCTCAACCGAGCATGGACCAGCAACGACACGCCAGGCGAAGGGTGGTTTCGCACCGGGGACCTCGGCTCGGTCGACGGCGACGGGAATATGACGGTCGCGGGCCGCTGCAAGGAGGTCGTGCACGTGGGCGGTTTCAACGTCTTCCCGGCCGAGGTGGAAAGCTTCCTGCTGACCCATCCGGACATCGCGCTGGCTGCGGTGATCGGCGCTCCGCACCCCGTGATGGGCGAGGTCCCGCAGGCGTTCGTGGTGCCAGAGCGGGGCGCCGCACTCGAAGCCGGCGACGTGGTCCGCTTTGCCCGCGCCGGCATCGCCGGCTACAAAGTTCCGTACGCAGTGAAGATCGTCGACCAGTTGCCGACGATGACCTCGGGCAAGCTCGATCGGACGGCGCTGACCCAAATGCTGGACGAGGGCACCCGCACAGGAGGAAATGATGTCCAGACGGGCTGAGTTCCGCTTCGACGACCTCAAGCACATCCTGGTCGACCGGATCGGGGTCGCCGAAGCAGACATAGATGACGACCCGGCGGCGACTTTCGACGACATGGGCCTCGATTCGCTGGCCTTCATGGAGTTCCAGGCGGCGCTCCGGGAGGAGTACGGCATACGGATCGAGGACGAGGACGCAGCGCATCTGTCCACAATCGGCGACACGCTCGACTACGTCAACGCGCGCCTCGCCGAGAGGGAGCCCCTGTCATGAAACGCGCCCGCCTGACCGAGTCCGAGCTCGAGTACGAGATCAAAGGCGCCGGCGAACCGGTGCTGCTGATCCATGGCAGCCATGTGGCGCGCTCGTTCGTGCCGCTGCTCGAGCAGAAGGTGCTCACCGACGAGTACATGCTGATCCGCTACCACAGGCGGGGCTGGCTCGGCTCCAGCTCGCCCGAAGGTGAGCTCAGCATCGCGCGGCAGGCCGCCGACGCCGCCGAGCTGCTGGCGTTCCTGGGGATCGAGCGCGCGCACGTCGTTGGTCACTCCTACGGCGGCGCAATCACGCTGGAGCTCGCCCACGACTTCCCTGAGCGCGTGCACTCGCTCGCGCTGATGGAGGCGGCGCTGGTCAGCGTTCCGAAGCACAGGGCGGTGAGGGAGCTCATCCGGGTGGCGGGCCGTATGTACGAGCAGGGGGACTGGGACGCGGCAGAGGACTGGTTCCTGGGGACTCCACAGGAGCGGGCCGACATTATGCGCAACATTCCCGGCGGGCTCGAGCAGGCGCTGGAGGACATGGACACGTTCTTCGGCTTCGAGGCGCCCGCGCATGAGGTGTGGAAGTTCGGGGACGAGCAGGGAACCAAGATCCACCAGCCAGTGCTGTTCATGCTCGGCGGCGAGAGCTCGCCGCTCTACGTTCAGTGCAACGACGCGGTGCGCGCCTGGATGCCGCAGACCGAGACGGTGATCCTGCCCGGCGCCTCCCACCTGCTGCACATCCAGGACCCCGACGGCGCGGCGCTGCTGCTGCGCAACTTCTTCTCCCGGCATCCCATGCCCGCGCCGCTGGCTCGGGGCGCGCCGGCCGACGGGGGCGTCGTCCGGCGCCGGGCGCGCACCACCGATGCCTACAACGCCGCCACCGACCTGCTCGACGGCAACCTCGAGCGCGGCCGAGCCGACAAGGTCGCGGTGCGGACGCACGGCGCCGAGTGGACCTACGGAGAGGTCGCGGAGCTCGTGAACCGGATGGGCAACGCGCTGCGCGGGCTCGGCGTGGAGGCGGAGAACCGCGTACTGCTGGCGATGCCCGACACGATGGCGTTCGTGGCGGCGTTCTTCGGCGCGCTCAAGATCGGCGCAGTGCCGATTCCGGTCAGCCCGGTGCTGCACGCCGAGGAGTACGCGTGGCGCCTGGCTGACAGCCGCGCCAAGGCCGCCGTCGTCGCCGAGCCGGTCGCGGCCGCCCTGCGCGAGGGACGCGTGAAGGCGCCGCGGCTGATCGTGACCGGCCGATCCGGGCCTGAGGAGCTCGGCTTCGATGAGCTGGTGGCGGCAGCGGACGAGGAGCTCTCACCGGCCGACACGCGGCGTGATGACGTAGGGTTTTGGCTCTACAGCTCGGGGACGACGGGGCGGCCGAAGGGCGTCGTGCATTTGCAGCACCACATGCGCTACTGCGTCGAGGCCTACGGCAAGCACGTGCTGGCGATCGACGAATCGGACACGACGTTCTCGGTCTCCCGCCTGCACTTCGCCTTCGGCCTCGGCGGTGGCCTGTACTACCCGTTCTCCGCCGGGGCGACGACCGTGCTCATCGCCGAACCCCCTCAGCCGCGTGTGGTGCTGAATGCCACCGGAGAGTTTCACCCGACCATCCTGTTCGGCGTCCCCACCAGTTACGCCAGCCTGCTGTCGATCAACGCTTGGCAGTGGCGGAGCGCCGACTTGGACAACGTCCGCCTGTGCCTTTCCGGCGGGGAGGCGCTCGGCGGGGCTCTGCTGGCGCGGTGGAAGGAGCGGACCGGCCTGGACATCCTCGAGGGGATGGGTTGCACCGAAGCCTGCCACACGTTCATCTCCAACCGAGCCGGCGACGTGCGGCCGAACAGCTGCGGGACCGTCGTCGAGGGGTACGAGGTGAAGCTCGTCGACGCCGAGGGCCGGGAGGTATCCGCGGGCAAACCGGGGTTGCTGGCCGTCAAGGGCGGGTCGATCTGCGCCTACTACTGGCACGACCACGAGCTGACCAAGGCAACACTCAAAGGCGAGTGGCTGCAGACCGGCGACACGTTCGTGCAGGACGAGGCGGGTCGCTTCTACTTCCGCGGCCGCGTCGACGACATGCTCAAGGTGGCGGGCACCTGGGTCAGCCCGCGGGAGATCGAGCAGGTCCTGGGCGAGCACGACCGGGTGGCGAGCTCCGCCGTAGTCGGCGTCGCGGACGCCGATGGACTGGTGCGGCCCGAGGCCTACGTGGTGCTCGACGTACCTGGCGGTGAGCAGCAACTCGAGGGCGCGCTGCGCCACTGGGTGCGCCAGCGACTTGGGAGCGATAAGACCCCCCGCGCCATCTACTTCGTCCCCAAGCTCCCCGATACGCCGTCGCGCCAGGCGGAGCGAGCCAAGGTCGCCGCGGTGACGCTCACGACGGACGGGGCGGAGCGCGACTCGAGCCTCGTCTGAGCCGGTGGTGCTGTTCCCGGAGGCGCGCGCGGGCCTAGCCGAACTGCTCGAGACGGACGACGCGCTCGTCCCGGGGCGTTCGGGCTTCGACCTGGCGCGGGCCCGGCGGGAAGGACGGTTGCAGTGCCTGCGCCGCATGCATTCGCGTCCGTTCCCGTCCCCGGCGCGGGCCGCCGAACTAGATGCGGGCGGGATCCGCTGTCGGCTCTTCGCCCCGCGCGGCCGCGCCGCCGTCGTGCTCTATCTCCACGGGGGCGGCTGGGCGCTTGGATCTCCCGAGGAGTGCGAGCCGTTCTGCCGCCTACTCTCGGTACGTTCGGGGTGGGCGGTGCTCGCTCCCGAATACCGGCTCGCGCCGGAGCATCCCTTCCCGGCAGCGTTCGAGGACGTCGAGCGCGTGGTCGGGTGGCTGCGCGGCCACCAGGACGAGCTCACCCTCGACGCTTCACGACCGGCGCTGGCGGGAGACAGCGCCGGGGCGAACCTTGCCGCCGCGATCGCGCTGCGAGCCCGTGACCGCGGTGAGCCCAGCTACTGCCTGCAGGCTCTGCTCTGCCCGGCGGTCGACCTGATCGGGGACTTCCGCTCGCGCGAGGAGTTCGCGCACGGCTTCGGCCTCGAGCCCGAGACGATGGCATGGAGCACCGCGGCGTATGTTCCCCATCCGGCCGATCGCGCACGCCCGGAGGTCTCGCCGCTGCGGGCGCCATCGGTCGCCGGTCTGCCGCCGGCGATGGTCGCCACGGCCGAGCACGACCCGCTGCGCGACGAGGGCGAGGCCTACGCGGCGCGCCTCGCCGAGGCGGGCACCCCGGTGGTGGCCACGCGCCACCTCGGCGCCGTCCACTTCTTCACCGACCCGACCCGCTTTGAGGCGGCCAGCACGCTGATCGACCAGCTCGCCTCGATCCTGCGCGGCGTATCCGACCCGGGTCCCGCGTAAGGTCCGCTCCACGCGGGCGGCTATGTCTCGACCAGCCTGTGCTGGAGCGCATACCGGACGAGGTCCGAACGCGTCGACAGGGCCAGCTTCTGCTGGATGTGCGCGCGATGCGTTTCGACCGTCCGGACCGACAGGTGCAACTGCTCGCCGATCTCGGCATTGGTGTAGCCGAGAGCGATCAGCCGCAGCACTTCGAGCTCTCGCTCGGACAGACCGTCTGGAGGACCGGGCGGAGGTTCGGCGGCGACGCGAGCCCCGAGCCGAGGGTTTAGGTAGGTGTCACCCACCGCGGCCCGCTTGATCGCCTCGACGAGTTCCTCCTCGGCGGCATCCTTGAGGACGTAGCCGAGCGCACCGGCGCTCAACGCTTCGCGGGCGTAGGCCGGCTCGTTCTGCATGGTTAAGACGACGATCTGCGTGTCCGGAGACTCCGCTCGTATGGCAGGAATGTGCGGCAGGCTCGAACCTCCGGGCATGTTCAGGTCGAGCACGAGGACATCTGGATGGTGTCCGCGCACGTACCGCCGAGCGTCGTCGACATTCCCCGCCTCGGCCACAACATCGAAACCTGGCTCCGTATCGAGCACCTGCCGAAGACCGCGGCGGACCACGGCATGATCGTCGGCGATGACGATCCGGGTCATGATGGTGTCGGAGGAATGGACGAGTTCACCCTGCCGAGCCTAGGGGATTGACGCCGTCGCGTCAGCGGGGACCCTCCGCACGGCTGTTGCACAAAACTACGTACGACCTGTGCGCTCCAGCGCCAGGACGCCGTCGCGGATGTAGCTGGTGATCGCTCCGCTCAGGCCCAGGTCGAGCGACACGGAGCCGCCGCCCAAATGGATACGGGCGGCGTCGTCACTGATCCTGGCGGTCCAACCGTGCATCTCGACATCTCGCAGCGCCTGGCGGAGAACCAGCTCGGCGCGCTCCTCACGGTTGATGTGTATTGCCGGCTTGTCGAGCTCGAGCTCCAGCTCGGCCTCCACGTCCTCGGGCGTGCGGTCGCGCAGGCGCTGCAGATTCAGGTCGATCTCGACCGCCACAGGCGCCAGCATCAGGTCCCTATGGCTCTTCGGATGGATGGTCATCACATGACTCCTCAACGGGTTTGGCGCGCATCCAACCGCATTCCCGGTTCACAGGCATCGGTTTGAGGGCACAAGCGTCAAACGTACTTCTCCGCACGCAGTCGGCGGGTTTCACGTGACGACCGAAGCCGGCGCGGGACCTATCGTGGGTCTCATGTCGGGGCACCTGCATCTTGCCTACCCGGCGGGTGCTGATGGGTCGTCAGATCGCGCGACCCCGATCACTGTCGTGCTGGCGGACGATCACGCGGTGGTGCGTCGGAACCTACGCGGGTTGCTTGACGGCGCGCCGCGCGTGAGGGTCGTGGCCGAAGCCTCGGATCTGGCGATGGCGACGCGGGAGGTGCAGGCGCACCTCCCGCGAGTGCTCGTGCTCGACCTCGGCTTCCATCACGGTTCGAGCCTCGCGGCGCTTAGCCATATGCGAACGCAGGCGCCCCGGACCGAGGTGGTTGTCCTGACCATGGAGGAGAGCCCGCTGTTCGCCCAGCAGGCGTTCGATGCCGGGGCAGTCGGGTTCGTGCTCAAGGATCGGGCGGACAGCGAGCTGGTGGACGCGATCCACCGAGCCGCGCGCGGCGAGGAATACGTCAGCCCGCGCGTCGCCCACGGGCTCGACGTGTTGCGCCGCGGCGGCGGTGGTGACGAGCTAAGCCCGCGCGAGGTCGAGGTCCTGCGACTGATCGCGCTCGGGCACACGAGCGCCGAGATCGCCGCGAGGCTTCAGCTCTCGCGGCGCACGGTGGAGACCCACCGAGCCCGGATCCTGCGTAAGTTGGGTTGCCGAACCCGCGCCGACCTCGTGCAGTTCGCGCTACGACGCGGTCTGGTTGGCTACTGACAGCGAAGCGATCTCGGTGGGCCGGCGCACGGGCAGCGTGACGCGCACCCGCGTTCCCGGATGGCCGCCCTGAATCTCGAGCGTCCCCCCGGCGAGGTACACACGCTCGCGCATTCCAGCCAGGCCGAAGCCGCTCGTCGGCATCTCTTCATCGAAGCCGACTCCGTTGTCCTCCACCTCGATCAGCAGTTGTCCTGGAGATCGCGACAGCGACACGCGCGCGGAGCTCGCTTGAGCATGCTTGGCGAGGTTCGTGACCGCCTCTTGCACGACGCGATACACGGTTGTCTCCAGCTCGGGGTCCAGCTTGAGACGGTCGAATCTCGGGTCGTCGAGCGCAAGGTCACTGGTGATCTCTAGACCTGCTTCGCGGCGGCGATCGAGCATCGCCTCGATCGCGGGCACCAGGCCGAGGTCGTCGAGGAGCGAGGGCCGAAGGTCGCTGATGATGGCTCGAAGGTTGGCAATTTCGACCTCGATGTCCTCGATGGCCTGGTGGATTCGCTCGTCCTTGGTGGCGGCGTCACAGCGCCCCAAGATCGACGCCAGCGACACCCGCAGGCCGCCCAGAGACTGCAGCGTCTGGTCGTGTAGCTCCCGTGCCCAGCGCTTGCGCTCAGCGTCCGCGGCGGCGATCGTGCTGCGCAGCCGATCCGCCTCCACACTCCGGTTCAGCGCCACGGCGTTCGCGGCTGAGGCGGCGAAGGTTCGTAGGAGCTGCTCGTCTTGCTCGGTGAACGGCTCGCGGCCAGGGCCGTGGTCGAACGCGGCCAGCACGCCGAGTCCGCTGCCGCGGTGCAGCATCGGAACGAGCAGGGCGGTCTGAGCGTCGTGGACGCCGAGTTCGTCGGGCGCGACTCTGAGTCGAATACCCACATCGACGATTCGTTCGGGCCGTCCCCGCTCCAGAACCTGGCCGGAGGTCGAGCGCGCAACCGGCATCCGCTTGCCGCGTGCCCCGTGCGCGTGACCGGCGCTCGCGGCCACCATGAGTTCGTCGCCTTCCCGCAACATGATCAGGACCGTCTGAGCATCGACCAACGCGCGGCCCCGCTTGACGATCAACTCGAGGATCCGGTCCAGGTCCGGAGCACTGGTGATCGTATCCGCGATGTCCCGGGCCGCCTCCAGCGAACGCACGGCCCGCTCGAGTTGTTCGCGCCGGCGTGCGGTGTCCGCATATAGGCGAGCGTTATTGATCGCCGTGGCCGCCCACTGGGAAAGGATGACAACGGCCTCCTCGTCCTCGTCGGTGAATTCCCCGCCACCGTCCTTTTCGGTCAGATAGAGGTTGCCCCAGGCCTCTCCCCGGATGATGATCGGCACGCCCAGGAAGCTGTGCATTTCCGGATGAGCCGGTGGGAAGCCGTAACTGTGTGGGTGCTCGCCTACATCGGCCAGACGCAGAGGCCGCGGATCGTTGATCAGCACGCCCAGGACCCCGCGTCCGTGAGGCAGATCGCCGATCGCCCGACGGGTCGCCTCATCGACGCCCACGGTCAAAAAACGCTCGAGCTCTGATCGGCTCTCGTCCAGTACCCCCAGCGCGGCAAAACGGGCGCCGGTCAGCTCGCGAGCCTCCTCCAGGATCCGGTGAAGCACAGCCTCCGGATCGAGTTCGCCCACGAGGTTTCGGCCAATATCGAGCAGACGGCGCAGGTTGTCCTCGTACTCCGACGACATCGGCCCGTGGGATTCCCCTCGGCGTTGGTTTGCAACTTGTCCAGCCTACCGCAGGGGCTGACGCGCGGACCGCGCGGCGCTTCCGTAGAAATTACGGAACCTCGCGGCTTGTTCATGCGTCGATGATGCCGCGTGCCGCCCGGATCCGTGCACGCCGCTCCAGCGCCCAGCGTTCGTCGCGGGGTATAGCGCGTCAGGCACACCAGAGGATCCTGGTACGCCATTCAGCTTCTACGGGCGACGCGGTGGCGCGTCAGGCACACCAGAGGATCCTGGTACGCCATTCAGCTTCTACGGGCGACGCGGTGGCGTGTCAGGCACACCAGAGGATCCTGGTACGCCACTCGGCCACCAAACGAGGCGTCCGCGTCACATCGCCAGCCCGCACGATCCTCAAACGCCCGCCACCGCGACCTTGAGGAGATCCTCGCCGACGGGCTCGTGGCCAGGCTCATCACCGAACCCCAGATCGACGCGGCAATCGCCCGGTGGCGGGGCTCGCCCGGGGTGACCCGGCTGCGCAGGATCCTGCATCAGGACGGGAAACCGTCGCTAGCGACCTCCGAGTACTGGGCCTGCACTCCTGAGTGCGTCGCCACGGCGTGGCGCCGGCTTCGAGCGCTCGAGCCGAACGAGAACCAGCAGACCCAGGATGGCGACCGCGGCGAACAGGATGAAACCGAGCGTGTAACTGCCGGTGAGGCTCTTTACGAGTGCCATCACGAGCGGCGGGAAGAATCCGCCGAGGCCGCCGGCGGCTCCGGCCAC
>JAFASQ010000153.1 GCA_019244395.1 Solirubrobacterales bacterium | reverse complement strand
GGATCGGTGGGACTCCCACTGGGACGACTTTGGCAAGGCAAACGAGCGCAACCCGGCGCAGGAGTACCGGCGGCAGCTCGCATTGTGGCTGCTCCAGCGCCGTGGCACCCCTGAACGTCTCCTGGACATCGGCTGCGGCAACGGCGAATTCCTGGCCGCCGCGGCGGCACGCTGGCCCAGCGCTGAGCTACTTGGGCTCGAGCTGAGTGAGGCTGCGGTCGACGCCGCCCATCGAAAGGTGCCGACCGCGCGGCTACGTGCTTGTGACCTGCTCGCCGAAGCTGCCGCTACCGAGGGTGAGAACGGATGGGCGACCCACGCCGTGTGCTCGGAGGTTCTCGAGCACGTGGACGACCCAGTGGGCCTGCTGCGCAGCGCTAGGCAGTGGCTCGCACCTGGATGTCGGCTCGTAGTCACAGTGCCGGGCGGGCCGATGTCCGGGTTCGACCGCCACATCGGGCACCGGCAGCACTTCTCGCCGGATGATCTGCGGGATGTGATGTCCGCTGCGGGGCTCGAGGTGGTGCGGGTCGAAGGTGCCGGCTTCCCGTTTTTCAACCTATACCGGGGCCTGGTGATCTTCCGTGGCGATCGCCTAATAGCCGACGCGCGTCCCGACGCGGAATGGAGTCCCGCTGGCCTCCTGGTTCGAGCCGCTATGGCGGCGTTCCGTCCACTTTTTCTCCTGAACCTTCCGCGGTCGCCGTTCGGGTGGCAAACCTTAGGGATTGCGCGAGAGCCGCTAATTCAGGTCTCTGCTGACGATTTACGCAAAGTTGACGGCGGTACCGAGTAGTCTAATGTCGTCAGCCGCTGCGCAAGGCACAGACACGTCATCGGTCATTGACGGACTCGATCAGAATGATCAGCAAAGGCGCCAAAAGTCCGTCAGGTGTACGCAAGTCGGTGTCGCGGAGGTGTCCGCTCTGCTTTATGCACGTGCCCAAGAGTGGCGGTACCAGCGTCCACGACGCGCTGCTAGCGGCGCTGCCAGAGGGGTCGGTAAGCCCAAAGCGCATCGAGACCAGGCCTTTCAAGGGGCTCGACGAACTCCCACACCCGTTACGCGAGCTCGTGGTGGCGGAGGAGCGCGACGTCGACGCCATGTCTCGATCCGGGGTGGTGAGCGGCCATTTCTGCCTGCACACGCTGATGAGAGTCGCGCCGCCAGAGTCGATCGCTACGGTTCTGCGGGAACCGCGGTCGCGCCTCCTGTCGTTGTACGCATTCTGGCGCCTCACCCCAGGATGGGACGAAAGGTTGAACCCGGGTCGACCGTACGACCACGCGTTGCGAGCACTCGACGAGTTCCTGGCAGAGCCACAGATCGCCCCAGCGGTGGACAATGCCGTGTGTCGCATTCTTTTATCCGGAAACGGCGATCCTCGAATACCTGAGTTCGACTTCATCTCTCCCGAGCACTTGGCAAGCGTCGCGGCAGATGCCATCGATCGGCTGGATCAGCTCGGCTTCGTCGGGGTGCTGGAGCATGGGCAGGGGATATGGGAAGGCCTCTCGCGCTTCTTCGGCGTGAGACTCGAACCGACCCGCGAAAACATGACCGCATCGGCGGGGGACGCTGGGGCCGCCCTCCCGATTCAAGAGCCGATCTCGTGTCGCACGCTCGACCTGTTCAACGCCCGGACCGCGGCCGATGCTCTCGTGTACACCCACGCGCTCATGCCCGAACGCAGCGAAGTCGAGGCGAGGCGGATTCGCAATTCCTCGTTCGCCGCTCAGCTGGTCCGGCTGGGCGACATAGCCGGCAGCTCCGCGGCATCCGCACGGTCCCTCGGCCGCCTTATCGGGGAGACCGAATCTAGGCTCGCTGGCCTCGCGGAGGAACTGAGCAGGCGCGACGAGCAGCTCAGCAGCTGCAGGGAGGCACTAAACGCCCAGAAGGACGTCGTTGGGAGGCTGCAGGACGATCTAGCCTCCTACCGCAACTGGCTTGAGGGAATCCAAAGATCGGCCAGCTGGCGGCTCACCAGTCCGCTTCGGGCTGCGAAGCGCCGCGTGCTCGGAGCGAAGCGGTAGCGAAGCCGCTCGGCCAATACCATTGCGGCTGAGTGCTTGACCGTCTCGCCGTAACCCCGGCCCAGTACCGCCGCGTCGCGTACATCACGCTGGCGTCGCTGACGATCATCGTGCTGACCGGCGCGGCGGTGCGGCTAACCGATTCGGGCCTGGGCTGCGAAAACTGGCCGAAATGCGGGGGAACGCCGCT
>JAFASQ010000169.1 GCA_019244395.1 Solirubrobacterales bacterium | reverse complement strand
CCGGCGCTGACCCATCGCCGCCCCGAGGCGTACGGCTGGAGGGTCTGATGGCCGCGCCGAGCACCGCCGCCGCCGACAAGCGCCGGGTGATCCTCGACGCCGCCATGCGGGTGTTCGCCCGGCAGGGCTTCCACACCTGCCGCGTGTCGGACATCGCCGACGAGGCCGGGGTGGCCTACGGGCTGGTCTACCACTACTTCTCCTCCAAGGACGAAATCCTCGACACCCTGTTCCTCGAGCGGTGGAACGTGATGCTCGCGGCGATCGCCGAGGCGGACCGCACGCAGCGCTCTCCGCGCGAGAAGCTGCGCGCGATCGCTGGATTCATCGTCGACTCATATCGCTACGAGCCCGAGTTGATGAAGGTGATCGTGGTCGAGGTCACGCGCGCGGCCAACACGTTCGGACGCACCCACCTGGCCAAGATCCGCGAGGCCTACGAGCAGATCGGCGGGATCGTGGCGCGGGCTCAGGCCGACGGGAGCTTCCGGGAGGAGATCACGCCGGAGTTCGCCGCGCTCGCCTTCTACGGCTCGATCGAGCAGGTGCTGACGCGGTGGATCTTCGACCGTGACCCCGTCGACGACGAGGAGCTCCAGGGCGTCAAGACGATGATCGTCGAGACGATCTGCCGCGGCCTGGAGCGGGATGCTGCGCTGTCACCGCCCGCCGCCGCCGCGTCGTCTGATTGAATCCGGGGCGATGACTGAGAGTCCCCTGCTCAAGCGCCTGCTCTGGTCGGGCTTGCTCGCCGGAACCGGTGCGCTCGCGACGCTCGTGTCGACACGGATATCCGCCATTATCTGGATGCGCGTGTTCGGCGAAGAACCGCCCGAGTGACCGAAGACATCGAGACCCCGAGCCGAGAGCCAGCGGGGGTTGGCGCGTCGTCCTCGCTGCCGCCGTCGGCGGGCGACGGTGCCTCGCCGTCGACGCAGCCGCCCGCGTCCGGCCCGTCCTTGCAGGAGCGCGCGGCCGCCCTCCTCCAGGAACGTCCCGAGGTGGGGGTCGGGGCTGCATTCGGCGGCGGCCTTGTCCTCGCTCTGATCCTCAAGCGCATTGCCCGCTGAGAACGGCACACCCGAGAAGCTCGTGGGCGCCGTGTCGGAGGTATCCGACCGGGTCACCACGCTGGTCCGGGAGGAGATCGAGCTCGCCAAGGCCGAGGTCACCCGTAAGGCCATCAGCCTGGGCAAGGGCGCCGTGGCTGTGTTGGCCGGTGCCATGTTCGGGGTGTACGCCGTCCTGTTCCTGCTGATGACGATCGCCTGGGCGCTCGATTCGGCCCTGATCGAGGGGGCCGGGGACATCTGGGAGGGGTTCGCGATCGTGACCGGCGGGCTGGCCGTGCTCACGGCGCTGGCCTTCATCTTCGCTCAGCGGCTGTTCAAACGAGGGGCGCCCCCCACCCCGACGATGGCGATCGAGGAGGCCAAGCAGATCCGCGAGACGGTGGCGACGAAGAGCGGGATCGAAGGCTGATGGCCACCCAGCCCCGATCTCCTGAGGAGATCCGCGCGTCGATCGAGCAGAACCGCCTGGCGCTTGGGACTTCGCTCGAGAAGCTGCGAGGCGAAGTTGGCGAGCTGATGGATTGGCGCTCGCAGATCCGCAGCCGCCAGCGCGACGTTCTGATCGGGGCGGGCATCGCGGGCTTCGTGCTGGGTGGTGGGATCGCCGCACTCGGCGCCCTCGCCTTCGGCGGGCGCCGGCGCCGGCAGGCCGAACGCTGAGGCGGTCCCCGCCGGCGCTTTAGAGGCTGGTCGAGCAACGCAAGCATGTCTTGCGTTCCCCGATCAGGCTCATCGCATGGTTCGACGCGGGTCGACCACCCACTTCTTGGCCGGGCCCCCGCTCGGGGACGCGAGCGCAGCGGGAAGCTCGTCCAGCGAGATCGTGGGGCCGAGCAGCATCTCCCGGGGGAGCAGCCCGTCGGCGAGGGCGGCCAGCGCTCGATCCACCTCGGCCGGGGCGTGGTGAAACGCGCCTCGCAGCTCGAGCTCGTCGTAGTGGAGCGGCCCGGGGTCGAGCGTGACCTCGCTGCCGCTGGGGCAGCCGCCGACCAGTACGACCACCGCGCCCGGGGCGGCGGCGGCGACCGCGGCCCGCCAGGCCTCCGGCCGCCCCACGGCCTCGAACACCAGCTCGTGCCGCGCCAGGCGCGCCGCCGCGTCCGCACCCAGCTGTGCCGCCTGGGCACGGCGTTCGGGATGGGGGTCGGCGAGCGTGACCGAGCGCCCCTGGCCGATCAGGAGCGCGGCTAGCATCAGCCCCATCGGGCCCCCGCCCAGGATCCCCGCGTCCTGTGCGTCGCTGCCACGGTCGACCGCGTGGACCGCGGCGGCGAGCGGCTCGGCCATCGCCGCGGCGGCGGCCGGGAGCCCGTCGGGGATGCCGTGAAGGGCAGCTTCGGGCGCGGCGATCCTCTCCGCGAAGCCGCCGAGGACCCAGCTCGGGCAGCGACAGATCTGCGGCCGGCCGGCGCGGCAGGGCGGACAGGCGCCGCACGCCACCGAGTCGGATACGAGCACCCGCTCGCCGGTGTCGGCGCGCGTCCCCGCTGTCTCGTGGCCAAAGGCGCAGGGGTATGGCGGCAGCACGCGGTGCCCGTGGTGCCACATCTTCACGTCGGTACCGCAGGTGGTGGCGGCCTCGACCTCGACGACGATGCCCTCGGCGTCGTCGGGGTCCGGGTCGGGGATCTCCTGCACGCGGAGGTCCTGCGGGCCGTACAGGAGCGCGGCCCTCACGAGTGGACCAACATCGTCACGGCTCCACGACCACCTTCAGGCCGGCGGCCCGGCGCTGGAGCTCGAGCGCCCGGCCTGTCTCCTGGAGGGGCAGGCGATGCGAGATGAGCTCGCGCGGGTCGATTCGGCGGCTTGCGATCAGCTCGAGGGCGGCCCGCATGTCGCCGGGACCCGCCGAGTAGCTGGCGGTCAGGGTCAGCTCGCGCAGGAACAGCTCGCTGCCGTCGACCGGTACCGGTGCGCCCGGGGCGGGGGGCGCGTACAGGCAGAGCGAGCCGCCTGGGGCAACGGCGCCGGCCGCCGAGGCGATGGCGTCGGGCTTGGGGGTGCAGACGATGGCGACGTCGACCTGCTCGTTGCCGTGATGCTCGGCACCCCAGGCCTCGGCCAGCTCCAGACGCTCGCGGCGGGGCTCGCGCACCCACACGGCCTCGACGCCCCGGGCGTGGGCGGCGGCAATCTGGAGCAATCCGTTGACGCCGGCGCCGACGACCAGGAGGGCATCGCCGGGCTGGACCGCGGCTCGGTCCTGCGCGCGCAGCACGCAGGCCAGAGGCTCGATGAACGTGGCGGTAGCCGGGTCGAGCCCGGGCGGAAGCTCGAGCAGCTCCGCGGTCAGGTCCTGGGTTATCCGCACCTTTTCCGCGAAGCCCCCGGGGTCAAGCCGGGTGGCGCGGAAGCGCTCGCACAGCGTCTCGTGGCCGCGCCGGCAGCGGCGGCACTCGCCGCACGGGACGTGGTGGTGGATGGCCACGCGGGTTCCGGGCTCTGGAGCGGTCGCGCCCGGGCCGAGCGCGCTGATCGTGCCGACCAGCTCGTGGCCGAGCACGGCGGGCAGGCGCGGCGCCACGTACCAATCGGTCACATCCGAGGCGCAGACGCCACAGGCCAGGACCTCGCACACCACCTCGCCCGGGCCGGGTTCGGGATCCTGCGCCTCCTCGATCCGGACGTCGCCGGGGGCGAACGACCGCGCCACCCTCATGGAGTTGGGGCGACTCCCCGCTCGGTGACGAGCGCGGTGATGAGCGCGGCCGGGGTCACGTCGAAGGCCGGATTGCGAGTGGGCGTGCCGGGGAGGGTGAGCGGTTGCCCGCCGGCCGAGCGCACCTCGTTGGGATCGCGCTCCTCGATCGTGATGTCCGCTCCGGTGGGGGTGGCCGCGTCGATGGTCGACGTGGGGCCGGCGACGACGAACGGGATTCCTGCGGCTCGGGCGGCGAGTGCGAGACCGTAGGTGCCGACCTTGTTGGCCACGTCGCCGTTGGCGGCCACCCGGTCGCAGCCGACGATGACCACGTCCACTGCGCCGCGCGCGATCAGGCCGGGCGCCGCCGAATCGACGACGAGCTCGTGCGGGAGGTTCAGCTTGGCTAGCTCGTAGACGGTGAGGCGCGCGCCCTGGAGGAGCGGTCGCGACTCGGTGGCCATCACGCGCTCCAGCCGGCCGCGGACGGCGAGCTCGGCGATCACAGCCAGCGCCGTGCCCCGGCCCGGCGCGGCCAGGGCGCCGGTGTTGCAGTGGGTGAGGATGCGTCGCGCGTCCGCGTCGGCGAGGAAGTCGGCCCCGTGGACGGCGATCGCGTCGCTGGCCGCCTCCTCCTCGGCGTGGATGGCGCGCGCCTCGGCGATGGGGTCCGGCGCCGCGGCCACGCGGTCCACGGCGCGCGCGAGATTGACGGCGGTGGGACGCGCGGCCTTGAGGAGCTCGGGGCGCGGATCGAGGGCCATGGCGTACGCGGCGGCGACCCCAATCATCGGTGCGCCGCGGACCGCCAGGCGGCGGATCGCGTCGGCGACCTGCGCGGCGTCGGTCAGCCTGAGGTAGCGCTCACGCCACGGCAGCAGCGTCTGGTCGAGAACGACCAGCGCGTCGCCGTCAAAGCGCAGGGCGACGACGCGCGCTTGCGTGGCCTGGGTGGCGGCCATGCCACGATGCTATCCGGGGCTGACGCGCCCCGCGCATGGCCGGCTAGAGGCGATTCTCGATGCTGAGGGGCGCGGGCTCGGCCGGCTGGGGCTCGGGTGCCGGCTCGGTCGGACCGGCGTCCAGCCCGAGCGCCTGCTGGAGCTCGCCCGACTGGTACATCTCGGTGACGATGTCGCACCCGCCGACGAACTCGCCGTCGACGAACAGCTGCGGGATCGTCGGCCAGTTCGAGATGGCCGAGAGCTCCTGGCGGATCGCCGGGTGGGGCAGGATGTTGACCGCCGCGAAGGGCTGGCCGACCGACTGAAGGATCGCCACCGTGCGCGCCGAGAAGCCGCACATCGGTTGGTCGGGGGTCCCCTTCATGAACAGGATCACGGGGTTCTCTTCGATCGCGGCCTGGATCTGCTCGCGCATCGGGTTCATCGTCTCGTCGCTCATGCGGTGCTCTCCTTGGTCTGGATCGACAGCGCGTGGATGCGGTCGCCCACCTCGAGCCCGAACACGTCATAGACGAGGCGGTGCTGGGCGATGCGGGACAGGCCGGCGAAAGCCGGCGCGCTCACGACCGCGTTGAAGTGGTGGCCGTCGCCGGTCACCTCGGCGGTCGCGCCCGGGATGCCCGCCTCAATCCGCTCCTTCAGCTCCTGGGGGGTGGCGGCTGCTCCATTGGCTGACATGCCCTTTAGCGTAGCGGGGCGCCGTCGCTATACTGAATGAAGCAAGCAGCCGATACCTGGCTTATGATCACACTGACCGACAAAGGTGCCGAGAAGGTCCGCGAGTTCCTCTCCGCGCAGAGCGCGGTGGCCGAAACCGCCGGCCTGCGGGTCGGCGTACGCGGCGGCGGTTGCTCCGGGTTCCAGTACGCGCTCGCCTTCGACGAGCAGCGCGATAACGACGCGGTGTTCGAGGACAAGGGCATCCGCCTCCTGGTCGACCGGCCCAGCCTGCCGTACGTGAAGGGCTCGATCATCGACTTCGTCGAGGGCCTCCAGGGCGCCGGCTTCAAGGTGGACAACCCGAACGTGATCGCGGCCTGCGGGTGTGGGTCCTCGTTCCGGGTCGCCGAAGAGGAAGAAGTCTCCGCGGTCTGACCCATCGGTGCGGCCCCGCCGGTCCACCAGCCCCAAGTTGATTAGCAACCGTGGGCGTTGAATCCCGGACGGCCCACCTGAGACACTGGCCTTCGGCGAGCCGACCGGGCCTCTCCCTCTACCCCGGAACATAGCCGGCCGGTTCGCGCGCAGAGGCGCCCAGCCCGTATCGCACGGCCACGGCTGCCGCTCACGCGAGCAGGGCGCAGCCTCAACTGCCGTTGACCTCGGACATGGAGGTCCGAGCGACGGTCCTTCATTAGCCAACGCCGCGGCTGGACGTTTGTATGAGCGTGGCGGCGGCGTCCAATACGACTGTTGTCCTCGGGGATTGACTCGATGCCCAGCTTCTGAAAGGTTTGCTGCGAGGCGTGTTGGAGAGCGGCGGGGCCTCGAGAATCTCGCGCAGGGGGTAGGACGGATTTTCACCGGCGGTGACGACGGGTCAATCAACAGGGGCACGGTGTGGGATCGGCGCCGCTCGCCGATCTGCGCCGCCGTGGTCAAACCGATGTGGCGGGCAACGACCGGCGGAACCCTGCCCGGTCTTTCGTCGTACACTATTGGAAGTAGGCGCGCAGGACGCGCGTTAGGTGGTTGCACGCGACCTGCGGGGCGTGCGAGCGTGGAAGCGAACGGGACCGGGGGAGGGCGTTTTGCGAGGAGTCGGTTGTAGGGCGCGCCGGACGGATGCGCGCGCGCTGGCGCAAGGAGTGCTCGATCGAGTGCGTCTGACGGGGGGCTTGGTCATCGTCCTGACCACGCTTAGCTCGGCCCTCACGGCAGTTCCGGCGGAGGCCGCCACTGTCCCCACGAATGTCCCCACGAATGTCTCGCCCCCAACGATCTCGGGTACGCCTGAAGCGGGCTACACGTTGACCGAAGGACACGGCTCGTGGACCAATCCGCCGATAACCAAGTACGCCTACCACTGGGGCCGTTGTGACAGCGCCGGAACCGGGTGTGTCGCCATCGCTGGCGCGGTCGCTCGGACCTACACGTTGTCGGCGGCCGATGTCGGTCACGCGATAGTCGTCGAGGAGATCGCCCACAACGCGGCGGGTGCCAGCTTGCCCACGACCTCCCTTCCCACCGCCGCGATCAGCCCCGCGCCCACGCCGCCGCCGCCACCACCACCGCCGCCACCGCCCCCGCCCGGCGCCCCGCCCACGACCGCCACGACATTGGTGACATCTCCCGCTGCCCCGGTTGCGAATCAGGCCGTGACGTTGATCGCCGCCGTGACCTCGAGCGACGGCGCCGTCCGACCCGCCGGAACGGTCACGTTCCTCAACGGAGGCAGCCCCATTTCTGGGTGCGCGAACGAACCGGCTAATCCTGGGGGCCAGAGCGTGGTGGTGACGTGTCAGACGTGGTTTGTCGCTTCGACGGCGCAGCTCGGGGCGACCTTCTCCCCGAACGCCGGCACCACCCTGACAGGGTCCGCCAGCCCGGTGGTGAGCCTCGAGGTTGGACGGGACACAACCTCGACCTCGCTGGACGTATCGAAGACGGTGGGAGTGGGTGCGAGCACCACCTACACCGCCACCGTCAATGCTTCGCCAGGCCGCCTCGGCACGGTGCTGCCGACCGGCACGGTTGAGTTCTTCGACGGTGGACAGGCCATCGGTTCATGCCTCAACCAGCGGTTGACGAACGCAGGCGCGACGTGCAACGTCACCTACAGCGGCTCCGGCAACCACAGCATCAGCGCCCAGTACGGAGGGGACGCGAATTTCCGCGATTCGTCGGCGCCGGCACAACCGGTAACCGTGCTCAAGCCGCCGTCCCCTCAGATCCTCGGCTGGATCACCGCCACGATGCAGTGGACGTTCAACTCCACCGCCAGCTATACGAACATCCTCGCCCTAATGGTGAACGGAGCCTCCGGGGCCACGGTGAGCGCGAGCTGCCATGGCAGAGGCTGCCCCTTCGCGCGGCACACGATGCAGGTCACGAAGACCAGGCGCTGCGGCCAAGCCGCGACACGGAGCTGCCCAACCTACGGCACGCTGGACTTGACGCCCGGATTCCATAACCGACGTCTCTCGGTCGGCGCACAGATCACCGTCACCATCACCCGGCCCGGCTGGATCGGCAAGTACTACCAGTTCGTCGTCCGCGCTCGGCGCCGGCCACACGTCCGGATCGCCTGTCTCGCCCCGGGTGGCGTGCGACCCGGGTCGGGGTGCTAGGAGGGCTGGCCGTGTCGGGGGAACCGACGATGAGATGGCCTGAGCCGCGGGTGGCCGAACGCCCGCCGACAAACGCGAAGCCACGCGCGGCAAGGTGAAGGACGACGTGCAGACGCAAGCCTACGAACCGCTGAGCTCCGAGGAGGCTTACCGGTGCGCAGTTGAACGCGGCCGGGCCGCCGCCGCTTTGCAACTGTCCGTGCCTCCCGAGGAGGGAGACCCCGACGGGGCCGAGGCGCCCCACCGGACCGCCGATCAAGGCGGCAGTGCCGAGCCGCGCGGCGAGACCGCCGCGCCGGCTGCGCTGGCGGCCGCGTCCGCCGTTCCCTGGGCCGTCGAATGGGCCGGCCACACTGATGGCGGCCTACCGCACGCTGACGGCGGTCGACCACGCACCGACGGCCGTCGAACACGCAGCGACGGCGGTCGAGCACACGGCCACGCGGCGGCGGGTGCATCAACACGCCGGAGGCTGTTGCTCGGAGTCGGGGTTCTCGTACTAGCTCTGGTGATTGCCGCGGTGGCCAAACAGATGACCACCGGCACACACGGCAAAGCGCCAAGGCCGCCGGCGACGGCGCAGAGTACCAAGCAAGCCCCGACGGCCGTCCCCGCTCCGGTCTCGCAGAGCCCCGCGCGGGGGTCCACGCCGAAGCTGGCTGTCGCCGGCACGACGCGCCGCACGTCCAAGGCGGCGGCATCGCCTCCACGGGCCAAGGCGGCTCCCGTCGTGGGTCACGCCGCGAAGGCCACCTCAAACGGCGCCGCGGCAGGCTCGCCAACCAGCAGCGTCCCAGCGAGTTCCGATCGTCGGAGCAACGCCGCCAATGCCGGGCCGGGGAGCACCGACCGGACCAGCAGCGGGGCTGGGAGCGCTTACGGGCAAGGCAACTCCGGCGGCGCCACGGGCAATACCCACAGCGCCAACAGCGGGCCGACCGGCAGCGGGTCACCCGGGGGGAGCAGCGGATCGCCCGGGGGGAGCACCGAGCAGCCGAGCAATGCGAGCGCCGGCAGTAGGCCAAGCGGCTCCGGCCCGACGCCCGGCGGCTCGGGCACGACGCAGAGCGGCTCGGGCACGACGCCGAGCGGCTCCGGCGCGACGCCGAGCGGCTCGGGCGCGGCCAACGGGGGCGGTATAAGCAGCGGCGGGGGCTGATCGGCTCTGCTTTTAGCGCGTCACACCGGCGTGACGCGGAGCGAGCGCCACAGGTAGATGCACGCCAACGTGCGATGCGGGCGCCAGGGCGCGGCGATCTCCGTGAGTTCGGCCGCCGCGGGCAACTCGGTCAGCCCGTAGCGGACCTTCACCGCCCGGCGGATGCCCAGATCGCCGACCGGAAGCACGTCGGGGCGGCGCAGATGAAACATCAGGAAGATCTGGGCGCTCCAGGGGCCGACCCCCTTGACCGCCACGAGAGCCGCCACCACCTCCTCGTCGGAGAGCTCGGTCAGCCCGTCAAGGTCGAGCGACCCATCGAGGACGTGCTCGGCGAGCGACCGGAGGTAGCGGACCTTGGCGTGGCTGAGGCCCGCCGCGGTCCGTAGCTCGTCGGGATCGTCGGCGAGGACCTCCTCCGGCGTCGGGGCGTGCCCGCCAAACCGCTCGAGCAGCCGGTTGTAGATCGAGGTCGCCGCCCTCGTCGAGAGCTGCTGGCCCACGATCGAGCGCACCAAGGTTCCGTAGTGGTCGGTGGGGCGCCCGGCGAAGAAGTCGCCGATCGGGCCGACCTCGTCGATGAGGCGGCGCAGGACGGGATCGGCCTTGCGCAGCGCCTCGACGGCCGACGGCTCGGGCGTCGCGTCCGTCTTACGGCTGGCCTGGGCCACGCCGATGGCCGAATTCGGCGAAATTGGCGCTCGTCATCAGGCGCTTTCGGTCACGGTGAGCGCCGCGCCGTCGAGCGCGCCGAGCGCGCGCTGCACCGAGCAGGAGATGCAGGTGAAGGTTGGGGTGTCGCGCAGCGTGTAGGAGCTCGACTCGGTGGTCCGCAGACGCTGCACCAGATCCAAGAAGTCGGCTGGGTTGTCGGTCTCGAAGGCGACCACGAACTCCTGGTCGTCGAGCCCGAACGAGTAGCTGGTGTTCAGGTCGACCGACGGATACTGGCGCCCGAGCTTGATGTGCTCCTGCATGATCCGCCACCGCTCGTCCGACGGCAGCGCGTACCAGCCGCGCGTCTTGACGAACGGATAGACGAACAGGTACTTGCCGTGGGCGGGGCGAACCTCGAGCCGGGACTCGTCGGAGTACTCAGACGGCTTGGTCATGGCCAGGAACGAGTACGGCACCTCGCACCACTTCATCAGCCCGCTCTGGCTCAGGATGACGTGGAACTCGTGAATCCGCTCGAGGTTGTGGGCCTGGCTGAGCAGCATCAGGTCCGCGTCCCCCCGCGTCCCGACCAGCGAGAAGGCGCGCAGGAGGTGGCCGTCGGCGAAGTCCTCGCACGCGGCGATGAACTCGCGCTTGTCGGCGGCGCGGCGCTCGTCGTCCAGTCGGCGCCAGGCAGGATCGACCTTCAAGAAGGTGTATTTGACGAACTGACGTACTGGCAAATCAACCTCGAGTCTGATGATACGCACGCTCTCGCTAGCCAATTCCGTCGCCGTATGAACGGTTGTCCCAGTCTCTACCATGTAGGTGCATGCGAGTAGCGATCCTGTCGCCGTACTCGTGGACGTATCCGGGGGGCGTCACGAGGCACATCGAGGCGCTCGCGGAGCGGTTCCTCGCGGACGGCCACCACGTCCGTGTGCTGGCGCCGTTCGATCCGCCTGACCGCTTCGCGTCCGCCCTGCACCGGGGCGCCCGGCCGCAGCCAATGGAGCGGCCGGACTACGTGGTGGCGCTCGGTCGCACCGTCGGGCTGAAGGCCAACCAGGCCGTGTCGAACATCTCGCTGACCCCGTACGCGCTGGCCACCGCGCAGCAGGAGCTGCGGGCCGGCCGCTACGACGTGCTGCACGTGCACGAGCCGCTCGCCCCGCTGTCGCCGTGGTGCATCACCGACTGGACCCCGCTGCCGGTGGTCGGGACGTTCCACACCTACAACGAGAACAAGGCCTCGAACGGGATCGCCAACCTACTTGGGGCGCGGCGGATGCTCAACCGCCTGCACGTGCGCATCGCGGTGTCCGAGGCGGCCGCCTGGACGGCGAGGCGCTTCTTCGGCGGCCACTACCGCGTGATTCCCAACGGAGTGCATTTCGATCCGCACGGGGCCGGGCTGGCGGCGCTCCGGCCGCAGGGCGATCGACTGCGGATCGTGTTCGTGGGCCAGGTGGTCGAGCGCAAGGGTCTGCCGCTCCTGCTACGCGCCTTCGAGGCGTTGCGCGAGCACATCCCCACCGAGCTGACCGTGATCGGCCCGTCCGAGCAGGAACTCTCGCCGCTCATGCTCGACATGCGCGGCGTTCGGGTCCTCGGCAAGGTCGACGACGAAACCAAGCGGCTTGAACTCGAGCGGGGCGACGTGCTCTGCGCGCCCTCGCTGGGCGGGGAGAGCTTCGGCATGGTCCTGACCGAGGCGTTCGCGGCCGGTACCCCGGTGGTGGCCTCAGACATCGCCGGTTACCGCGACGTGGTGCGCGACGGAGTCGACGGCGTGCTGGTCCCACGGGGTGACCCCCAGACGCTGGCCGAAACGCTGCGGGATCTGTGGGAGGAGCCCGTGCGCCGGGCGGCGATGGCTCGAGCCGCGGCCGTGGGCGCCGAGCGCTTCGCGTGGCGGCACGTCGCCGCCCAGGTGATGGAGGCTTACGAGGACGCGATCGAGACGCCGGAGCCGTCGCGGGCGGTGGAACGGGTGGCCGTGCGGGTGGGAGCGCGGGCGGCCGATCTGAAGCCGCGCGTCCCGGCGAGGCGGCTGGAGAGCCTCGAGCCCAAGCTGACCCGTCCCCAGCGCCAGTCCAAAGCGCTGGCCGCGGTGCGCCGGCTCGGCTTGGCCGCCGTGTCGGCGGGCGGCGCGGTGCTGGCGTTCCTGGCGCTCCAGAAAATCGGGCTGACCAACATCGCGGCCGCGCTCATCACCGCGAGCCCGACGTTGGTCGTGCTCGGCCTCGCGATCATGTGCTCCTCGATGGTGCTGCGCGCCGTCTCCTGGCACGCAATCCTGCGGGCGGCCCTGCCGCGCGGCCGGGTCCGGCTGGCCGATGCGGCGCAGGGGACGTTCATCGGCGTGCTCATGTCCTCGACGCTGCCGGCGCGCCTGGGCGAGCCGTCACGCGCCCTGGTCGTGGCCCGGCGGACCGGACGTCCGCGCGAGAACCTGCCGATCGTGCTCGGGACGGTGGTCTCGCAGACGCTCCTCAACATCGTCGCGCTGCTGGTGCTCGGCGCGATCATGTTCTCCTCGGTCGACTTCTCGGGCGGCCACCAAAACGCGCTCTTGGCGGCGGCGATTGCCCCGGTGGCGCTGCTCATCGTGGTCCTGCTGGCGCCGGTCCTGCTGCGTGGCGCGCCTTCGGGATCCTCGCGCCTGCACGCCTTGGCCGCGCAGGCCCGGCGGGGCGTGGCCCGGGTGCGCGAAGGCCTGATCGTGTTCCGCCGGCCGCACCTCGGCGCCACCGCGGCGGCTGCGCAGCTGTCGGCCTGGGCGCTCCAGTGTCTGTCCTGCTGGGTGCTCCTGGTCGCGCTCGGGCTTGACAAGCACGCTGGCATCGCCGCCGCGGCCGGCGTCCTGTTCGCGGTCAACATCACGGCGGTTCTGCCGGCCACGCCGGCCAACCTGGGGGTGTTCCAGGCCGCGTGCGTCGCGGTGCTGCACACCGGCTGGCACGTCAGCTATGGCGACGGCGTGGCCTACGGGGTGATCCTGCAGGCGGTCGAGGTGACCACCGCGATCGTCATGGGCATGCCGGCGCTGCTCAAGGAGGGCATGTCCTGGCGCGAGATCAGGCTGCGGGCCATGCACACCACGCCGGTCAAGCTGCCGGCGCGTCCGAGCTCTTCGCGCGCCGGGCGTGCCGCCGACGCCAGCGCGCAGTCCTAGTGTCGGGGCACTAGTCAGGGAAGGCTGAGACGGGCGGACAGATGCCCTTCAGACGGCCCCAGACGTTGAGAGGGACGTCTGAAGGACATCGTCCGCTCCGTCGTCGGGTTCGGCGTCGGTGAGCTCGTCCAGGCGGGTTGGGTCCTTGTCGGTGCCGGCGATCAGCTCGTCGGCCGCCTGGCGGGCGGTCTTGGGCAGGAAGCCCGACTTCATGCCGAAGTAAACGGCCTGGGGATGGTGCGCCACGATGGCCAGCGTGGACTGCTCGGGTTCGACGGCGTAGCCGCCGGACAGCCGGAGGCCGATCGAGGGCGCGTCGAGCAGGTCGAACACTTTCTCGTGCTCTGCCTGCTCGGGGCAGGCGGGGTAGCCCCACGAGTACCGGCGGCCCTGCTGCGGTCCGATGCCGAGATCGGCGCGGACGCGCGCGTGGAGCCACTCGGCCATGCCCTCGGCCGTCTGCACGCCGAGGCCGTGAACGAACAGCTGCTCGGCGAACTCGCCGTCGGCCTCGAGCTTGGCCATCAATTCGGTCACCTCGTGGCCCGCGGTGACGGCCTGGATGGCCACCACGTCAGGAGTCCCGGTCTCGAGCGGGCGGTAGAAGTCGGCCAGGCAGATGCGGTCATGGCGCGGTTGTCTGGGAAAGACCAGGCGCGTGAGCTCCCTTTGTCCGGGAGCTTCGGGGTGCCAGACGATCAGCTCGTTGCCGTCGGAGTTGCACGGGAAGTAGCCGAGCAGCGCCCGCGGGTGCAGGTAGGTCTGCTCGTCCCACATGCGCTCAAGGCGCGGCCTGAAGTCCTCGGAGACCAGGCGCCGCCACTCCTCGCCCTTGACTCCGCGGCCGCCCCAATGGAGCTTGAAGAGCACGTGGGTGTCGAGGTGGCGGTAGACCTCGTCCATGTCTACGTGGATCTCGCGGACGCCGTAATACGGCGGCTCCGGGATCGCGTTGTCGGTGGCGACGGCCGCGCGGGCCGAGGCATCGGTGACCGGCGGCGCGTCATCATCGGTTTGCTCGGGCCGCTCGCGGAGCACGCGGGCCGCGTCGCGCGTCTTGGCGATGAGCGCCGCGCGCGCGTCGTCGTCGACCAGCGCGTCCATCTTGGCCAGCCCCTCGAACGCGTCGCGGCAGTAGAACACGCCGGGTTGGTAGACCTCGTCGGACTCGGTGCCGTTCGGATAGAGGATGCGCAGGCCGAAGTTGCGGTTGATGGCGGCGCCGCCGATCAGCAGCGGGAACTCGAGGCCCTGGGCGTGCAGCTCCTGGACGCAGGCCGGCATCTGCTTGGAGGTCGAGACGAGCAGCGCGCTCAGGCCGATCGCGGTGGCCTTGCGCTCGACCGCGGCATCGATGATGGTCTGGATCGGGACTTGCTTGCCCAGGTCGACGACGCTGTAGCCGTTGTTGGTCAGGATCGTGTTGACCAGCGACTTGCCGATGTCGTGGACGTCGCCGAACACCGTCGCGAGCACGACCGTGCCCTTGGTGTAGCCCTCGATCTTGTCGAGGTAGCGCTCGAGCTGCTTCACCGCGCGCTTCATCACCTCGGCTGACTGGAGCACGAACGGGAGGATCAGCTCGCCGGCGCCGAACTTGTCGCCCACCTCCTTCATGGCGGGCAGCAGCACGTCGTTGAGCGTCGGAACGGCGCCGATCTTGTCTACGGAGCGGTCGATCTGATCCTCCACGCCGTCGCGCTTGCGGCGCAGGATGTGCCAGTGGAGCGCCTCCTCGGGCTCCATGGCGGCCGTCGGGTCGGCTGACTCCGTCTCCTCCTCCGGGCCCTTCGACTCGAAGTGCTCGATGAA
>JAFASQ010000572.1 GCA_019244395.1 Solirubrobacterales bacterium | reverse complement strand
GACCAATCCGCGCGAGGCGTGGACTGGCCGGGAGCGTGCTAGCTGCTAGCCCTGGCTTTGACCTCCCGTCTGGGTCGTGCCGGCGTTGTTTCCGGCGCCGCTCAGCGCCCCGTTCAGGACGAACTGATTGGCGCTGTTGTCACCGCTCGATACGTTGCCGGCGCCGATCGTGACCGGGACGTTGGCGTTGACCGCCGTCTGGTTCGCCGCGGCCTCGGAGGCCGCCAGCTGAGCGGTCAGGGCATCCTGATCGCTCACCTGGGCTTGTCCGGAGCCACCACCTCCAATGGACGGACCGCCGCTCGGCGCGTTCTGCATCTGCGTGTTGGTCTGTTTCGTATTGGCGTTGTTGCCCGCGAGGCTGGCTGCTCCATTGAGCGCAGCCTGGTTGGCGCTGTTGTTGCCGCTCGAGACGTCGCCGGCGCCGATCGTGACCGGGACGTTGGCGTTAACCGCGGTCTGGTTCGCGTTCGCGCTCGACAGCGCTGCTTGGAGCGTTGCCGCGCTTTGGCCGGACGCCTGGAACTGACCGGCGCCGCCGCATCCAGCGATGCAGCTGGACCCGGCGGTCTGCGCCTGGGTGTTGGACTGGGTCGTGTTGGCGTTGTTGCCGGCGCCGCTCAGCGCGCCGTTGGCGGCGAGCTGGTTGGCGCCGTTGTTGCCGCTCGACACGTTGCCGGCCCCGATGGTGACCGGGACGTTGGCGTTGACCGTGGTCTGGTTCGCCGCGGCCTCGGACGCCGCCAGCTGAGCGGTCAGGGCCTCCTGCCCGCTCAATTGGGCTTGGCCCGCGCCGCCGCACCCAGCGATGCAGCTGGACCCGGCATTCTGGGTCTGGTTGTTGGTCTGGGTCGTTCCGGCGTTGTTGCCCGCGAAGCTAGCCGCTCCGTTGAGGGCACCCTGATTGGCACTGTTGTTGCCGCTCGAGACGCCACCGCCCGACGGCTGGTTGCAGCCGCAGTTGTTGCTCGGCGGTGGAGGCGGCGGCTGGTTGCAGCCGCAGTTGTTGCTCGGCGGCGGAGGCGGCGGCTGGTTGCAGCCGCAGCTGTTGCTCGGCGGAGGCGGAGGCTGGTTGCAGCCGCAGTTTCCGCCCGACGGCGGACCCGACGGCTTAGTGCTCGGCGGCTGGTTACAGCCACAGCTGTTGCCGCCACCAATCGTGACCGGGGTGTTGGCGTTCACCGCGGTCTGATCGGCCTTCGCGCTTGACAGCGCCGCCTGGAGCGTTACCGCGCTCTGACCCGACGCCTGGAACTGTCCGGCGCCGCCGCAGCCGTACGTGCAGCTCGAGCTGGCGGTCTGGGTCTGCTTGTTGTTCTGTGTCGTGCCTGCGTTGTTGCCTGCGCCGCTGAGCGCGACATTCGCCGCACCCTGGTTGGCGCTGTTCGAGCCGCCCGAGGGCGAGCTCGGCGTACTCGGGGCATGGTCGCAACCACACCCGCTCGAGCTGCCGCCGCTGCTCCCGCCCGAGTTGGCGTTGGTCGTGTTCTGCTTGGCCTTGGCCGAGGAGAGGGCCAGCTGGCCGGTCACGGCCTTCTGCCCGCTCAGCTGTGCCTGGCCGGCGCCGCCGCTGCCGACCGAAGCGCCAGCGCTCGACGCGTTCTGCATCTGGGTGTTGGTCTGCATCGTGTTGGCGTTGTTGCCGGCGCCGCTCGCCGCCCCGTTGAGGGCGAGCTGATTAGCGCTGTTCGAGCCGCCCGACGTCGGCGTGCTCGGTGCATCGGCGCAGCCACATCCGCCCGAGGGCTTGCCGCCGCCGATCGTCACCGGGGCGTTGGCGTTCACCGCGGTCTGATCGGCCTTCGCCGACGAGAGCGCCTTCTGGAGCGTGATCGCGGTTTGACCCGCGAGCTGGGCCTGCCCGGCACCACCACCTCCGGCGCTGCCTCCTTGGCTGCCGTCCGCCATCGCCGTCGCCGGAACGGCGAGCGCAGCGATGCTGACGGCAGCAGCGATCAACTTCGATTTCATACTGCTCGTTTCTCCTTGGTTAGCTGGTGTGCCGCGCGGTTGCACGCGGCAGTGGTCGGATTCGGTCCGGCCGCAGCTAACCGGGGCGTTCGAGCCGGAAAGCCAGGAGCGCTGACCGCCAGGGCACGACGTCCAGGGCCAGCAGTCCCGGCAGGAATCCGCGGAGTAGGACCAGGGCGGCGAGCGCCAGGACCGCGGCGGCGATCCCACCCGCTGCTCCGCCCGAGCCACCGGCGGATGGTCCTCCGGCACCGCCTGGGGGGAGAGAAGCTGTTGTTGGCACGGTCGGCCACGCCGTCGCGCTGGCCTCCGTGATGCCGATGTCGCGCACAGGTGCGTGGTGAACCACGAGCGGAGGTCGTCGCTCAGGGATGCGACCGGCCCGGACCGGCTGCGACGGTCCAGCGCGCTCCACCGAGGCGGCGGACGCGCCGGCGGCGATCGGCTGCCAGGCAAGCGGCGTGGCGACGCGGCGAGAGGCTTGATGAGCAACTGCACCCGTCGGCGGCCGCGCGGGCGGACGTCCAGACGGCTTCACGCTCTCGGGCCGGCCGCCCGAGCGCGTGTGCGCACCCGCTAGCTGGGCACCGACCGAACCGGTCTGCTGCGCGGCACCGGCCACTGCACTCGAGGCGAGGGCTGGGGTCTGCGACGGTGCCCTTTGCGGACTGGGCAGGGGGACCCTGGGAACGGTCACGCGGGGCACGTTCACAGGGGGTGCGGTTGGCGCAACCGACGGTGCCGGAACCGAAGGGACGGAGACGTGCGGCACCGATGGGGCTGCCTGCGGCGAGGGCGCCGACACGGCGGCCGCGGCGGCGCGCACCCGGGCGGTGACGTCGGCGGCAGCGGCGCGCACCGGGGCCGGCACGGCGGCCGCGGCGGCGGCGGGTACCGGAGCCGCACTGGCTTGGGCCACAACGGCGCCGACGGCGGCCTGTGCGCCGGCGGGCACGACCGCCGGGAGCTGAACCCCGGTGCTCGGGACGGGAGTGGCCGCGTGCGCGCCAACGGGCGCGATGAGCAGGTACGCGAGCACCACCGCGGTGAATGGCACCGAGCCCCACGGCCCCCATGACTTGCCAGCTTGACGATCAGCCATGATCAACGTTCCACTGATTAATGTGTGCCGGACGCGGTGATCCGATACATAAAGCTTCGGCTGACTGGTTTCTCTGCTACGTTCGCGGTGATATCGGTCGCACGGGGGGACAAGGCGACATCGAGCGCAACACTCATCTCCGATCGGCGGTAGCACCGCCAGCCGGTCCGAACGGCTCGGGTTCTCCAGATGCCGTGAGGCACGATCTCGTGCGTTCGCATCTGCCGCTGGTGCGGGCGATGGCACGCCGCTACGCGCGCGGGCGCGAGGAGTTCGACGAGCTAGTCCAGGCCGGCTCCGTCGGGCTGGTCAAGGCGTCAAGCCGCTTCGATCCAGAGCGAGGTGTGGCTTTTGCCACGTTTGTCGCGCCGGCCGTCGAGGGGGAGATGCGGCGCCATCTGCGTGATCGAAGCAGCGGGGTACGGCTCCCCCGTGAAAAGCACAAGATGACCAGCGAGCTCGGGCGAATGCGCGGGGAGCTCGCAGCATCCCTGGGGCGTCCACCTGACGCCCGGGAGCTCGCCGCGGCGCTCGATGCGGACCTGCCTGAGGTGGAGCAGCTGATCGCGGCCGACCTGGCTCGGCACCCGGTGGCGCTCGGTGCCGATGATTCGGAAGTCGAACTCCAGGCCGACGGCGAGCCCCAGTCCGAGAGCGAGTATCGCGTGCTCCTGGCCGGCGGCCTTCGCGTCCTGGACGCCCGTGAGCGTCGCATCGTCTTTCTCCGTTTCCACGCAGACATGACCGAGCGCCAGATCGCTCGGACGGTCGGCATCTCGCAGGCCCACGTGTCCCGCCTGCTCGAGGGCGCCCTGACGAAGCTGAGGGCCGAACTGACGCGGTCGGGCCAGCGAGCCACCCCAGGTGATAGCGCCGAAACATCGGTGATATCACCGCATGCGGCCTCTAAGATCGACCCTGTGGGCGCGCAGAGCAAAGACAACGGGGCAGAGGACAGTCCGACGGCAGCCCCGGCCGAGCTAGGCCGCGCGAGTGCGTCGACCGGCCGGCGGCCTTCCCGGTCGCGGGCGGCGACCGGCTACAGCGGGCGCATCCTCGTGCGCATGCCGAGCGAGCTGCATGAGCAGCTCGCGCTCGCCGCCGAGCGTGAGGACGTCAGCCTGAACCGGTACGTCAACGACGCCCTGTCCAGTTCGATCGAGTCACCGCCGTCGCCCGGCGCGGCGAGCACCGGTGCCCCGGGAGCCGGCGCGGACGATCAGGGCTCGCGCCCCAGGCGCCTGTCCGCCGGCGGGCTGCGCTTGGCCCTCGCGACGAACCTCGCCGTGGTCGTGATCGCCGCCGTGGTCGCTGTCGTGCTCCTCGTGCTCGCGCTCGAGCGCGGCATCTAGTAGCAAGCCTGCAACCGGCCGTTCGCCATAGAGGATCGTCGCGCACGGGCGCGAACCGGCGGAGGTGCGCAACCGGACCCTGCATGACGTGATCGAGGCGTTTGTCGACGAGGCGGCCGCCCAGCTATCGGCCGAGACCGCGTCGGGCGCCGAGATCCCGTTCGAGCTCGTCGAGACCACGGGCGGTCCTCGTGGCCGGGTCCCGCTCTACTGCTACCGGCCGCTCACCGGATCGTTCATCCGGGAGCGCCTGGGTCTGCTGTCGGCACTGCCCTCCTACGCGCCGGCGCTGAGAGCGCTCAGCAGTCTCGAGGGCGTTGATATCTATCTCAGGCAGCGCGGGGAGCCGCGGATACCGGTTGAGCGTCGGGAGTGTGCTGACGCCGCGCTGCGCGTTCTTCTCGCCGCGGTGTTCGCCGAGCGCAGCGAGTTCGGGTTCGACCGCCCCCGTTTCGAGGCCGCCTATGACCAGCTCGAGCGCGCGCTCTACGAGGGGCGCGCTTTGACGATCGTGGTGGCGCCGCTGCTCGGGATCGCGCTGGATCCAGACACCACGGAACTGGCGCTGGGCGACGGCCTATCGCTTATCCGTGGCGACGCGCTCGAGGACGCGCCATCCGAGGCGGTGTGGGGCGAGGGCGAGGACCCCCACGTGCTGATTGTGCTAAGTGCCCCCCAGGACCGCGCGGCGCCCGCCCCGGTGTCCATCGCCCGCGCCCGCTTTCGCCGCACGCTCACCGCGCTCAGGCTGTTTGAGCGCGGCAGGTACGCGCTGGGGCCAGTCGCCTGGACGAGGATCGACGTCGGTGCTTGGCGATCGGTGGCGCTCGGTGGAAGCGGCCGGCCGGGTCTGCCCCGGCGGATCGCCGCGATGCAGGAGGACGAGCTGCGGGCGTTCTGCAACCTGGTGGCGCGCCGCACGGCCCGCAGCGGGGAGGTCGCCTGGGCGCTGGCGCGCTTCGAGATGGGCTGCGAGCGCCTGGCCCCGTTCGAGGCGTTGACGGACTACCTGCTGGCGCTACGGGCACTGCTCGAGCCTGAGGGGCCGTCGAGCGGGCGCCTGTCCGGCCGGCTGGCCGCGATCTGCGCCCAGCCGGAGGATCGGGCAGCCGTGGCCGAGCGCGTTGCCCACTCGATCTCGCTCGAGCGCGCGGTGATCGGCGGTCTGGCCGCGGCCCAGCCGGGTGTCGACGCGCTCGTGGACGAGCTCGCCGAGCACCTGCGGGCCCTGCTGCGCGACGTGCTTTGCGGGCACCTCGACTCCGATCTGTGCGCGGTCGCCGACGAGCTGCTCGCCCAAGCCGCGCAGAGCAGCCGCTAGGCTTCAGGGCGAGGCCGCTCCCCACTCGGTCCCGTTCGGGACCGGGAGTGTCTTGCCAGCCAGGCCTGACATGTAGTCCTGGGGCTCCTATGAAGGAAAGGGGAGCGCGACCTGCAGGCTCGAGCGGGCATTACGCCCGCTCGTGCTGTTAAGGGCTCAGAAGGGTGGGTATGAGACCCGCCATGCCCACCGAGCCCCAGCCGGTTACGGTCAGCGAGATC